>DUKR01000028.1:0-2765 GCA_013329175.1 Candidatus Woesearchaeota archaeon
CTGTTTTTGCTAAACAAATACGTATAATGTACTCATTAATTTCAAACTTTAATAAAAAATTACATCATTTTGATAAACAATTAGCAGGCAATATTGAAGTTCAAAGTAAATCATTAGGATTACAAAAAAGGTATTTGATTAGTTCTTTAATGGAAGAAGCAATTGCATCAAGTATTATTGAAGGTGCCTCAACCACAAGAAAATTTGCTAAGTCCATGTTGCAGGAAAAAAGGAAACCAAAGACTAAATCTGAAAAAATGATTGTAAATAATTTTGAGACTATGCAATATATTCTCAGTATCAAAGATAAAAAAATAACTCCTGAATTGATATTGGAAATTCAAAAAAAGTAACTAAAGATACGCTTGATAATCCTAGTTATGAAGGAAATTTTAGAGATAATAATAATATTGTGGTTGGACATCATATGTATCCTGAAATTATTGCACATGTCCCTCCAGATTCTAAAGAAATTCCAAATTTAATTCACGAATTGTGTAACTTTGCAAATAATGAATCTGTAGAATTTATACACCCAATAATTAAAGGGATAATTTTACATTTTTTAATAGGGTACATTCATCCATTTAATGATGGTAATGGCAGAACCGCAAGATCTATTTATTATTGGTATATGTTATCTCAAGGTTATTGGCTTTTTGAATATATGTCTCTTTCAAGAAGAATTGTTCGTTCACGAAAAGAATATGATTTAGCATATTTATACACAGAATATGATGAAATGGATTTGACTTATTTTATTAAATATAATATAAAATGTATAGATGAATCTTTAAATGATTTGATGGATTATGTGAAAAAAAAGCAGAGAGAACAAGAAGATATTAAAAAGATAGTTCAAAATTTTCCCGAATTAAATTTGAGACAAGGAATGATAATTGAAGAATTTATGAAACATTCAAGTAAATTATTTGCAATAAAAGAGATATCGGAAACATTTCGAGTAGTTTATCAAACGGCAAGAACTGATTTATTATTGTTAGCAAGCAAGGGGTTTATAATAAAAAAGATATCAGGAAAAACCTTTGTGTTTACTTTTAATGAAAATAGCACTTCTTTTTCTTCTATTAAATAAATATTATGAAAATCATCCCCTTAAAAACGTAAAATCTCTTTCTCAAAGAGAAAGTGTAAATGTCTAACTGAATAGGCAAAAAGAAATAGAAAACAAAGAAAGGAGAGATGCCCTACTTCGCAGGTTTCATAGACTTCCATGCCATGTCAAACAGGTTATCAATTGCTGAGGCAAAGAACGGCGTGTTCACCCAGACGCCGACATCGTAGGTAGGGTGCACGTCTGAATCGTTCATCACCATGAATATAATCTCTTTGCCGTCAACCACGCAGAACCTTGCTATGTGTTCCGTGTTTCGAATTTCAGCTACCCCTGCCAGGTCCTTCACCGCACTGAGGCACTCCTTGGTGATGGGCGCAGCTATTCTCACCTTCACGCCCCGCTTCTTGATTTTCTCAAACGTCGGCTTCAGCCCCTCTATCTTGCGGATGAGCCCCTGGGAGGTCGTCATGATGGAGACCGTCTTCTCAGCGTTCCTGATGGTCAATTCAAGATGGTTGTACAGGTTATGCCTGCCACGAAGCGACCCAGACAGGTCAGCTGGCTCAACAAGCTCAATACCTTCCGTATGCAGCGTGTTCAGTTCGCCAATGACTTCAGTCCCCTTCAGTTCCTCCAAGCGCTTGATCTGTTCCTTGGCATCAGTCGTCACGTTCTTCTTCACGCGCTCCAGGACCTCGTTTGGAGAAATGGCTATGTACTTGATGGGCTTCCCCAGTTTCATTATCACGAACCCTTTTTTCTCAAGGGATTCCAGCACGTCATAGCTCCTTGAGCGTGGCACGTTTGCAATGTCAGAAAGCTCCCCAGCGGTTGATACACCGCGTGAGAGTAGCGATGTCCATATCTTCACCTCATAGAGGTTCAAAGAAAAATAGCGCCGCAATTTGCTCAAAAATTCATCTTTTACTATCATTGTTCAGCCATCCCCCTTTTTGCACTGCACAGAGTGCAAGGGGTAACACTTTGCTACTACTTAATATATGTTACTATTTTTTACCTCTCCTCAGTCAATGAACCCAGAGGCAGCATTAAAGTAGTTTGTCCCCACAACGGGTGTTCCCATTACCAAAAGGAAAATGGCAAGGATATTATCTAACGTGTGCTTTAGCAATGACGAATTATCTGGTCCATGACATTTATTTGAGCGCCTATGAAGTAGGTGAAATCCTGACGCTCATAAAAAAGCAAAAAAAATCTGACTCCGACGATAATTGCTCCCCCAACCCTGAGCAAAACAGCAATTTTAAGGCAGTGCTGTAGTAACAGCCAAAGTCAAGTCAGCTTGTTTGAAACAGCTCCATTTTGTCAACTGTAGGGGATAATTGGTAAGCTAATCGACATTGTAACTTATCTAATAAGCGATAGTTTTATAAGCATGATGGACTCTCCTAATTGCTATGACGCAGTCAAAGCTTCCGAATTGGCTTGAAAACAAATACGCTGTCCTCTGGGACAAGTTTAAGGGAGCAACATTTAGGATGGGGGATGCTGAAAAAATACTTCAGCGAGGCTATGTAGACAAAGTTCAGGGAGTTGCCGTTGTCCTATCAGAACTTAGAAAAGCAGGGTGGATTGTTGTTGTGCCTGATCCCAAAGATGCTCGCAAAAGCATTTACCATCTAAAGAGCAAGGATGACATCATCAAGAGTATTTTTAGCGCCGAAAC
>DUKR01000028.1:3078-4484 GCA_013329175.1 Candidatus Woesearchaeota archaeon
GAAAAAGAGGCAAAGCAAGAGGCAAAGAATGCAACCTACCATGACTTTGTTATTCCAGAAGACTTTCTGTGGGAAAACATCAGAAAGGAAGTAAGCAAGTTACCTGAAAAATTCTCTGAAGCGCTCAAGGCCTTGGCAGATAAGAATCAGGAACTCAAAGATGTTCTTGATAACATGGATTTCATTCAATTCACTACCAACAGAGAAAATGCAGAAATGCTTAGGCAGCTTGTTGAGCTTTTTAGCGAAAGAAAACTTCATCATGTCTCAGCAGATGTTTTAGGTGATGCATACGAATGGGTTCTACGCTACTTTGCACCAGATAAAGCTAAGGAAGGCGAGGTTTACACTCCACGGGAAGTTATCCAGTTGCTTGTTGAAGTTTTAGATCCTCAGCCTGGCCAAAGTGTGTATGATCCTGCAAGCGCTAGTAATGGGATGCTCATCATTTCATATAAACACGTTGAGCAGATGAAAGGAAAGAAAGAAGCTGATAAATTGTTTTTATTCGGGCAGGAAGCCAACCATAAGACATTGGCATTTGGCCGAATGAATCTCTACATTCATGATATTAAGAACGCCAAACTTTCGTTTGGAGATACTCTCCTGTATCCTAAATTTAAGGAATCTGATGGAGTTAAGCAGTTCGATAATGTTATTGCGAACCCGCCTTGGAATCAGGATGGCTACGATGAAGTTGTCTTGAAAAAAGGAGATTTCTGGAAGCAGCGCTTCAATTATGGTTTTGTGCCAAAGCAATCCGCAGACTGGGCATGGATACAGCACATGCTTGCCTCTTCCAAAGGAAAAGTAGGCATTGTCATTGACAATGGTTGCTTGTTTAGAGGCGGCAAGGAACGAGCTATCAGACTGCTTGCTATTGATGGAGATGCTCGTCTCAAAGGCGATGTAATTGAGTCTGTGATATTGTTACCTGAGAAACTGTTTTACAACACAGGAGCTCCAGGAGCCATTATCATATTCAACAAAAACAAGAAGCACAGGAACGGAGTTTTATTCATCAATGCTTCTTCTGAATCTGAACAGCATCCTGACGTGCGCAAGCTTAACTGGCTTTCTACTTCCAACATCAAAAAGCTTGTTGATACGTACAAAGGCTGGAAAGAAGAAGAGGGCTTTTCCCGTATGGTTCCTCTTGATGAGATACGCAAGAACGACTACAACCTGAACGTCTCTCTTTACGTTTACCCTGAAGAAAAAACAGAAGTAATTGATGTCATGGAAGAATGGGCTGACTTGAAAGCTATCGAGAAAGAAGAAATCGAAGTTGACAACAAGATTGAAGGGTTTTTGAAGGAGATAATGTAATAGCAGAAAACATTAATTATCGAACATTTGTGTTTTCTGCTAGTATAGCAAAGTGCATATCTAAAAGTTTCATTATT
>DUKR01000028.1:4529-24030 GCA_013329175.1 Candidatus Woesearchaeota archaeon
ATTATCGAACATTTGTGTTTTCTGCTAGTCTAGGGGATGATGTTAGATATAGCCAACACATGGAGGCACGTAAAATGATGATGGAGATGTTTGTAAATAGATTCCCCGATGTGGGTGAAAAAGAAACGAGATGCGTCATTATGCCGCCAGGAAAAGATTTGCCTGAGGGCCATTACTACTTTGCTGAAAGTTTCTGCAATGACAAGAAATGCGACTGCAGAAGGGCATTCATTAATGTAATTTATGAAGATAATCCTATCGCTACAATTGGTTTTGGATGGGAAGATATTAAGTTCTATGAAAAATGGGCGCATGATAAAAGCATGGCGCCTGACTTAAAGGGGCCTATCCTTGAATTAACTGGAATAAGAACAAAGCACTCGAAAAATGCGCTTAAGCTATTTGAAGAAGTGATGATGCATGATACAATATTCATCGAGAGGCTAAAAAAGCACTATAAGATGTTTAAAGAAATCCTGAGTGATAACGAAGAAGATGAAGTAGAAGATTTTAATCCCGATGAGCATACTGTGGCGAGCTTATGTAAGGATACAGGTACGGGGGTTGATGCCATTAGTGACAAAAATAGAGAGGCATTTTATCCCATTATTATGGCGATTGAAGAGACAATTTGGTCTTATTACCTGGAAAACGATTCATTAAAGGATTCTGAAGTGATTGAGTTATTAAAAAACCTCAGAGACAACATCTTAACTGAGAAAGCGTCATTTAACAGGGTTGAAGAGGAGATTATCAGAAAAATTAAACTTGTTTTATTCCTGAATAGCTATGATAAGCGCGATTTGTCATTATCAATATCTGCAGTCCTTAAATCTGCAAAACTGCACAGATCAATGGGAGGAAACAGGGGGTACTTAACATTTATTTCGCATTTTTTAAATCAGATGAAAAAATGAAACAAACTGAGATAGTCGTGATTCCTGATGATTGGGATTTAAAAAGATTAGGAGACATTTGTGTAGATATGATTGGCGGTGGGACCCCTTCGACTTCAAATGAAAGCTATTGGAATGGTAACATACCTTGGATGACAAGCGCCCATATTTTAAGAAGGTTCGTGAGATCAGGTCAAAAGTCCATAACAAAAGGGGGTCTACAAAATAGTGCAACACACCTTGTGGAAAAAGATAATTTACTGGTTGCTACCAGAGTAGGAATTGGTAAAGTCGCTATAAATAAAATAGAGGTTACAATTAGTCAAGACCTCACTGGCTTAATAATTGACAAATCAAAAGCATTCAATGAGTATGTTTATTGGCAACTGACCTATAATCAGAGAAAAATAAAATCGTTTGCACAAGGAAGCACTATAAAAGGAGTTCTACGTACAGATTTGGCAAAATTGGAGATACCTCTTCCGTCAATTATTGAGCAACAATCCATCTCGGAAGTTCTCTCCACAGTTGATGATCGCCTTGACATCGTAGAGAGGGAGAGCCAGCGAGTCGAACGGCTCAAGGTGGGCCTCATGAAAGAGCTGTTCGATGGGAAGAAGTGGAAGGTAGTAAATCTCTCTGAGGTTGTAGAAATATTTGATAATAAAAGATGTCCTCTGAGTTCTATGGGAAGGTCAAAACTAAAAGGTCAATATCCATACTGTGGTGCTAACGGCATTGTTGATTATATTAACAAATTTGCATACGATGGCGAATATTTGCTTATTGCAGAAGATGGAGGAGATTATGGCAAATTTGGCGACTCATCTTATATCATGAGAGGTAAATTCTGGGTGAATAATCATGCTCACGTATTAAAAGCAATAGAAGAAAAGACTACAACTAAATTTCTATTTTACATTCTTAATTTTATGGATTTAACTACATATATTGTCGGATCCACAAGGACAAAATTAAGTCAAAAAAAATTGCAACAAATTCAGATTCCTCTTCCAAACCTTAATGAACAACAACACATTATAGAAATTTTAAAGGTAGTAGATAAAAAAGTCTCACTCCAGCAATCCAAAAAATCAAAACTCGAAAACATCAAGAAAAGCCTGATGAACGACCTTTTGACAGGCAAGAAAAGAGTAACGGTAACGCAATGATGCAACTGTACGATAACGCCGTACACTTCAAGGCTAAATACATCAATTTTAATATATGTATATATTTACATAATATTATGGTGATATTTACATGAAAAGCAAAGAGGCAGAAATCATAAAGCTGCTTATTGAGAATAGAGAGAAGGAGTTGAGCATCAATCAGATTGCAAAGCTTCTGAAAAAAGACTACAAAAATGCCCATAATATAGTCACAAGGCTCTCTAAGATGAAAGTAGTCAAGCTTGAAGCCTTCGGCAAATCTTACAAAGTAATTCTTACCAGTAAAGCGCATCCGCTAATCTATGAAGCAGAGTACATGAGGAGGCAGGAACTGCTCAAAAATAAGGAACTTGCAGTAATGTATGACTCCTTCAAAAGCATGCATTCAAAACTTTACGTCCTGCTCATGTTCGGCAGTTACGCAAAAAAGACACAAACCAAACAATCAGACATTGACCTTATGTTCATTGTTCCGGATGAAGCTGAAGAAAGAGCGGTGAAAGAAATCGAAAACATCACAGGAACGCTTCCCCTTAAGATTCATACCAATATATTCAGGGAATCAGACTTCAAGGCTATGAGGAACTCAAAAGAGATTACTGTAGGTTCAGAAGCCATAAAGAACAATATTATCCTTCATGGAATAGAATCACACTATGAGATGATACAATGATTGACGAAAAAAGAAAAAAGGAAGCGCAGAGTAACTTTTCAAGATATTTGCAGGAAGGTCTGCTAAAAAAAGAGCACAATGACCTTGCGATGAATAAGTATATAGAGAACGCAGATATCTCATTAAAGACTGCAAACGAGCTAATGCAAAGTCAATTAAAACCTTACTTATGGGTTATTGTAACATCATATTATTCTATGTTTTACATGGCAAATGCTGTCCTCCTTAGTTATGGCTACAAAACACAGGACAAAATAGCCCATAAAGTAACAAGTGATGCATTAATCTTTCTTATTCTTGACAAACTAAGGAAAGAGCTTTTGGAAGGCTATGAAGCAATACAAAGAGATACCCTGGAAATTGCCAGTACAAAAGCTGAATCAGTGATAGAATCTTACTCGTTAGAACTCGACAAGCGCTCAAGATTCCAGTACAATATGCTTGAACAGACAAAAGAAGCCAAAGCACAAACATCGCTGAAGCTCGCATCCGAATTTGTCTTTGAACTAAAAAAACTGCTGAAAGGAAAATGAATCAAACACTCAAAAAACTCGGAAAAGAAGAGTTATACTCCCTTCTGCTTGAGCTATCCACCATGTTTGAACAGATTATTAAAATTCTGAACGAGAACAAGAAGTTGATACCTCAATTTAAAACAAGACTTAACTTGATTATAGAACCAGGTTGTGAGGGATGGGGCCATAAGGACACATTAATGGAAATCTACGAGGAGTTAAAAGATGATTGATACAACACTTATTGACAAGCTGAAAGTTCTTGCAAATAAAGAGAAGAAGGTAAAGGAATATAAAAGAAGGCTCAGAATAAAAGGCAAAGTCAAAGCCTTAGGCAAAACAAAGAATGACAACCTGACGCTTACGGTTGAAAAAGATAAAGAGGACTACAAATTCACAGTTCTTAAATCTCACAAAGAAAGGTTTGCTCTCGCAAACAAGTTACATAAAGGAAATAGCGTTTCTGTTGAGGGCATTCCGAGATTTAGGGCCATTATTTGCACTCGTCTAAACCTTCTTGAAAAGGGCATTGCAGAAGGAAAGCAGGAGAAGCTAGTCTCGTACTCTATATAGAAAAAAAGCAAAGATTGGTGAAAAATGCCCCGCTTTAATGAAAAGTCAGCCGTGGAAGATTACATCGTTGAACAGCTTCAAAGTAAGGGATGGGCTTTTGTCCCAGGCAATGCCTTAGATAGGGACAATTTCGAAGAGCCGCTTTTAATCAGAAACTTAATCAAACAAGTAAAAGCTATCAATCCTATTGATCTGAGCGATGAGGATATTAAGAATTTACTCAATGAACTCGGGTTTAAGCCAAGCACTCAGGAGGGTATAAAGCAGATGCTTCTTTGCTTGAAAGAAGGCATCTCCATCAAGATTGAGAAGGATAAAACGCTCAAGAGAATCAGGCTTTTTGATTATGACAATGTCCAAAATAACGAGTTTATTGTCACAAGACAGGCAGTTTATACAAGAGGAAATAAGCAAATACGAACAGATATTCTTCTGTATGTAAATGGCATTCCTTTAGTAGATATTGAGTCTAAAAACCCCGCAAGTTTTTCAGAAAACTGGTATGATGCGTTCAAACAAATCAAGAGCTACGAGCAAGACATTCCCGAACTCTACAAGTACGTGCAGATAGGAGTTGCTGCAGAGCAAATAGCAAAGTATTTCCCGATTGTCCCCTGGAATGAGAATGTAAAAATAGATGAATGGAAATCAGAAAAACTTGACTCTATAGACTCAGTTATTCAGTTGTTTATTCCAGAAACACTGCTCGATATCATCAATAACTTTGTTTATGTCAGGGTTCAGTTTGGAGAAGCCACAAAAGTTCTTCCAAGATATATGCAATATCGAGCTGTAGGCAAAGTCGTCCAGAGAGTCATCAATAACATTAAAGGCAAAGAAGAAAAAAATAAAGGCCTGATCTGGCACTGGCAAGGCTCTGGAAAGACTTTAGAAATGATTTTTGCAACAAACAAGCTATACCGTTCTGAGGCAATGGCTAACCCAACAATATTCCTCATTATTGACAGGCAGGATTTAGAGGAGCAGCTTTATGATGAGTTTAACGCTCTTGACATAACTCTTCCAGAACTCATTGGTTCGGTCAGCGGCATGAGGAAAGTTCTTCAGCATGACCAAGGCAGAGGAAAGCGAGGAATTTTCATTACGTTAATTCATAAATTCCGAGCTGAAGAACTTCACGTTCTTCATGCAGAGCTTGAGAAAATCTCAACAGATAAAGAAACAATTCTTACAAGGAAGAATGTTGTCGCATTCGTAGATGAAGGCCACAGGACGCAATATGGCACGTTAGCAGCTCAAATGAGGGCTATACTCAAGAACACTTTCTTTTTTGCATTTACAGGAACACCTATATCAAAGCCTAAAAAATGTGTTGACACATATGATGTGTTCAGTTATCCTCCGGAAGAGAAGTACCTTGACAAATATTTCATTACAGATTCGATTAACGATGGATTTACCGTAAAGATAGCATATCAGCCACGACTTGAAAGAGAAGTTCATCTGAATAAAGAAATGCTTGATACCTTTTTGGAAGTTGAGTATGAAGAAATTCCAGAAGACGCAAGAGAAGTTGTTAAAGAGGACGTTAAGAAGAAAATTGGTTTGCTAAAGGCATACCTTGAGAACCCTCAGAGAATCGCAAAGGTAGCAAAAGATATCGCTGAACATTTCAAAGAAAATGTTGATGGTAAATTCAAAGCAATGGTTGTTGCAGTAAACAGAGAATCTTGTGTAATTTACAAGAAGGAGCTTGACAAATACCTTCCTGAAAACTATTCTTATGTTGTTTTCAGTTATGGCGCACGAGACGAATCTAATAGAATCGCTATGTACGTTAAAGAAGAAACTGCTCAATATGGCAAGGAGTATGAAGATATTCGAAAAGAGGTTATTGAAAAATTCAAAGAAGAAGACTCGCCAAAGATCATTATTGTCACTGATATGCTCCTGACTGGTTTTGACGCTCCAATACTTCAAACAATGTACTTAGACAAACCATTGAAGGAGCATAAGCTTTTGCAAGCAATAGCAAGAACAAACCGGCCATACAAAGACGTAAAAGAAGCGGGATTGATTCTTGATTATATTGGGATTTTGAAAGAGTTCAAGAGAGCGTTTGAGATTTATAGCAAAGAGGAGATAAACGGTGCACTGTTTAGCATTGAAGAAATCAGAAAAGACTTTGTAAGATTGATGAACCAAATCTTAGACATCTTCAAAGAGGTTCCGAAAAACCAATATGATTGTAAAACTCTGCTGAAAGCCATGGAGATACTCACTTCAAATGAAGAAAAAAGCAAAGCATTCATAGAAGACTACAAGCACATGACAAAAATATTTGAGCTGCTTGGCCCCGACACAATAAAAGCAGAACTCTTCTCAGAATATCAGTGGATAAGCGCAATTTATACCTACTATACGCGACTTGTTCTGAGAAGTCAACCAAAAGACAATAGGTACTTAGAACAATACTTCAAGAAAACCATAAAGTACATTCACAAAACAACCGAGCTTGAAGAAATCCAGAAATCTCTTCCCATAATTGAATTTGATGAAGACTATTTCAGAAGACTTGAGCAGCATGTTAAGAACAAAGAAGAAAAAGCAGCAAACATAGTCTTTACCTTAAACCGATTCGTTCTCGTTGACAAATTCAAAAATCCAGTCTCAGAAAGTCTTAGCGAGAAAGTTCAAAGGCTTCTTTATTTGTGGAAAGAAAAAACAAAGGACTATGAAAAAATATACCGAGAAGGAGTTAAAGTAATCAAAGAATTCATACAACTCTCGCAAAGGCAAAAAGAGCTAAAATTAAGTACATTGGATTATTCGCTGCTACTTGTTCTTGAAGATAAGTTTTGGGGGGATGCGGAACTAATTGAGGATATAAGGGAACTGTCAATTTCATTGAATGAATTACTATTTGCGGGATGGATATCTCAGCCAACAACACAAAAAGAAGTTGAAAAGACGGTAAGGCTATTTATTAGACGATATCTCAAGCGTCACAGTTTAGGGATTGACGGCCTTAATATTTTATCCGATAAACTTATGGATAGGGTGAAAGCCTATGCAAAAGAAGATTAAAATCTACGACATGGATTTTGAATATGCAGTGAACTATAGGCCAGTTCATTATCCTCGTTTAGAGTTTAAAACAGTTGGTTCTTGGTTCAGGAACGACTGAATAAATAGGCTTCTCCTTTAAAAAGGGTTTAAACATCCGAACTCTTAACAGCCACTACTTACCATCTACAGGTTGAACAATACGCCCCATCACAAACATTTATATACATTCCATCAAGAGAGCAAAGCAAAGAGGTGGTGAATAGATGCCGACATCTGAAGAGATAGACTCCTACATGAAAGAGAACCGCATTTTTTATCCTCCTGAGGAGTTCAAAAAGCGAGCCCACATCAAGTCCATGCATGAGTATGATCTCATGTACCAGCATTCTATCGAGCAGCCAGAGGAGTTCTGGGCAGGCATCGCAAGCAATCTCCACTGGTTTGCAAAATGGAACAGGGTATTCACCTATACCGAAAAGCCATTTGTCCACTGGTTCGAGGGAGCAAAGACCAACGTCTGTTACAACTGCATTGACAGGCACATCACCACATGGCGGAAAAACAAGGCAGCACTCATATGGGAGAATGAGGATGGCTCGCAATCTGAGACTTATACCTATCAGGAGCTGCACAGGGAAGTCTGCAAGTTCGCTAATGTCCTTAAGAAAAAAGGCCTGAAGAAAGGCGATAGGGTCTGCCTCTACATGCCCATGATACCTGAGCTTGCCATAGCCATGCTTGCCTGCGCAAGGATTGGCGTCATCCACTCTATAGTATTTGGAGGATTCAGTTCAGCATCACTACAAAAGCGCATAGAGGACTGTGAGGCAAAAGCTCTCATCACTGCTGATGGGACCCACAGGAAAGGCAAGGTTTATCCCCTCAAGGCAAATGCCGATGAGGTGCTGCAAAGCTGTCCCTCAATCCAGCACGTCATTGTTGCAAAAAGGACTGGCCAGGAAGTGCCCATGCAGCAAGGCAGAGATTCTTACTGGACGGATGAGATGACAGCACAAGATATACATGGATTCTGCCCCGCTGAAGAGATGGATAGCGAAGATTCTTTCTTCATCCTCTATACTTCTGGCACAACGGGGAAGCCAAAAGGCGTGCTGCACACAACAGGCGGCTACATGGTCTATGCCTATGCAACAGCAAAATACATTTTCGACCTCAAGGATGAGGACACCTACTGGTGCACTGCAGACATAGGATGGATTACAGGCCATTCCTACATCGTCTATGGTCCCCTGCTCAATGGAACAACCTCTATCATGTTCGAAGGAATCCCTACCTACCCCAAGGCAGACAGGTGGTGGGAGATCGTCGAGAAATATAAGGTCACCATATTCTATACTGCCCCCACTGCAATTCGCTCATTAGCAAGAGAAAGCCAAGACTGGCCAAACAGGCACGATCTCTCGTCATTAAGGCTTCTTGGAAGCGTGGGTGAGCCCATCAACCCCGAGGCATGGATGTGGTATTACAGGGTCATAGGGAAGGAGCGCTGCCCCATTGTTGATACCTGGTGGCAGACTGAGACAGGAGGCATAATGATAGCCCCGCTCCCAGGGGTGACGCCGCTCAAGCCAGGCTCAGCGACAAAACCCTTCTTTGGCATCCTTCCTGAAGTATTCAAGGAAGACGGAACGCCTGCAAAGGCAAACGAAGGTGGCAACCTCGTCATCAAGAAGCCATGGCCATCCATGGAGCGCACTATCTGGGGAGATCCTGAAAGATACAAGAAAACCTATTTTTCAAAATTCCCTGACGTCTACTTTGCAGGCGACTCAGCAAGAAAAGACAGCGACGGCTATTTCTGGATAATGGGGAGATTGGATGACGTCATTAAGGTCTCTGGTCACCGCCTGGGCACGGCAGAGGTAGAGTCAGCGATCGTTGCCAATGACAAAGTAGCAGAAGCCGCTGTTGTTCCCATCCCTCACGACCTCAAGGGCGAGGCTATCTACGCCTACGTCACCCTCAAGGAAGGGGTAGCGCCCTCAGTTCAGCTCGAAAAAGAGATAACCGAGACTGTTGCAAGAGAGATGGGGCCGATAGCAAAACCTGAAAAGATTCAATTTGCTGATGCCCTGCCAAAAACGAGGTCAGGCAAGATCATGAGAAGGATTCTCAAGGCAATCGCTACGGGAGCAGAGATAGGCGACACGACAACCTTGTCTGACCCTGCAGTTGTTGAAATATTGCAGAAGGGGAAGAACTAAAGAGTTTACTCCTTCACTCCACCAGAAAGCTTTCGCTTGGAAGAGTGAGGCAAGCTCCATACAGGCGAAGGAGCGCCTTTTTTGTTATTGGATTCTATAGCGAAGAAGTGCCCCAACACCCCCAAGCCCATCCAGCCTCTTCCCTGCATCATGGGATGAGGAAATAAGGTGCACCTCACCTTTCATCTGCTCGGCCTTCTTCATTACTTCCTCAAGCTCAGCAAAAGTGCCAGTTTCACGGCGCTTCTTAATCAGCAAGTCCGTAACAATCAATATCCTTACGGCGCCAGCTTCAACTGCGCCAGAGCATTGCGCAAAGCCATACGCAGCAAGTTTCTGCTTTGATACTTCAGCAAGCAATTCCTCAACAAGCCCTGTTTCCTGAGCAATCCTTTCAGATGCCAATGCCTGCTTTAGTTCAGGCCTCTTCAGCACCTCGTCAATCCCATTCCTGCCAACGTCAGAGCAGGTGGCAGTAACTATCCTCTTTTTCAGCGAGTCATCAGCCACAGCCTTCATCAGTTCCTCAGTCCAGAACGCAGGGCTTGCAGCGATAATCCTGCCGAAATGATGCCTGGAGTCATACTCAGCGATAGTCTCGATAATGTGCGCATAAAAATTTCCATCACCAGCATTATCATCCCCTTTTTTCTGCACGTTGCCTTCAATGTGCGCCAGCATCTGCGCCTCACCCCGTGAAAGCAAAGCGAAATATGCTTCCTCCCTGTCAAACACCACCATCAGCGTCTTGTGGGAAGACTTCTCGCATGCTTCTTTGAGCTTTTTCATTTGAAATGACAGCCACCGCTTTTTTGTTATCAGTATCGCGTCATTGGCCTCGACCGAGAACGAGTGATGGTCCCCCCTTGGCACGTCATCTGGCCCCTCAACAATCACGCCAAGGATGCGCAGCTGCGAGTCCTGCAATTCCACCTTCTCAACAGATATCCCTAAGGTCATCCGCTTCTTTGTAACTTTAGCATTGCGCTCATCCTCTCCGCCAAGCTTCACCTTGCGAAACGTGCTCCCGCTAACCCTGTCGCCCGCATCAATAACCTGCGAAAGAGACCACAGGTCATCGGTGTTTTCGGCAACCACTCTCATCTCGCCTTTTTTCATATCCTGATGGATGATGTTCATTTGAAATCCCCTTTATTTCATAGACGATGAAAAGCGGAATGTTTATATATAAATGTATTCGGTATTTGAACCCAATCTTTACTCAAAAAGGGTGACGTTATGAAAACAGAGGCGTTCTCATTATTCTCACGCGACAGGAAAAAAGCCCAGGAAGGGGTGTCAGCAGCGCTTCTGGTTGCGATTATTGCAGGCATCATCATGCTCTACATCATCCTGCTTCCTGCATCCGAGCGTCAGGAGCTGCTTGACCTTGAGGACAGCGGAAGCCACAGGGGAAGGTCAGACGCAGTCAACAAGTCCTTCCTTCTGGAGGAAGGCAACCTCAAGATAAACCCCTTTGAGCGAGTCGAGGATATAGAGCTGCCCAACGTTTACCTTATCGAGGATGTCAATGCCGATGTCATTGAGCAATTCAACCCCTTCACTGTCCGAAACGGCTGGTTTGACAAGACCACAAAGACCATTCAGTTTCCGATTCCTAACCTTGAAGACACCGATAACCTTATCCTCAGTTTCAATGTGCAGAAAGCAAGAGGTATCCTTACCGTCCTGCTCAACGGTGAGCAGATATACTCCTTTGAGCCCGCATCCCCTAATGTTGCAATCGAGCTGAACAAGAATCGTCTGGAGCGCATCAACACCTTTGAGTTCTCGGTTTCAGGAGTAGGCGCTGCTTTTTGGGCTACAAACCAGTATGCCATGGACAGTATCAGGATAACTGGGGATATCACCGATAGGTCACGCCAGGAAGCACAGAACCAATTTGAGCTTACCTCGCTTGAGCATGAGTCACTCAAGGCAGCCCAGTTCCAGTTTATCCCCTACTGCTCGCACCTTGGCAGCGTTGGGCGGCTGCAGGTGATGCTCAATGCCAGAACCATCTACAATGCAGTTCCTGTCTGCGATGACGTGGTCAGGATACCTGTGCTTGATATCCTTGATGAAGGGCCTAATTCTGTCGTATTCAAGACTGAGCGCGGCTCCTACAGCATAGAGCAAGTCAAGCTTTTGATTGATGCAAAAGACCAGCGAAGCTACCTCCAGTTCTTTGAGGTGAACGACAAGGACTTCAGCTCCATCAGGAAAGGAGACAAGCATGTCAACGTCTCCATCCGCTTTGTCGATGATGGGGAAGACAAGAAGGCTGACCTTGTAATCAATGGCCATAACCGCAGGATTGAGCAGGATGAGCCTGACTTTTCGCGTGACATCACAGAATGGATAGAGGACGGCAACAACTACGTCGAGATTGTTCCAAAAGATGAACTGCGGATCCTGGATCTTGAGGTATTTATCTTTGAAAAAAAAAAGTGATTCGCTAGGGTTAGTTCTGAGGGCAGGGTAATGAAAAGAATGGCTATCAAACAAGGAGTATTTTCTAAGCTATGGAAAGGAAGGAGTGGGCAAGGGGCCCTGCCAGGAGCAGGTGAGCGCTATGATTTAGAGCAGAAGAAAACTCTTGGAAATTTCATCATATTTTTAGGGATAGTGCTCGTAGTAATTGACTATTGGTGGTATGGGCAGACCTTCTCAGGATTCATCTTTCCATTTCCTTCATGGACATGGGTATTTTCTTCTGGAGGGATATTTGATGTATGGTTCAATACCATCTCCTTTGGCCTGTTTCTTGTGTTTGTCATCTTTTTCTCAATAAAAAAAATCAGCGACAGAAACTACAATCCTCAGGAGATGATAGCATTTGGCATTTTTGCTTTTCTTCTCTCTTTTATCCTTGGAACAAATGCATGGTCATATGATCCACGGTCGCTTCTCCATATCATTTTCATCCTCATTTTTGGCCTGACCTACTTAGGGAGGCAGGGGGACAAAACCGAAGCCTACATTATCATGTCGGCGCTGATTATCATTGACTTTTTCATGTACGGTTTGCTCAAACAATTTACGTTCTTTGCAATCTTACCATTTCTCCCCTTCTTCATGATATTTTATACCTCCATCCGCAATCCAACCGGCTTCAATCTTATGGTGCTTTTGGTTCTCTTCAGTTTCATGGCATTCATGGTTGTGGGTGAGACTGGAGTCCGAGGGACAATGTTTCTACCTGCGCAGGAAGGGGTACATAAATTTGAAGCATTGGAGAAGATAAAGACCACGTTTACTAACATTCAGACAAATATCAAACAATCCACTGCAAGGCAGCTGGAATACGCAACCGGAGGCTATTATCAGGGGAAGGTTGAGGAAAACCAGCAGGAGCCTATCGGAGTCTATCTTGAAAATATAAAGTCTTCACAGACTGAGTTCTTTGAGGGGGAGCCTGTCAGCGTGTGGGGAACACTGAGAGCGCAGACTCTTGATGACCCTATCAATGTCTCCCTTTCCTGCTATGCCAGCGATGAATTCACTACCCAGTCAACGGGAGATGCCACTGACCCTGATAAGAAGATACTCGGGACAATCCTCCCAAGCAACCTGCGCAACAACTACCTGGTTGAGACATTGGAGCTTAACGATTTCACCTGCCTGTTTGACAATGGCCTTGAAGGCGGGCAGCAGACCATAGTGCTGCAGGCTGACTTTTCCTTTGAGACTGATGCCTACCTGAGGACATACTTCATTGACCTTGACCGCAGGCGCCAGCTGGTGCGAAACAACATAGACCCTATCGAAGAATTCGGCATACGTGAAAGGGATCCCGTTGCGGTGTATACCAATGGTCCGGTGAAGATTGGCGCAGAGACCACAAAAAACCTGCCCATAGGTGTTCAGGCTCAGGCTGTGGACGGCGAAGAGACCGTGGTGCGGTTAGGGGTGACCATAGAGAACCAGTGGCAGGGCACTATCAAGCAACTCAAAGAGCTTTTCATCAGCGTCCCGGCAGGAACTGAATTGCTCAACTGCGGCTCAGACCTCTTTGAGCGCATCCCTGAACGTGACCTTGATGGCAACCTCATCTATAGCATCAACGTAGCAGGAAGCGACCGCTTCAAAAACATCCATGACTTCAAGTCAGTCAACTGCCTCATCAGGGTGCGCGATTCATCTGAAGTCTTGGGCTCAACCCCCATTGCAACGAGGTACTACAACATTGAGGCCGCCTATGACTACATCCTGCGCTCGCCGGTTTCAGTCAGCATCAAGAAGCAGGTTGGAAGCCTTGCAAGCGATACCTTCTCCTCAAACTCTGGCATCAAATCATTTACAGTTCAGCATGATGGGCAGGATATCACTCTTTCCTGGGTGGCTGGCCTTCTCAAGGGAAGAAAAATCAGGGGGTACCAAATAGCAATTGACTCTCAGCTTATAACTGAAAATAACTGGGGTGGAGCTGAGGCAATCCAGGTTTTCATGTTATCAGAAGAGGAACTTGGCAGGGAAGAAGTGCAAAAAAGCGCTACACTTGACAGGAAGCTAAGTAGCGGAGATTGCGGCAGTGAGCTTTATGTTGCTATAAGGGCATATGGCGGAGACACTGGTATTGAAGAGCGGGGTGGCGTAGTCACAACATCGCCACTCAGGATTTCACAAGAGGATGGCATCTGTCAATAAGAAAGGAGTGTGTGTTCTGCTGTGTGTAACTCTTTTCCTCTTGGCAGGCTGTACTGGAGGAACGTCAGGCCCATCCCTCATCAGCGACGAGCAGATCTACAAGGGAACCGATGGCATTACCATGGAATTCGTCAAGGGAGCGCCTCCTTCAGAAGCCTTTGACGCCATGCGCCTGCGCATCCACGCTACCATGGAAAACAAGGGGGCATTTGACGTACAGGAAGGCTACCTTGCGCTTGGCATAGAGGACGGCTACATGGCTCTTGCAGGAAACGGATTCAATCTTGATCGCGACCACCAGAAAAGGCTCACTGACCGGCACCTTACCTTCAACCTTAGGGGGAAGTCGCTTGATGACCCTATCGGTGAAGAGACCTTGCTCTCCATAGATGCTCTTGCAACCATCAAAGACGACCAGGCAACCATCCACCCTGCACTCATCCAGATTACCACCTGCTATCCTTACCAGACAAAAGCAAATGCCGACATCTGCATAGACACCGATTCCTTTAGCCTCATCGAGAGGGAAAAGGCATGCGAAATAAAGGATATTACCCTCCAAAGCCAAGGAGCGCCGATTGCAGTCACCAAAATAGAGACGGCAATGCTTCCTCAGGACGACAATACGGTCATCCCCCATTTCATCATCACTATGGAGAACAAAGGCAAGGGCATCACTATCAAAGACGACCTTGAGGTCATCCGCAATGCCTGCACCTCCTCTCCCTTCACCAGAGAGCGGGAGGAAATCTTCAACAAGATCAGAATTACTGCCTATCTTTCCAATGACGACCAGCCTCTTGACTGCTTAGGCTCTGGAGAGCAGAATGTCATCACCATCCGCGATGGCAAAGGCACTGCCCGCTGCACTCCCCATGCAGGCATTCCTGCCCAAAAAGGAACATTTGTTACTCCCCTTCGCATCGAGCTTGACTATGGCTATACACAGACCATTGCAACCGAAGTGAAAATCAGGCGTATAGCCTCATAACTTTTATATACCACGGAGAAAGGGATGTCCCCATGAATTTCAGGGCAGCGTTGATGGGAGTAATCATTGCCATACTCATCCTATCAGGCTGCTCGAGAGGAAGCTCGGACCCTGACCGTTACCCTCTTTTCAGGACAGGAACGCAGGGGCTGGATTTCCAGTTCTCTCCAAGGACACCTGATAAGTTCTTCACAAGCAGCCTTGAGCCTTTCCAGCCCATGATCCTCGAGGTGCGCAACAGAGGGGCTTTTCCTCAGGATGATGAGCGCGGTGAGTTCATAGGCTACCTCTGGCCAGGGGGATATGATGATTCAATCCTTACTATTGAGCCCAGATACATCACCCTTCGGGCAAGCGATTTGTCCGGAGACCTTGAAGGCAAGTCTCCCATCAACGGAGAGGGTGGCATCCAGTTCTTTGATTTTGACGTAGGCATTTTCGGCCTGCCACAGGGAGTCTACAACATCCGCATGCCCATCATTTTCACAGGAGTCTATCGCTACCGCACCATCTCTTCAGAAGATGTTTGCATAGACCCCAATCCTTACAGCGACGACAGGGATAAGGTCTGCGACATCTCTCGCTATGGCAGCATCAAGGGCGGAGGAAGCCAAGGAGCGCCGGTTGCTGTTACCTACATTGAGGAAGACGTGGTTTCAGACGGTGTCCTCTTCAGGATCACCGTGCGAAATGTAGGCGGTGGCAAGGTTATCCCTTGGGAAGACATCAGCCCTGCGCTCAACCCCCATACTTTTGAATATGGCTATGATGAGGAGAACAGGGTAGGGATTACCAGCGTCTTTGTGGGCAACCTGCCTGTTGATGCCTGCACCCCAAGGATAGGTGAGCGCGTGCGCCTCATCAACGGAGAAGGCAGGATTATCTGCAAGATGTCAACATTGCGCATGGGCACAGGGGCATTTACTTCGCCCCTTAATATCGTTCTCGATTATGGATACATGAGTTCCATAAGAAAAGACATCGAGATTTTTGAGCAGCTCCAGTTCCGCTAGCCCTCTCGGCAGCCACAGTTAACTTTAAATAGCAGTGTACCCCCATATAATTGCATAGCACAAAAAGCTCAGAGTCATAAGGAGGCCTAATCATGAAGAAGCTAATGATTATTGCGGCGATTTCTCTTGCATTAATCCTAGCAGGATGCTCAAACGGTAATGACGCCAGAATCGATACCAAGCCATTCGTTGGAGGGACGAATGGCATTGAGATAGAGTTCATCGAAGGAAGCCCCCCGCCTGAGGTTTTTGACAGCAGGTCATTCCCTTTTGACGTCGTCATCAAGACAGAAAACAAGGGAGAGTATGATGTGCTGAAGGAGGATGTCGCCATTACCCTTAAGGGCATCTACCCACCCGATTTCAATGTCCAGGATACTACTCTCCTCTCCCAGATTCCTGAAGAGGATCTGGATGGGGCGTATATAGATTCAGACGGCAACATTATTCCAGGCGTTGTCACCTTTGTCAATACCTTCCCTGAACTGAGCTATCAGCCTACCCTTGCAGGCAACAACCCATTCACCATCAGGGCAGAAGTATGCTACAAGTACGGCGTTCAGGCCCAGGCTGACGTCTGCTATCTTGAGGACCTGACGAAGCTTGAGGACAAAGTCTGCGAGGTCAATGAGAAAAAGGCCATTCAGGCGTCTTCATCACCCATCCAGATTGAGAACTTTGAGCAGAACATTGCAGGAACAGATAAGATAACCTTCTCCTTTGAGATTGTCCACAGGGGAGCAGGAGCAATCTCTATGCCTGATGTTGCTAGCGAGCGCTGTTCAACTGATTTAGCTATGAAGAACAAGGTCAAGATTAGGATTGACTCAGGCGTTGCTGGCCTGCGCTGCTCAGGTCTTACAACTGGAGCAGGGGACAATGAAGACCAGTCTGACAGTCTGGAGACTGGAACAGTCACTCTTTTTGGCGGAAAGCGCATGGTCAGGTGCACTCAGGACGCAAATGTCAATACCGATTATGAGAAGAAGGTCAATATCCTTGTCCAGTACGACTACAAGGAGAATGTTGACACCAACCTACTGGTTAAGCATATGACTGACGGCACAAGCAACATTGGCGATGACAACGTCCCTTAGGGATGTTTTGTTTTTCTCTTTTGTGTAGAGAATCTCAAAAGAATTATTGAGTTTACTGCTCTTTGACAAGGCCGACGTTAGCCAAAAGCACCTCCAGTTGGAGGAATTCATCGCTTCCTTCCGTCATCCTGAATTCCGCTTCCCCGCACTTATCAACAAGGAGCATCTTCTTCCTGTTGTCGATGGGAAGCTCCATGATTTCCTTCTGGAACTGCTTGATGATGTCAATTCCCGACAGGCTGTAATTAAGCATGGTGTCTAGCAGTCTCTTTCTTGCATCAATGAACTTCTGGGCAACAGCGAGCTCAAGGATTTCCCTAACTTCCTTAGGCTTAGCGACAGAGCCCATAGAAAAAACAAGATCCTCATTAATTTTCGCAGCAATTGCAGCGCAGCTTTGCAGCATGTTCTCTAAACGCCTGCAGTCGCCGCCTGAGACTTCAATAAGCGCTTCGGTCGCACCTGAGTCAAGCGTTAGTCCCTCTTTCTTTGCGATGGCGGCAATGATCTCCAAAAGCTGCTCCCTAATAAGTGGCTTGAACCGAAACACCGCGCAGCGTGACTGGATGGGGTCAATAATCTTTGAAGAGTAATTGCATGATAAAATGAACCTGCACGTGGAGGTATAATTCTCCATCGTGCGGCGCAGCGCCTGCTGCGCTTCGCGAGTCAGGGCGTCGCTTTCATCAAGATATATTATCTTATAGGGAACTCCTTCAATTGCCTTGGTTCGGGCAAAATCCTTCACTTTGCTTCGGATGATATCTATCCCCCTCTCATCTGAAGCGTTCAACTCAAGGAAGTTCGCCCGGAAGTCCTCCCCAAATGTCTCCCTTGCAATCACTAAGGAAAGCGTGGTCTTACCTACCCCAGCAGGCCCTGCAAACATCAGGTGGGGCATGTTCTTCATGGCAACAAATGCCTTCACCCGTTCGACGATAACGCTCTGACCCTTCACTTCATAGAACGTCTTCGGCCTGTATTTTTCGGTCCATATGGCATGGTCCATAAGGAACAGAGACTTCCGCCCTCTATAAATAAGTAGCGGATTGGAGGCAAACCATCCTGAAAGCGTAAGCAGGGAAGAACGGGGCAGAATCTTGGAAATGGCATTCCCTAAAGCCAAATCATTAGAAAAAAGGCTCTGCAGCCAGAATCAGATGATGTCCTCTTCAGCAATAACCATGAAGTCGCCAATGGCAATCACTGCTGAGAATGGGATGAGGATCTTCCCTTCCTTGCTCTTCTCCAATTCAAGCTTCTGGGTATAGGAAGTGGGATTATTGAGCACCATGTGGATAAGCTCTCCAGAGCGTGTCTCAAATATGATGTCTCCTACTTCGCCGAATCGCTTCCCTGTCTTTGATACAACGGTCTTTCCTATCAGTTGTTTTGAGAACTTCTTCTCCTCGTCAGCCATAGCAACAAACCCTCACTGAAATGATGAAAAGCATACCCTCCACCTCTATTTAAATGTTTTGCATCGCCTGCTTTATTTTTACTTCTCCAATAGTGACACCAGCTTTTGCTGGGATACCCTGTTCTTTGCTAGCCGCTCTTGCAGCATCCGCACCTTGGAAAAGCGCTCAGCAACCTTATCCTCAGCATAGCAGAACTCCCTGATTCCGCAGCTGATGCACTTGCTTCTGTTATCAACAAAGCCAGGGACAGCTCTACCCTCAAGAAGAGTTTTGACTTCTCCCACCTTCTTTCGGATGTCCTTTTTCAGGTAGGGATTGATGGCAACAACCCTTCGCTCCCGCGAGTCAAGATAGCGCACGATTCCCTCATCAATAGGCTTGCCGCTTGCCTCTTCCAGTAGCATTGCGTATGCCGCAATCTGCAGTTTATGGCCTGGCCATACTCCTTGTATCGGGCACAATCCTGTTTTGAGTTCAATGGGCACCTGCCTATCTTCGTGCACCTCAATCTGGTCGATGATTCCTATCAGCTCAAGGGTGCCTGACTCAATCCGCCTCTCAGCATCAATCTTAGGGGTGAGAAGCCTCCATAGCTTCTTCCCCCACGCCTCGCTCCTGAGCATGAACGAATGCACGACAAGGGCCCTTGCCTGCGCCTCAGTTTCTATCAATGGCAAAAGCACCCCGAAAATATCTTTTGAGTCAATAGAGAATGACGCAAGCTGGCTCGCATAGGCTGCAATCGAGGCATCAAGGAACTTCAGGTACTGCTCTCGAAACCTTGCGAGCACCTCCTGCTTTTCCATCCCTTCCGTAAGGGATGTGACGATTGCCTCTTCCTGCTTTGCCATCTGCTCATAGGCCTGATGCCGAACACTTCCCTTGAGCAGCGCAGGCTTTGGAGGCTCCGTGACGCCCATGACTTTCTCAAGAAACAGCTTCCTTTTGCAATACTCATACGAGGACAGCATAGTGACAGAAAGCATGCGGAAGGGAAACTTGGCTTGCCTTATATGCCTTGCGCTGGCAGGAAAAGATGTCCAGTGCAGGCCATGCCGTAACACTTCACTATTATGAAGACTACAACTCTGTCGCTGCCTGCCTCTTTGCAACTGTGAAGGGCATCATTCCCGAAAAAATGCATTCCCTAAAACGGGCATTGCCAACGGCTTCTTTTGCTTCCGAACACTTTGTCATTGTTCATCCTTTATTTTGCAGTGAAATTGCTCTTGAAAATTCCGTCGT
>DUKR01000028.1:24175-25680 GCA_013329175.1 Candidatus Woesearchaeota archaeon
GCCGCTCATCCTTCAACCACGCAAGTAGCAGCGCTCTAATGCTGAGGCGCTGGCTGCAACAAATACTCTGCTGCAAGCGCAGCCCGAGCCTTTTTTGTTATCACTTCTTTTCCTTCACTTTTTTTCTTCTTTTCTTTCTTCACTTTTCTTTTCCCCCTCGGAATTGACAAGCGCTATGTCAGATGCAACGAAGGGGATGAAGTTACGCATTGGCTGTGGAAGCGATGGGAGGAGTGCTAATGCTTTTTTTTCTAATGATTTTGTTGGGAATGCCAAACCCCCATGAGACTGCCTCCTCTTCCCCTGGCTTTTCAGGAGAGTGAAGCAGTACGCCATGCCAATATCTTTAAATAACATCCAGAAAACCAGTGAGTGCACCATGTCACCCGAAGAAAAGCTAGGCATTATCAGGCAAAACACCGTAGAAATTGTGAATGAGGAAGAGCTGAAGGCGCTTCTGGAATCAGGCAAGAAGCCAACAGTCTACTGCGGCTATGAAGTGTCCGGAGAGGTCCACCTTGGCCACATGGTCACAACCACAAAGCTTCTTGATTTTCTCAAAGCAGGATGCCGTGTCAAGGTCCTCTTTGCAGACTGGCATACATACCTTAACAGAAAGGCTGAGTGGGACGAAATCAACAAACTCACTAAGATGTGGAATGGCGCCTTTATTGCTCTTGGACTGGGACAGGCAGAATTCGTCATTGGATCACATATCCAGCGAAATGCTGATTACATTGATGACGTCATGAAGATAGCGGCCAAGACGACAATTAACCGCGCTCTTCGCTCCATGCAGGCCGTAGCCCGTGATATCGAGAACGCCAGAGTCTCCCAGGTCATCTACCCTTTCATGCAGATAGTGGACATGAAGTACCTTGGAGTGGACATAGCATCATCAGGGATTGAGCAAAGGAAAATCCATATGCTTGGCCGTGAAATTTTGGGTGACTTAGGCTACAAGTCTCCAGTCATGCTCCACACTCCGCTGATTCCCTCCCTACAGGGACCTGGAGAGAAGATGTCGTCTTCAAAGCCAGAAACCATGATATCAGTCAGGGACCAAGAAAATATAGTCACCAAGAAGATAAACAAAGCCTACTGCCCTGAGGGTGATGCGAAGGACAATCCTGTCATGGCGATAGCGCAGCTTATCATCTTCCCGCGGATAGAGCAATTCACCATTGAGCGCCCAGGCGAATATGGCGGGAATATGTTCTTCAAAGATTACAAATGCCTTGAGCAGGCATTTGCCGATAAGCTCTTACACCCAGCTGACCTCAAGAAGGCAGTTGCAAAATACCTGAATGGAATTCTTGAGCCAATAAGGAAGCAGATGGCGTAGATTTCCCGAACAATTTTTGTGCGGCTTTCGCCGCAGAATAGCCTGCGGACGAAGCAGCTAAAGGAGGACTGGAGACTCACTAGCCACTGGACCTGGAGACGCAAGATTTATAAAAATATGGTATTTGTGTACGTATTAACCTGACTTTCTGAACTGAGAT
>DUKR01000073.1:0-7843 GCA_013329175.1 Candidatus Woesearchaeota archaeon
CTCGGGCTGCGCTTGCTGCAGGCCACTTGTTGCAGCCATCGCCTCAGTATTGAGCGCTGCACCTGCGTGGTTGAAGGATGAGCGGCTATGCAGAGCATGACGGAATTTTCAAGAGCAATTTCACCGCAGGCAAAAGGGGAGAGAACAGCAGTGTCGCTTTTGGTAAAGTTGCTGTAGGCAATGAGATTTTAGGGAATGCGTTTTTTCGGGAGCGATGCCGAGCGCAGTTGCAAAGAGGCAAGCAAAAGCTCCATACTGGTGAAGTGTTACGATTTTATCTAGACCTGCCCTCTAAACGGTCCCTTAACGGTGTATCTCGGTCCCTAAACTGTGTATCTCTTTTGACCATCTTAGGGGGTTCAGGCCGTGGCTTTGGTGGTTTAGGCCGCCATATTAGTTTATTACTCTCTTTTTCGGCTCGATCCATTTTTCTGCTAAACTCAAGACGTTTATAGGCTCTATCGAGTCGAGGGTTCTCAACCATAGGTATCTCTTTTGTAATTTGAGTCTCTGGCGTTACACTTACTGGCTTAGGTGGCTTTATCTTTGGTATTGTTAGCGGTTTCGAATTTTTCGGGGCTGGAAGTAAAAGGGGCCCTTGAGTCGTTGGCGCAGATTGTCTGATAGGTTTCGTAGTTATAAGTTGACCAGGTTTTCCTACAGGTAATCCTAGGGGAGCGCCAGGTGATTTAGGTATTTTGTCCGTCAACATTTTATGTTGCAACTCTGCCCCAGGAATAGTTAATTGATTACTATCATAAGCATTATGCACCAGAACATCCCCTGCAAAATAATTATGGTTATCAGCAACTGCAAAGTTATAGACCGTTGCATTCTCTGTTATTGTCTTAATAGAATCAATGCTCACAGGCTGTAATTCATCTCCATCCATCAGATAGAGGGTATCGCCAGCAGAGAACTCAGCTATCGCCTTGTAGGAGCTGCCGTCATAGAACCTGTGCTCTGGAGTGACATTCAGCGCCTTATCACCATCATAATGCACTTGGAGGTATGCTTCAGCAGTTCTTACTTTGGTCTGGATAACAGGCCTTAACTCAATAGCGCCAGTCTTTTCGCTGTAGGAATAAGCCATGTCGCCAATGGCAATGTCCTCAATGTTTTTTTCGCCCTCTGCTGTCCTGATTTTTGTTCCAGGCAGAAAGCAGGTCCCAAGCAGGAATGCTTTGGTGCCTGCTGATGCTGATGTAACAATTGACCCCGACTGCCGATAGCTTCGCACAATGGTTGAGCCTCCCTGGTAGAATGGGAGAATTTCGAGAAAACTTAGAGAATCAAAGCCAATCTCAAGCCATGATTTCTGACTGTAGCCGCCAGTCAGGGTGTCCCATGTCCCCCCTATGCCCTGAATGATGCGGGCAGGGCTTGTGACTGCCACGTATGCTCTTACGCCTGCACCTATTGTTGCAAGAGTAACCGAATTTACGCTTCCGCAGGTTGCAAGGCTGGTTGCAGTCATTAAAAGAGTTGTTGAATACCTCATTGTAGTCCGGTCATACCATTCATCTGCAAAATTTGGTAGGGAGATGAATTTTGCTCTTTCCATGAAAGTATCCTGAAGCGCTTCATGATTCAGTGCTTTAATATTCTTTTCGCTTAATGATTTTCTGTCAAGAAGCACAAGTTGCTTTGCCATCCTTGCTGAAGCAAAGTCCCTGACATATTGGTCAAATGGGGAAAGGCTTCCCTCATCATCTGGACAGTCAGGATTTACGAGATGGCAGCCTCCATAGCGATAAGTTCCGTCAGGCCTCACTTCACAGGCCTGCTCCATCTCGCAGCCATCCTCATTTCGATTGCATGCAATAGTGTCTCCCTCTGTGCATGCAATGCCAGAGCAGTCAGGGTTATCGCTCTCGCAAGGGCTCCACTTGGTGGTGCCACCATCAGGCACGCACGTTTTTGTTGAGGCGCAGCCAAATAAGTCAGGGGGGCAGGCAAGTGTCTCTCCAAGAGTGCAGGCGCTTTTTCCACAGTTGGGGTTAACCTGCTCGCAGGGCAGGAATGTTCTATCATGCCCGCAAGACTGCTGATACGCGCAGAGTGTTGTTGGGTCTGGGCTGCAGGCGCTCACCTCTCCAGGATTACACCATCTTCTTACGCAGGCAGGGTCTGCAGTAAAGCATTCGCCCCATTCGCCATCAAGGCAGATTTGGTTCATCCTGCATCCGTCTGGATCAACCACCATGCATTCCTGAACGGTGCCAGTAACACACTCTGGCTCCTCCTCTTCAGGCATCTCATCGGGAAGCGGCTCTGAGTGGTCCAATCCCAATAATTCAAGAAAGTCAGAAATGCCGTTTCCATTTGCGTCTTCTCCACCTATGCGCATTTCTTCAGGGAGATAGCCGTAGGGAACCTGCTCCCTATACAAGGCAAGCTCCCGTTGAGCGATTTTGGGGTCTTCATAAGCCTCGAAAAATTCATGGTCAACAATTCTGTCAAAGCATCTTGACCACGTATAGTGTATTTTCTCTGAGTTTTTCCAAAAATAATAATCCCCGCCGTTTTGCTTATCAATGCAATAGAGATGATTTTCCATTATGGGCACAATGCAATCCTCCTGCGCCTGATTTGCCCATCGTTCCTGTGCTGCAGGATCTTCAAATTTGCTGATATAATTATAGAACGCCTCCATCATTGCTGCCTGAACTTGCGCGTAGTTTGTGCAACACACTTTTGAATACTCAAACGGCTTCTCAGGATAGGGGCTGTTAGGGATGAGCGATTTCACTGCAATGCTCTCTGATGAACCGCTTGGAAAGAATTGGTCATATAAATTATAAGGAACAAAGTCATCCCAGTAATGCCATCTGCAGATGTCAGAGGGAAGGCCCACTCCAATCTTTATTTCCTCTCTCTCTTTGCAGTTAAACCTGCGGGAAGCAAGCGTTGGCTCGCCAGCCAGGCTATTGTCCCAATCAGGGCGCCAATAGCTCATCCATCTCCATTGAATATTCCCTAGAAGAGAATCTCTTTCAGCCGTCAAAGCATGCCAATCAGTTGAAAGCGGTGTAGGAAGCGAATAGATAGGCTCACAATCTGCAGCAACAGCTCCTGCCAACACGATGAGCGTAAATACGGCGATGGATATTTTTTTCATGTTCTTAGCCACCTAAAGCTGCAGTCAGGCCAATCCCTGAAATAATCGCTGGATGATGCGGTATCCTTGAGCAAAGCACAAACTCATGGCCGTCTTCAGGAATATTCAGCACCTCTCCGTAGGGGCCATGATAATAAAGGAAGGTGTAGGAATCCTCTCCTCCTGGATTTTCATCTGACAAATAGTCAGGGCAGTTTCTGACCTCTTCCCTAAAGCCAAGCATATAGCCGTCACCGTCAAAGTAGTTAAGCCTGGTATAGGCAAGGTCAGCCCCCTCCATGGTATTGTCTGTTATCCTTATTTTTATTATCCTTCCCTGGTGGTCATACTCATAATCCTCAATAATATCGCCGTTGTTTACCCAAATCTGCGCAATCTGGTCATCATCATGCTTATACTGGATTTTTTCCTGCTCTGCTCCCCTTGGAGTGATTGTTGTCTCTGAAGCAGTATAACGGTAATGTATCTCTGCTACAGCTGGCTCAAGCCAGTCTCCAAACTCATCTTTCCCATTATATGCTGTCGTTGTTGTCTTCTCAACCCTGTGCTTGCTGTCATACTCAGTCTCTGTCAGGGAATATTGCGTGGCTTCAGAGCCAAGATAGGAGGTTTCAATCGCAAGCGTCTGCCTTCCTAAGCTGTCATAGTAATAGGTGCTCTCAAAGCGCTCCATGTCATGAGCCTCAGGCGCTGTCTTCTCAAAGGTCTTTTCAAGCCTGACAAGATTCCCTTCTCCGTCAAACTCATGCGCGGTGTCGTCATAAGATTCAGAAAATTCTGTTTTCCAGATGATGTCATTTGTAACTCTTGCCCTGCCATGGGGAAGATTAAGCTTTGCTGAAGACTCGATGGTTTTTCTTGTCGGAAGTCCTGTTTCCAATTCATAGCTTGCGCTCATAGAGTTGCCTGTTATTCCCCTGTCCCTTCTTGGGCTTGCTCTCTTATAGTCGCCAGCATGCTCCTCCATATCAAGGATGTTGCCCCATTCATTATATCCTAAGTACTCAATCTCCCAGTCATCCCTCTCAACATCAGCGTAATCTGCTGTCTGCTTTGCAAGCCTCCCCCTGTCGTCATAGTCATTATGGTACCTTGCTACTTCCTCATCATCTTCAGAGACAATAATATCCCTAACATCTCCAAGGGCATTGTAGAAATACTCCATCCTGAGGTCAGGCAGCCTTCCAGGGGTGTCTTTCAGATGCACATCCGTAACTTCTCGCTCAGCAAGCCTTCCAAGCCTGTCGTACTTAAGCCAGGCATTTGCTGTCACCTGCATTGCGCCTTCTGTCATCCTTGACTCTGTCTTGAGCTTAAAGCCTGGCCTCTCATAATTTCTTCTATCATTGTCATATACCCTTGACGATACAATGCTTGCCTGTGTCCTGTACATTTCATTGGTCAGCCTGTCCAGCTCATCATAGTCAAACCGCACCCGCTGCATATTTTTCTGGCTGAGATAGATATTGCCGTTTTCGTCATAGAAATTCCTGTAGGTGATGTCAGGCTCAGACTGGTGCATGAAGGTCTCTTTGCCCTGAAGGTCATAGGCAATGTCAATGGTGTATTCAGGGGAAATCTGTTTTTTCAGTTGCCCAAGCGAGTCATACTCATAGGCAGTGCCTTTCTTATAGTTTGCAGTCCTGTCATTATCGTCAACTATTGGCTCCCAGAGAAGCTCTGTTGCCCCGGCATAGATTGCCAGCAAGTCGTCCCTTGCCCCATATTCCTCAAGCGTGTAATGATTAAGGGTGTCTTTTGTTATTATTTTGTTTTGGTTATAGAAGTGTTCAGTCTCCCTTCCCTTCTGGTCAATGGCCTTTTTCAGCCTTAGCAGCGGGGTATGCTCATATTGGTATTGGATGGCATATTGGTGGCTCCTGTCATCAACTGGATCTCCTGAGAGGCATCCGCCTGCGGCAATGCACCGCTCCTGAGTGCCCAAAGGATTATTGAAATTGAAGCTCTGCATCCATATGCCAAGATTTGCAGGAGACCTTCTCCCATGAGCGCTGATATAGGGATTGTAGTCTTTCTCCATGAGGCCAAAGAGGTTATATTCAACCATGCCGCTGACTTCATAGATGCCATGTACTATCTCTTCATAGGTGATGACGGTGTTGCCAAACCCGTCATAGAGCACCGTTACGGGTATGGAGCGCTCTTCATCAAGCATTGCCGTTGTTGTTATGCCTTTCAGGAATTTTCCGTACATGCCTAAATCGTGATGGCCATAGGTTGTTTCTGCAACAAGGGTATTGCCATCCATGACGAACTCTCTTACCAGCCTTCCAATGCCGTCATACTCATAATCTGCAGGAAGGTTCTGCGGATTCTGCTCAGGATAGGGGAATTCCCATTCCCTTGTAACCTGGCCCTTGGCATCGTACTCTGTTTTTGATGCAAGTATGTTTGAGCCTCCTACGTTTTGCTCAAGTATTTCTGTTGCATAAAGGCCGGCGATGTCTGGATTGTCAAATTCGCTTACGTATTCTTTGGTGTGCCCTTTTGGGTTTGTTTCATACCTCAGGTTTCCGCGTGCATCATATGCATAGGTAGTGTCATCGCTTTGCACGTCATAGATAGCTCCTGCCCTCAGCCCAATGTGCTTTCCTTCCTGGTACTGATACAGGTTGCCATGCTCATTGTACAGGCTTTTGGCATAGGAGATGATTGCCATGTCTCCTGTAGCCTTGTCCTGTGATTTTACCATGGTTGTGTCAACAGCGCAATAGTAATTTTCTGCCTTGTGATAGCTGCTCTCTGAGATAAATGCCTTCTCTTCTTCATATCCCTGGTTGATGACGGCCGTTGGCAGGTTGCAGTCAGAGTCATAGTCTTCATAGGTTATGGTGTTTATCTTGCCTTCCTTATCCTCCATGGATGCAACAAGCCTGGGCTGGTTTTGGTTATGCATTTCCAGAGTATAGGTATTTTCAAGGACTGGTGCTCCCTGCTGGGAAAGGTAGGTCTCCTTTTGAAGGCTGCCAAACCTCATGTCCTGTGTTGCATAGAAGGCATGCTGCACTAACCCTGAGCTTTTCGGATAAAGGACATTAACCTGGCCGAATCCTGCCTTGCCCTCAAACGATGCAGGCATAAGGTAGGTAATCTCATAGGCTCCTGAGTCAAAGAGATTATCAGGGGTGATATGCTGAACCCTGCCTTCTTCATACCAGTAGCCTACCATGCCGCCGAAATAGTTGGTGATGGCATCAAGCCTTCCATCGCTGTCATAGCTGAATACAAAATGGGTGGCTTCAGTCGCTTCATTGTCCTCTGTTCCTGATTCAGTGATTGATTCAAGCAATCCGTTTTGATAGCCAAACAGTATTGATTGGGCAACTGCATCATTGTTGAGGTCATAGACATCAATTGATGAAATCTTTCCTGCCTGATAGTTGAAGATGATGTCCCTGTTGATGGTGTCGGTAATGGATGCAGGCAATCCAAGCGCATCATACTGGTAGCGGATCCTGTTGCCGTAGGGGTCGGTAATCTCAGTCAGGAGGAATTTGTTTCCTCTCTGTGTTGCATAGCTGTATACGATGCCATGAGGTGTGGCCACGCTCCATGCATTATTGCTGAATGCTATCTCCAGCAGGGAGAACTCTTTTGTGGCATAGGCATTATTCTCCTGCACAATCTCTGTTGCAATGCCGTTGTCTATCATGAATGTCCTTTGGCCATGGGCAATGATGTAGTGCTCTTCAATGAGAAAGCCAGGGGAGATGGCTGGTTGGCTGATTGCAGGATTAGATATATAGCTGAGTGTCACGCCTGCGCCAAGCCCGTTATGGCCGTCAAGGGAAACAAGGGTGAAATCCTTTATCAGGGTTCCTGTGAACAGGTCAACATCCTGAAATCTTGTGCCGTAAGAGAAGATAAATGGGAAGCCTTGCTGCTGTGGGGAGAGCCCCTGAGGGGTGCTGGCTGCCCGTGTATTGGCTTTAACTGGCTGGTGGCCAGGCAGCATGGATGAAGGGTATGTCTGGATATCATTCCAATGGATCCTGCCCCTGCTGTCCACCGAGCCAGCCCTCCAGTAGAATGAGGCAGGAAATGAAGAGTCTATTGGCATTGTGCTGGCCGTGGTTCGTGTAATAAGAAATCCATTGTTTTGGGCAATCTCTTCAGCTGAAGTGCTCAGCACCAGGACAGAGCTTTGGGCATTCTCTGCAATGCTCCATTGAAGGGATGGCGCATCACTATTTTCTCTATTGGGAAGCTTGGTGTCCATGCCAAATGCAGGGATTGCCAGAAGGAGGAGAAATGTGCATACGCCTATCAATATCCTTCCTTGCCTGTTTAGTATCATTGTTGCGAACTTTGTTGCGAACTGCTGGCTTGTTGAGAAGAGAGCCAGAGTATTGCGTTGGCCATGCATCCCTTTTTTGACCTGGGTATACACTAGGCGCCTGCATGATTTATCTCCCTGCATGATTTATAAAGCTTTTGGGATGCCGCACCACTCAGCCAATTAATTGAATCTGCCTGCCTTGTTTAATAGTGTGCGAAGGGCAGCAATCCAGGGAAAAGCATAGTGTCCTCATATCGTTCCTTGAGCATTGTGCTCCTCTCGAGAGAAGAGAGCATCAGGAATGATGTAAGGGCACGAGGGAAAAAATGCATTCCCTAAAACGGGCATTGCCGACGGCTACTTTGCCAAAAGCGATGCTACTGTTCTCTCTCCTCCTGCCTGCGGTGAAATTGCTCTTGAAA
>DUKR01000073.1:7935-8147 GCA_013329175.1 Candidatus Woesearchaeota archaeon
CGTGCACTGCATTGTCGCCCATCTTTCAACCCCACCTGCTCGGTGCGCTACACTGCGGCAATGGCCTGCTGGCCAGCTGAGGCTTTTTTTGTCCATCCTCGGAATTGGCAAGTGCGTTATGCTCTGCAACAAGAGGGATGAAGTTGCGCATTGCCCGTTGAAACGAGGAGAGGGGTGCTATTGCCTTTTTTCGTATTTGTTTAGCTCCTATA
>DUKR01000012.1:0-141 GCA_013329175.1 Candidatus Woesearchaeota archaeon
CTAGCGGGATTGAAGGATGGGTGTATAATTTCGAAATGAGTTCACACTCAAACTGGAAAGCAGTAGTAATATGCTCCATTCGAGGCTATTTCAAAAAGCATGCTACGCAAATTACCCTAAAGTGTGAACCAATTTTGAAAT
>DUKR01000012.1:386-2971 GCA_013329175.1 Candidatus Woesearchaeota archaeon
TAATTAATGTTTTCTGCTATTAGAATCATATAAAGCCATCAGAGCTGGTGCCAAGCTACCTCCCATAGCTGCTTCCCGCACCATTTCCCCAGTTCCTCTTTGATTCAATGTTCTTCAGCGCTTCAGAGAAGTGCCTTGCAGTAACTGCCAGCTTTGCTTCTTCATTCTTATCGCTTACTTCACGGATGGCAAGGATGCCTGCGTTCCTGCATAACGCCTCGATGTCAGCGCCAGACCATCCCTCAATCTTCGCATTCAGCGCAGCTATGTTCACATCATCTGCAAGAGGCATCCCCTTAGTGCGGATGGAGAGGATCTGCTTGCGGGCTTCCTTGTCAGGCAAGCCTATGGCTACTTTTGCCTCAATCCTTCCTGGCCGAAGCAATGCTTCGTCAATAAGGTCTGGCCGATTGGTTGCTGCGATGACAGTGACGTTCTCCAGTTCCTCAATGCCGTCAATCTCGGTCAGCAATTGGTTCACCATCCTCTCGGTCGCGTCAGTCATGGATGAGCCCCTGGCTTTTGATATGGAGTCAAACTCGTCAAAGAATATGACCGTTGGCGCCACCTGGCGAGCCTTAGAAAAAATCTCGCGAATCTTCTTCTCAGATTCGCCAACCCACTTGCTCACAAGTTCAGGGCCCTTGACAGCAATGAAATTTGCATCGGATTCATTGGCTACTGCTTTTGCCAGCATGGTCTTTCCTGTTCCTGGAGGGCCATACAAGAGCACCCCTTTTGGCGGCTTGATGCCTGCCTTTTTGAAGAGATCTGGCCGCCTGAGCGGAAGCTCAATGGTTTCTCTTAGCTGCTGCTTGGCCTCAGAAAGCCCGCCAATGTCATCCCAGGTGACATGAGGCTTGTGGATGAGCACCTCCCGCAGTGCTGAAGGCTCGACGTGCTGCAGCGCATCTATGAAATGCTGCTGCGTGACCTCCATCTTCTCGAGAATGTTTGTAGGGACTTTGATTGCGTATTGCTTCAGGCTCTGCATATAGGGCTTAAGCGACTTCAATGCCGCTTCCTTGCACAATACCCCTAGATCAGCTCCGGTGAACCCTAAGGTCTTTCTCGCTATCGCCTCAATGTCGACTCCTTTTGCTAGCGGCATCCCCCTGGTGTGAATTTGCAGAATCTCTTTTCTTCCCTCGTCGTCAGGCGGAAGGATTGCTATCTCCCTGTCAAACCTGCCTGGCCTTCGCAGGGCCTCGTCAATGTCATTTGGCCTGTTGGTTGCAGCTATCACTACGACGTTGCCTCTTCCTTTCAGCCCGTCCATTGCGGTCAGCAGCTGGGCGACTATGCGCTTTTCTGTCTGGTCACTTCCTTCCCCTCGTTTTGGGGCGATGGAATCAATTTCATCAATGAACACGATTGCGGGAGTGTTCTTTTCGGCAGTCTCAAATACCTCTCTTAATTTCTTCTCAGATTCGCCATAGAATTTGCTCATGATCTCAGGGCCGTTGATGGCATAGAAATTTGACTCGGTCTCTGACGCAACAGCTTTAGCAAGCAATGTCTTGCCTGTTCCTGGTGGTCCGGTAAGAAGGACACCTTTCGGCGCTCCTATACCTAGACGTTCAAAGACTTCGGGGTGTTTGAGCGGCAATTCGACCATCTCTCTGATGGCGTCAATCTCTTCTCTTAAGCCTCCTATGTCCTCATAGGATATCTCGGGAATTTTCGCTGCCCGCGCTGCGACGGTCTCAGCTATCGTCAGCCTAGTGCTTGCGGTAGCGATGACTGCTCCTGTTGGCGCTATCTTAGTCACCATGAAATGCAAATGGGTTCCCATCACGTCAAAGGTGATGCTCTGTCCCTTGAGAAAGGGCTTTCCCACCAGCCTCTGAAGAAAATAGGAGGTAGGGTCCTGCGCAAAACAGATGCCTTCTTCTGTTGGTGCGATTGTTATGCTTTCAGCCTGCTGTGCATCTGCCTTTGCAACCTCCACGGTATCGCCCAATGAGGTCTCGGCATTCGTCCTGCTGCTGCCATCAACTCTGATAATGTCTAGTCTTTCGTCCTCGATGCGCGCTTCAGCTGCGATTGCTACTGCCTTTGCCTTTCCTTTCAGCTCGATGACATCCCCTGGGTTTATGCCTAGCTTCTCCATGGCGTCAGATGATACCCTTGCTATGCTTCTTCCCACATCGGTCTGGAGAGCCTCAGCTACCGTCAGGGTGAGTGGTTTTGCTGCTGTGTTCATAGGTATTCAGTCCTTCATTGTTTTGATGGTTGGATAGTACTCAAGCATCATTTCGCCCCATATTGTTGGTTGCCTTTGCATTGATGCTCACTATTGTTTTGTTTATTTAAGACAAACTAAGGCTGAGTAGGTTGAACTGATATATAAATATTCATACTTTTAAAAGTGTATATTGTTGAAGATAAATCGAAGGCATAATCAGAACAGATGGCAGCAACTCAGAATGCAGCTTCATCCAAAAAAGAAAGATAAACGGTAGGACGAGGCAATCCGCTCATTGCACATTCCGAGGAGGTAAACAAAAAAAAGCCTCAGTTGGCCAGCAGGCCATCGCCGCAGTGTAGCGCGCTGAGCAGGCGTGCATGAAGGATGGGCGGCA
>DUKR01000012.1:3069-15371 GCA_013329175.1 Candidatus Woesearchaeota archaeon
TTTCAAGAGCAATTTCACCGCAGGAGGAGGAGAGAGGACAATAGCGCCGCTTTTGGCGAAGAAGCTGTCGGCAATGAGCTTCTAGGGAATGCATTTTTTCGGAAATGATGCCTTTCACAACTACAAAGGGGCAGGCGGCGACAGGGTTGCAGGCCGATGACGCCACAATGGCAGACCAGCATCCTCCAATGTTTCCTATCGGAATAATTTGTGCAACAATGTTTATATGCTGCTTCATTGCCATTCAAGATATAAGAGATGCCCATGAACAAGACCATCACCGAAACTGCCTTGCAATTGCAGGAAAGCTATGCTAAGGACAGAGAGCCTTTTGCAACGAGGGCAAAGCGATACCCAGAGCGCCCAGGAAAGGCTCCTGAAATAGCAAGCCTTGAGCGCATCCTGTTTCCCCTCTACTGGAACGCTGAAGAGCTGACCGTGGACAGTGAAGCGCTTGTTGCACAGCTGCATGAGTTTGCAAAGGTGCTTCAGCATGGCATAGAGGCAGAATCGCTTAATGAGGCTACTGCCCTTGCCACGGCAAAGAGCCTGCTGTCCAGCCTGCCTCTTATCCGCGAGCAACTCAAAAAGGACGCTGAGGCAGCGTTTGCTGGCGACCCAGCAGCAGGTGATCACGTCCAGATTATACGCTCCTACCCTGGCTTTGCAGCGGTTCTTGTCCAGCGTTTTGCGCATCTCCTCTATACAGAAAGGATAACATCATACGCACGGGAGCTCACCGAGATAGCCCACAGCGCAACAGGCATAGACATCCATCCTGGAGCAAGGATAGGAAGCAATTTCTTCATTGACCATGGCACAGGCGTCGTCATCGGAGAGACTGCACAAATTGGAAGCTACGTCAGGCTCTATCAGGGGGTAACCCTTGGAGCGCTGCATTTCATGAAGGGCGATGGAGGAGTGCTTCGCAAAGGCTACAAGCGCCACCCTACCATAGGCGACAGCGTGGTGGTAGGAGCTGGGGCAAAGATACTTGGGCCAGTCACCATCGCAAGCAACGTGAGCATCGGCGCAAACGCCTGGATTGAAGAAGACATCCCGCCAAATACTTCAGTATTCATAGCAGAGCATCCGAAATTGCTGAGAAAAGAGAAGCTTGGGTAAGTGGTAGTAAAGCAAATGGCGCATTGATTGCCCAATCAATGTTGTCCGTGAGTATACTTTTCTTGATGCTGTTTATGATAGCGGCATAGGATTAGCCCCATTTTAGCTTAAATCATCCTGCATCACAGGGAAGGGACTGCAAAAGGTTTAAATGCTCTTTGGGAATCCAAATGCTTCATGGCAATGGGCCCGTAGCATAGCCTGGATAGTGCAGCCGGCTTCGGTGGAACGTCCCGAGGCTACCGGCGGACCGGGGTTCGAATCCTCGCGGGCTCACTTTTTTTGCTCTACAACAAAGGGCATTGAAGGGGCAACTTAGGAAAGGGAGTATTTACTTAAAATCGAGTAACGTAAAGCTTATAAGTGGCAAGCCATTATGCACTGGCTATGTCATGCACACCATCTTGCAAGCAGGAGCAGCCGCTTCCTGACGTTAGGAAAACAGCAACGGTTGCACATCCGGCAGCGCTTGAGCTCGTGGGGATGAGTGGCGTGCAGGTTCCACTCAAGATTATTGACGGAAACGGAAAGCATATCATGCTCCCTGCAACAGCAGACTTCTTCGTAAGCCTGGACGTCCCTGATGCAAAGGGCATCCACATGTCAAGGCTCTACCTGCTTGCAACAAGGCTTCTTACTGAGCGCGTCCTTGACACGGCGCTGCTCAGGAGCATCATCACCTCTTTCGTCACATCCCAGAAAGGCCTCTCAAGCAAGGCCATTGTCAGGCTTTCTTTTGCGTTCCCTATGGAGAAGATGGCGCTTGTCTCAGGAGAGAAAGGATGGCGCCAGTATCCCCTAACCATTATCGCAAAGGGCACTGCTGAGCATGTGGCAATCGAGCAGCATGTCCAGATAACTTACTCTTCTGCCTGCCCATGCTCTGCCGCGCTATCAAGGCAGCTTATCCAGAAGCATTTCAGGAGAAGTTTTGAAGACAACGATATCATCCCGTTTGATGACATCCTGCGGTTCTTGGGAACGGATGAAGCCATCCTTGCAATCCCCCACTCCCAGCGAAGCTTTGCTGACGTGAAGGTCCGCTATGCGGCAGTTGATTCAGTCATGGCTATCCCTGATCTCATTGCTCTTCTGGAGGAGGCCATTAAGACGCCTGTCCAGGCAGCGGTCAAGCGCCAGGATGAACAAGAGTTCGCACGCCTCAACGCGGCGAACATGATGTTCTGCGAGGATGCGTCAAGGAATCTCAAGGCAGTGCTGGAGAGGCAGCAGGACGTCGCTGACTATTTCATCAGGGTGAGGCACGTAGAGTCGCTGCACGCCCACGATGCCGTAGCAGTCGCCCTAAAAGGCGTAGAAGGCGGCTATCAGGCAGATTAGAATCCTGGCGGAACGTTTCCATACTTCTTCCTGTACGCGCTAAGCGTGGCACTGCTTGCCCGCGTCATTGCCTTCTCGTCAAGTTCCGATAGCGTTGCCCACTTCCACTCGGTAATCTTGTCAGGCTCCATAATCCTTGGCATGGCAGAGACTGCCTTAGCAACGTAGGATGGCGAAACCCAGTGCTGCTTCTCCTCAGGGATGATGTTGTCAACAAGGCACAGGAACCCGATGATCTCAATGGTTACGTCAAGTTCTTCTTTTGTCTCTCGGATGATTGCCTGCTCGCAGCTCTCGCCAAATTCAACGGCACCGCCAGGGAATTCCCACCTGCCCCTTTCGTTTCTGCATTGCTGGCCTCGCTTGGCAGTGAGGACTTCGCCCTTTGCGTTGAAGACCATGGCTCCTGCAGCAACGCCGATGCCGTCAATACCATTTTTCATGCAGCAGAGAGAATGCCATTATTTTATTAATGTTTTCTGCTATTAGGTCACATATACCGCTCAAGAAATGGCTTAACGTCAATCTTTGATATGTCATGATGCACCAGAGCCTTCTCCTTCATCTGAGGCAACTGCTCTTCATACACAGGCTTTCCCTCTTCAACATAGAATAAGCCCGTTGCCAGCTTGTCGCCTGCTTCAAGAGCCTTAGCCAGAGCTGCCATCTTGTCTTTGGGATTGTGCCCTGACTCCTCAAGCTTGTAGATGTGCTCCTTGTACCATTGCATGGAGTTTTCCTTGTTGTAGGTAGGGCACATCTGGAAGGCATCAATCAGGGCGTATCCCTTATGCCTGATGCCGTCAGCAATCAGCCTCCTTAACTGTAGATTGTCAAGCGCAAAGCCCCGTGCAACATAGGTAGCGCCGGCTACAATTGCCCATGACTCTGGGTTGACGGGCTCCTCAAGCGCTCCATGGGGCGAGGTTGGGGTGATTCTACCTTTTGGAGTTGTTGGCGAATACTGCCCTTTGGTAAGGCCATAAATCCTGTTGTCCTGGATGACGTGGGTGATGTTGAAGTTCCTTCGCATGGTATGCATGAAATGGTTGGCGCCTATCCCTAGGCCGTCGCCATCACCTGTGATAACAATCACATTAAGATTTTTATTGGCAAGCTTGATGCCTGTTGCGCAGGGAAGAGCCCTGCCATGCAATGACTCAAACCCATAAGTTTTGACAAAATGCGGCAGCTTTGACCCGCAGCCAATGCCAGAGACAATAACGGTATTGTCAGGGTCAAGCCCCACTTCAGCTATGGCGAATTTCACTGCCGTTAGGATGCCGAAATCTCCGCAGCCAGGGCACCAGGTAGGGGTGTGCTTAGTTGCTAACTCCTTGACATCTGCCATACTACCCCCTCACCCCGATGTTTTCATTGGCTACCTGCCGGTTCATGCTGAAATGGAGGATGCGCTCATCAGTTCCCTTTGCTATCTTTGCAATGCCCTGCACAATCTCTGAGGGGAAGAACGGCCTTCCGTCATACTTGAGGATTTTATGGTGAACATCAAGTCCCGTATGCTCCTTGATGACCCCGCCCAGCAGGCCAGTCTGGTTGTTCTCAATGAGCACGACCTTTTTTGCTTTCTTTATGACTTCTGCCACTACATCCTCATGCAGTGGGTTAGGGTAAATAATCTGAAGATAGTTTACCGATATGCCCTGGCCATTTAACTCATCCATGGCCTCAAGGATGGGATCCCTTGTCGAACCCCATGATATGATGGTCAATTGTGCATCCTTTGCTCCAATGAGTTCAGGTTTTGGTAATTCCTTTTTGAGCAACTCAAACTTGCGAAAGCGCTTCTGGGACATCATAAGCTTGTTTTCCTCTCCTTCATGCTCGTTGCCCTCCTCGTCGTGCTCGTAGCTTGTACAGACGTGGCGGCCTCCCCTGACTCCAGGGATTGTCCTTGGAGAAATGCCTGATGTTGTCACTTTGTACCTGACATACTCTGAGCCTTTGAGGCCGTCAGGGTCATTGATGAGCTCTCCCCTCTCGATATTGACAAGCGAGAGGTCAAAATAGGGGATGGTCTTGTAGGATTCTCCAAGATATTTATCAGTAAGAATCAGGACAGGCATTTGGTATTTCTCAGCAAGGTTAAATGCCTGGATTGTAAGAAAGAACGCCTGAGTGATGTCGCCTGGCGCAATGACGAGCCTAGGGCCTTCATCGGTTCCTGCGTGCATCACAAAGCGCAGGTCTCCCTGGCCCGTATGGGTAGCCATGCCTGTTCCAGGGCCAGGCCGCTGTGCCTCAGCTATGACCAGAGGGCATTCCATCTGCGCTGCCATCCCAAAGGCTTCAACCATCAGCGCAAAGCCGCCGCCACTTGTCGCAGTCATTGTCCTCACTCCTGCGTAATTGGCTGCAATTGCCATGTTCATTGCAGCAACCTCATCCTCAGTCTGCTTAACCACAATGCCTGCTTCGTTTTCGAACTTGGCAAGGCTAACCATAATGGATGAGGCAGGAGTCATGGGATAAGCACAGATCATCTTGCACCCAGCCTGGATTGCCCCAATAGCTATTGCCTCGTTTCCTGACATGAAAACATAGCCGTGGTGCTCACCCGCTTTCAGGGTGTAGGGGAAGTGGTTGCCCCATTTCTCCCTGATAAAATCAAACCCTGCCTTTGCTGCCGCGATGTTGCCATTGATGACACCATCTCCTTTTTTCTTGAAGAGCTTCCTGATGGTGTTGTTGAGAAGCTCAAGATCAAAATCAACAAGGGCATAGGTTGCGCCGATGGCAACGGTGTTCTTCATTATGGGGCCGCCATGCTCCTTTGCAAGGATTAAAAGGGGCACAGGATAGAGGTTGATGCCGTTTTGAACTTCCTTCTGCTCTCCCAGCGCGTCATAGTCATAAATGATCCCGCCCCCGCTGACAATCTTTTCCTTGTGCTTATCAATAGATTCTTGATTGAGTGCAACCAAAAGGTCAACATTGTATCTATGAGAATGCAGCGGCTTGTCTGAGACCCGAACGTCAAGGTGGTTATGGCCCCCCCTGATGAGCGATGGATATTCGGCAGTAGCGAATGCGTAAAGCCCGCCTCTAGCGCAGGTGTTGGCGAACATGGAGAGCCCGGCGTTGAGTATGCCATCTCCAGCCTGACCTGCAATCTTCCACGTCAGGTTATTGACTGTATGTTCCTCCTTTCCCATAGTTCATCACACAAATACCATTCATCAAACGCAGAGATAGGCAACGCTATTTCTTACATAACCATCTCTTTTTGGCTCATCCCGAGGATATATAAAACTTTCTATGTCCTGGGCTATGTGTAACTAAGGCCTCTTCTTCAGAACTTCTTCAGCAACGCGGAGTTTTTTGAGCATATTTTCAACGGTGCCCACATACATGACTACTCTCTGCTTGATTTTCCCAGCCTCCCGAAAGGCTTCCACAATATAGTAGTAGGTTTTGTTTTTGATTTGTTTTGTGCGCAAAAATACCATCAAGAATACTTTTGGACATTACTAATATATAATACTTTCGGTATTATATACTATGAATAAGCGAAAAATATAAATAGTAGTTAGGCATTACATTTTAAGCGGCTCCATGAAAACCATAACATCAGAAAACGTCTCCTTTCTGTTGTGTGCTTGTACTGTGGATGATCTCCTCATGCAATATGCCATGCGTGATGTCAAGGCCAAAAAAAGCAATCAACAGAAAAAAGCCAACAGAAAGAAGGCAAGATATGTGCGGGATGAACAAGCATACAACGAGCATCAGGACAATGAATTCTTGTTCTTTATCTCTGCGCTTCCCCACGTTGTCTTCCATGCCTTGGTGGATGCAGGCCTGAACGTGAACACGCGGAATTTCCAACGATACTTCATTGCCCATATGTGCCTGGCAATCAAGGAATACTTCAACATGAGCCTGAGAAGAGCCAGAGGGCTATGCAGGTTCATATTCTGGGCAATGCAATGGCGATGCCAGATTCCCTGCTTCAAGACGCTCGACAATTATATGATGTAGAGGAACACCAAAACCATCCAGAACAAAATCCTCGAGTTTGCCGCTGAGCCTTTGAGGTATATTGAAACCCGATTCAATATTGATTCGACTTGTGAATCCCTAGTGACCTCTTCAACATGGTATAACTGGAGGATTAAGCGGTCAATCAAGAAAAAAGACCATCTCAAGGAGCATGTAACGTCAACGGCGAAGTACAATGTTGCTGTTGCTGTGGATATCTCTTCAGAAGCAGATGCAACATTTATCCGTCCCCATGTGCAAAAAATATGGGAGCAGGGGTTTACCATTGAGCATATGAGTGGAGATAAGGCCTACCTGACAAGGGACGGGTGTAATGCTGTGGCTGAAGCAGGAGGAAAAGCGCATTTCAGGGTCAAGAGCAATACTATCACCAATGCCAAAGGTAGTTGGGAATGGAAAAGGACCGTAACCGCTCAGATCAATGAAAACCAGCAAGAGCTGGATGATTACAATGTCAGGCAGAACGCGGAATCAACAAACCACGCAAAGAAAGAAAAGTTTGGAAGCAAAATACGCTGCAAACTGGACTCCACGAAGGAAGCTGAGGTCATGATGAAGTGGTGCGCCTATAATCTCACCGCAATTTGCAGAGCATATTATGACGGGGCGATAGGACCAGACCATTTTTCTACCAACCTACACATTGAAAGAATGCTCACTTACACATAGCCCCCCATCATGGCACGTGATGCAGAATGATCTTATCTGAGCCGGATTTTTGGCAAAAATTGTCATCATAGGAATTTTTTGTGGCAAAAAGCAAAGCGATATTATTCCCCATGGAATATTTTTGGGGATTTTTGGCTTCAGCTTAACTGATTCTGCATCACGATCATGGCAACTTTTTTCATTTTGATTACCTTTTTATAATCCATTCCTTACTGGCTGACCTGCAGTGGAAGACAAGATATTCAGCATGCTCCTCGACAAAGAGGAGATAACATGGAAGTCAATCATCCATGATCTCATCAGGTCAAACCAGATAGACCCATGGGATGTTGACGTTTCAATCCTTGCCAAGCGCTATATCGAGTTCGTCAGGCAGGCACAGGAGATGGATCTGGCAATCTCAGGAAAAGTGGTGTTTGCAGCTGCGCTTCTTCTCAGGATTAAATCCTCACGGCTTGTAGGAGAAGATATGCTGCAGTTTGATAGATTGCTTGAGGATGAGCCTCATGCCTCAGAAGAGGCGCTCTTTGATGAGGAGGAGCAGCTCTACGGCCATCAAACAGGAGATGAATTGCCTGAGCACCTTAAGCTCATTCCGAGGACACCCCAGCCAAGGAAGCGCAAAGTATCCATCTATGACCTCATGGGGGCGCTAGAGAAGGCACTTGAGGTCAAGCGAAGAAGGGTATTGCAGAGCATGCCAGCGCAGCCTATTGACATCCCTGTCAATGTGCGTGACATCACCTCGCTCATCAGGCAGGCATACAAGGCGGTCAATGAGTATTACGGCGTCAGGAGAAAGCAGAAGCTCATGTTCTCACAGCTTGCTCCCTCAGGAAGCAGAGACGACCGCATCTTCACCTTTGTCCCCTTACTCCATCTCTCCTCCCAGCAGCGCATTGCCCTGGCGCAGGAAACGCACTTTAGCGATTTCTCCATCGCCCTTAGAAAGCCAGGAGAAGAGCAGGAAAACAGCAAACTTCCTGAATAGATGCTGTAATAAATGTATCCTAACAACTAATGAAGTATCCTAACAACTAATGAAATAAAGCTGCTATTCTCTACAGGAATGGCAGAATTCTCTTCATACATCCATCCATACCTCTATGGCAGGATTGGTTGCTGGACTCAACAATTCTTGAACATCGGGGAGTACCTTAATATATACATTTGTATATTGGAATACAAAATGATAAGATTTATATAGTTGAATGCTTACAGTAAACCGCCCATTAAATGGGCATAAGCACACTTCTGCTAAAAACAAAAAAGCGAGGGAGAGAGCAATGGAAGCATTTACACGGCAGGCAGTCACGCAGGACGAGCCTGAGTTGGTAATCGGTCAGGCAAACATGAAGGTCATCGGCGTCGGTGGAGCAGGAAGCAATATGGTCAGTTGGCTCTATAAAAAGGGCATCAAGGGAGCAAGCATTGTTGCCTGCAACACGGATACCCAGCATCTCAACATAACCGATGCTGACTACAAGTTCCTCATCGGAAGGAACGTTACACGAGGCCTAGGCTGCGGCGGAATGCCTGCTAAAGGCGCTGAGTCAGCTCAGGAAGCATTGCAGGAGATCAAGTCACAGTTGAAAGGCTCAGACATGGTATTCGTCTGCGCAGGGATGGGCGGCGGCACGGGAACCGGTGCAGCTCCAGTCATTGGCCAGATAGCAAAGGACTCGGGAGCAATAGTCATCGGAACGGTCACCATGCCCTTTTCGATTGAGAGGGCGCGAATTGACAAGGCTGAATATGGCCTGTCTCAATTGCGCAATGTATGTGATACGGTGATTGTCATTGACAACAACAAACTGGTCAAGATTGCAGGAAACCTTCCCGTGCAGCAGGCATTTGCCGTCGCTAACGAGCTTATCTCCACCATGATACGGGGCATTGTTGAGACCATCACCGTCCCAAGCCTTGTCAACCTTGACTTTGCAGACGTCAAGGCCATCATGAGAAGCGGGGGTGTTGCAGCAATCGGCATTGGCGCTTCAGATACCGCAAACAGGGTTGAAGAGGCAGTCAAGGGAGCACTCTCAAACCCGCTGCTTGACATCACCTATGACGGAGCAGAGGGTGCGCTTATTCACATCGAGGGAGGCCCTGACATGACTCTTGAGGAAGTTGCACGAGCTGGCGACCTTGTCACTGAGAAGCTTGATGAGAGTGCTAACGTCATATGGGGAGCACGCGTCTCAGAGCACATGAAAGGAAAGATAGTCGTCATGACTATCATCACTGGCGTGCACTCGCCATGGATAGTAGGGAAAGACCAGGGGCCGGCATCAAAGCACATCAGCGCTGAGAAGCGCCTGATGAAGCGCGAGCTTGGCATCGAGGTCATCTGAGGTGAGCAGCATGGAACAGGACGAAAAGATAATGAAGAAAATGGTGAACCAGATTGTCGAGAGCAACCAGAGGATCCTTTTGAAGCAGGAGGACATCAACAAGTTCTCCAAGATAATACCCTCACTCATCACCAAGGGCATTGACAACCTCAACCTTTCGATGTTCCCGCAGGAGCTTAAGGCAAGCCTCCTGAGCTCGCTTGGGGAGGAATACCGACGGAAAGGCAACCTGAATGATGCTGTCAAATCGTTTGTGCTTGCTGGCTGCAGGGAAAAGCTTGATGAGGTCGCTGAAGACTACCTGCGCCTCATGCAGTGGGACAACAGCATCGAAATCTACAAGCTTTCCAACAACAAGGACAAGCTGCTGGAGCTTGGCAAGAAGTGCCTGGCAGAAGGGAAGCTTGACCTGGCAGTAAAGGCGTTTATCACTCTGGGAGATACCGAGAAGCTTGTTGAGGTGGGTAACCAGTGCGTGAGCAAGTTTCGCTTTGACTATGCCTTTGAGATATTCTCCACCATTAAGGACAATGTTAAGTTGCTTGAGCTTGGCAGGCGATGCCTTGATGAGAAGGAATATGATTATGCAATGAAGGCTTTTGAGCTTGCGCATGATACTGAACAGCTTAACCAGACAGGAGACTTCTGCTTCAAGGACGGCCTCGTCTCAAAGGCGTTCATGGCCTATGGCCTTGCAGGCAACACTGCTATGGTTGAGTTCATCAGGCAGAACTTCCATGATTGAGAGGTGAAGAGTAATGGCACTCAGCGCATTTGCCAGCCCTGCTATGGGAGGAGATACCTACCTTTTCCAGAAGCAGATGGAGGTCATGATTGAGACCATGAGAAAGAAGAATGCTGAGGATGTCGCTTCCCTGCAAAAGGCAGTTGCACGGCTTGAAGGGGATATTGCAGGAATCAGGCAGAGCATTTCCTTGCAGCCAAGGCAGCAGGGCCAAGCCAGGCAGGAGCAGCAAATGCTATCCATTCCGCCACAACAGGTACAGCAAGTAAGTGCCAAGCACGACGCAGCGCCGAACAGGCCTCGCTACGGCGACTATAAGCCTGGCGACGTGTCCATTGAGAAATTCTTCTACTGCGGAGGCGGTAGAAGATAAGAAACCAGCTACGATTAGTACAAGCCTACTGAAGAATAGAGTGTTCACGAAACGGCAAGGTGCCATCGCCAGATAATGGGGGGATTGGCTCTTGTGCCTTTCAGAAATTGCTTAAGGTGAGAACCATGGCAAGCGACTATGAGCAGCCACAGTACACCTGCTCCATCTGCAAGAAGCAGGTATCATCAGAGAATATCCGCTACAACGCAGAGTTAAGGACAGTCTGCGCCGAATGCTTAAAGAAGATTGGCACCGTTGCTCCAGTACAGAAGCAGAAAAAGGAGCTAAGGCAGAAAGCTGCAGATGTTGAAGAGCAGGCAATCAAGGTCATCTGCTCCTCATGCAGATACAAGTTCACCCTCAAGCCGCACTTTAGGCCATCATGCCCCTATTGCGGAGGCTCCAGGCTGCAGCGCTATGATTCGCTGACAGCAGAGGGCATTCTGGCGCAGGTATCTTCTGGGATGTAAATTACTGAGCAAAATTGTACGTAGAACCAAGCAGTGCTACACATATTTAGCAACCACTATTGCAATCTTTTTCATGCTGTCCTGGCTGATGGTTATGGGATACCCCTGCAAAACAACCTTAGTTTCCTTTATTGTCCTTGGCAGGATGTCAATGAGCTTGTGGATGTGCTGCTCGCGAAGGCGGGGAACCTCAAGCTTCACCAACTCATCAAACAGTTCTTTTCCCTTTTTGAACTCATAGGACTGCAGATACTCTTCAGTTCGCTGCGAGCGGAAATTGAGCTTGTCATCCCGCTTCTTTATCTTATCTACCTCTCCTCTGAGCTGGGATAGGTTCATTGGCTCTTCAGCAATGATAGTAGGATTTGCCATGGTTATGCCTTCTTGAGATGTACAGGATGCACGATGAGGGTCTTTGCCTTATGCTGGTCATGTATTGCTATCTCATAGCACTCTCCCCTTTTGCCAGTAACGACGCCGGTCTTTCCGACATATCGTGGATGGTAGAGACCGCATAGGACTGAGGGCTCCACGCGCAGATGGACCAGGTCTCCAGCAGAAAGCTTCTGAAAGTATGCGGTAAGAGAAATCTTGCCTCGTGAGCGAATCTCCTTTCGGTATTTGCCCCGTGTCTTTCTCCTGATAGTGGAATTGTGCTTCATTGCTTTAATGGAATCAGGTGAGCTTATTTAAAACTTTCCATGCTCATGGCTTCATCCAAAAATGCTTTTCGCGCTGTATCACTTCGCAATCCATCCGACCTCGCGCCGTGGATGGATTGCTGCGTTTTCTGGCTAGAGAAGAGGGGAGTTATTTATTTTTTGGATGAAGCCCATGCTCCGTAATAGTTCACCGTCATGAAGTTTGGAGGCAATATCCCTGTCAAATGGTACCGCCAATTGTCGCGAAAGCGCAGCTTGAGTGCACCCAGAGACGTCAGTCTCGCTGGTCGCGAAAGCGCAGTTTGAGTGTACCCAGAAACTCATGAGAGCGAAGCTCGAGCGTGAGCTATTAGAGCGCAAGTTCATCTGCGCTAGTTTCTCTGCTTGCCTGCCCCGCTCGTAGCGTGTGCTCGGCATCATTCCCCCCCAAAAGGCATTCCCTAAAAGCTCATTGCCTACGGATGCTTTGCCAAAATCAGCGCTACTGTTCTCTCCCATCCTGCCTAGGGTGAAATTGCTCATGGAAATTCCGTCGTGCAC
>DUKR01000110.1 GCA_013329175.1 Candidatus Woesearchaeota archaeon
TCTTGAAGTATCCCCTGTTTCCTTTCAACGCTTCCAGAGCCTCTAGCTTCCCCTTGGCAAGGAAGGTGATAGCAGCTCCGCCACCTGTTGACACCGTCACATTTGGATAATCCTCAAGAAGGGCGCTCGTATCCCCTCCACCAAACACCACAAAGCAGCCAGGGTTGCCTTTCAGCGCATCAAGGATGGCGCTCGTCCCGGCATTGAACCCCTCTTCATAGATGCCCATGGGCCCAAAGCCAACAACTGCATGGGCAGAGCCTAATGCAGCAAGCTGCTCGCCTGAAAAAATGCAGTCAACTATTGCATACCCGTCAGGCACGTCATCTCCAGAATCAATAGTCTTGGAGTCTGCCCATTTCCCATCCTTGCTGTGCGCAATCACAAGTGCAGAAGGCAGAATCAGGTTATGGTTCTTGTCAAGAAGCCCCTTTGAGATGTCAACATAGTCAGTATCATCATTCTTCTCCGCGATAATGGAGGCACCAACCTGCTGGCCAAGCGCTGCGCGAATCACGTTATATGCTACCCCTCCCACAAAGACGCAGTCAAACACCGAGCCAAGCGTTGATATGGCCTTCAGTTTCTCATTAAGCTTTCCTCCACCTATGGACATATACCGCGGCACTTTTGCCGAAAGCACCTTCGACCACGTCGTGGTCTCCTGCTCCATCAGAAAGCCCATTGCTGTCTGCTTCCTCTGCGAGGCAAGAAGCAGAGGAACACCCACAGTTGACGCGTGAGCCCTGTGCGCAGTGCCAAAGGCATCATTCACGTACACCTCGCCAAGCGCTGCAAGCTGCTTTGCAAAGGTAGCATCATTCTCCTCTTCCTCGGAATGGAAGCGCAGGTTCTCTAAAAGCAGCACGCCACCAGAAGAAAGCCCATCGGCCTCCTCCTCAGCCTCCTCCCCTATGCAGTCAGGGGCAAGGGCAACGCCCTTTCCAAGCTTCTCGCTGATGGCCTTGGCTACGGGGGCAAGGCTAAAGGCCTTATCCCGTCTCCCGTCTGGCCTTCCAAGGTGGGACATCAGGATGGCCTTTCCACTGTGCTTTACTATGTACCTGATAGTAGGCATCACGGCATCTATTCTGGTAGCATCTTTGATGACGCCATCTTTCAGCGGCACGTTGAGGTCAAGCCGCACAAGAACCCGCTTTCCTTTGACCTCAGTTTCTTTGAGAGTGTGCAGTCCTGCAATCGTTCATCCACCCTTGGCTCACGTTAATCATATCCATTTTTCTGATGAACAAGAAGAAAAGAAAAAAATCTAGAGGAACAATGGCACAAACACCAAAGCAATGATAGACACAGCCTTGATGAGGATGTTAAGAGATGGCCCTGCGGTGTCCTTCATAGGATCCCCTACCGTGTCTCCCTCGACTGCTGCCCTGTGTGCTGGGCTTCCCTTGCCTCCCAAATGCCCTTCCTCAATATATTTTTTCGCATTGTCCCATGCCCCGCCTGCATTGGACATGAACACCGCCATCAGAAAGCCAGTGGCAGTGATTCCTGCAAGAAGCCCTCCCAGTGCCTCCACGCTCCAGATGCCAACAACAATAGGAACAACTACGGCAATAAGGCATGGCGCTATCATCTGGTGAAGAGCAGCTCCTGTTGAGATAGCGATGCACTTCTCATAATCAGGCTTTGCCTTTCCTTTCATCAGGCCTTTGATAGTCTTGAATTGTCTCCTGACCTCAGCAACCATCTTCTCAGCAGCATGCCCTACTGCGGTGATGGTAAAAGCTGAGAACACAAACGGCAATACTGCCCCAAGCAGGAGACCGACAAACACGTTTGGATTCGTCAGGTCAATGGAGGTAAGGCCAGTCACTTGAGTATAGCTCACAAACAATACGAGCGCGGTAAGCGCTGCGCTTCCGATGGCAAATCCCTTGCCTATGGCAGCAGTGGTATTGCCAACAGCATCAAGTGCCTCAGCCCGCTTCCTGACCTCTTTTCCTAGACCAGCCATCTCGGAAATGCCTGCGGCATTGTCAGCCACCGGCCCATAGGTGTCTGAGGCAAGGGTGATGCCAAGGGTTGAAAGCATCCCGACAGCAGCAATGGCGATGCCATACATCCCTGCAAAATAGTAAGAAAGGATGATTGCTGCTGAAACAGCCAAAACAGGAATGACCGTTGACATCATACCGACACCAAGCCCCGCAATGATGTTGGTTGCAGCACCTGTCTCTGATGCCTTTGCTATAGACTGCGCAGGCTTCTTGTCATTGGAGGTATAATACTCAGTAGCAAGCCCGATGATGACCCCTGAAACCAGCCCGGCTACGGTGGCATAGAAAATGTTGAGCCCCTGTGCTCCTTTGATAAATAGTTGAATCACGAAATAGCTTGCAATGATGGTCAGGATTGATGCTCCGAAGATGCCCCTGTTCATGGCAGCATGCACCTTATGCTCATGCCTGGTGTGCACAAAAAAGGTGCCGATGATGGATGCAACGATGCCAGTAGCAGCAATGGCAAGTGGCAGAAGGGCTGCCTCAACGCCTAACCCTTTTTTGGCAAACACAACAGTCCCTATCAGCATCGCGGCAATCAGGCTGTCAACATAGCTTTCGAACAGGTCTGCGCCCATCCCAGCCACATCGCCTACATTATCACCTACATTGTCGGCAATAACTGCAGGGTTTCTAGGGTCGTCTTCAGGGATGCCAGCCTCAACCTTTCCGACAAGGTCAGCGCCTACGTCAGCAGCCTTGGTGTAGATGCCGCCGCCGACTCGCGCGAAGAGGGCGATACTTGATGCGCCCAGGCCAAAGCCGAAGATGATGTTAGGATCATGGAATATCATATACAGCACGGCAACGCCAAGAAGCCCTAAGCCAACGACTGAGAGCCCCATCACCGCGCCGGAATTGAAAGCGACGCGAAGCCCGGCGTTGATGCTGTCTTTTACCGCATGCGCGGTCCTGGTGTTGGCCTTTGTTGCGATGCGCATACCCAGATTTCCTGCCAATGCTGAAAAGAGCCCGCCTAAGACAAACGAGAAAGTAGTCTCCCAGCCCCTGACAAAATACAGAATGATTGCGACCACAATGATGAACACAACCATTATTTTGTATTCCTTGTTCAGGAACGCCATTGCCCCCTTGTGAATCATCTCTCCTATCTCTTCCATCTTCTTGGTGCCCGCAGGCTTCTTCAGGATGCCTACAGCCATGAAGATGCTGAACAGAAGTGAGATGACACTAATGCTAATAATGACTAATAGTTCTTGTGCCAATCAAAACACCCCTTTTTATTCCAATAGGGATACTTTTCTCCATATGCAGTATTTAAAGCTTTTGGGCTGTTCCACGACAAAAGCCAAAATCATGCCCGTGTGCGCCTACCGCAGCAGCACTCTGCACATCTGCGCAATCTCTTTCTCTGTCAATCCAAACTTCACAAATAGTTGCTCAACATGCCCTGATTCGCCATATTTATCAGGCATTCCAAGAATGTTCATGGGAACTGGACACTCCTGCACAACCACCTCAGCAACAGCTGAGCCAAGCCCGCCATGTATCTGGTGGTCCTCGACAGTTACAATCCTACCTGTTTTTCTTGCAGCTGTAACAATTGCCCTGCTGTCAAGGGGCTTGATGGTATGCATATTGATGACAGCAGCAGAGATACCCTCCTTCCCAAGCTCTTCTGCTGCGACAAGGGCAGGGTAAAGCATAGGGCCTGCAGCGATGATGGTCACATCCTTTCCATCCCGCACCAGCTGCGCTTTTCCTATCTCAAAAGAGGTATCTTCAGAAAAAATAGTTGGCACCCTCTGGCGATTCAGACGCAGGTAGGTAGGGGAAGCAGTCTTTGCTGCGGCAATGGTCGCCTGCTTTGCCTGTATTGCATCACATGGCGATAGGACAACCATGCCTGGGATAACGCGGGTTATTGCAATGTCTTCCAATGCCTGATGGGTTGCCCCATCTTCTCCTACACCAAGGCCCGAGTGCGTACCGACAATCTTGACAGGCTGGTTGTTGTAGCCGATGGTTGTCCTGATCTGCTCCCAATTCCTGCCAGGATTGAACATGGAAAATGAGGTAGCAAAGGGGATTTTCCCGACATGCGCCAAGCCAGACGCAACAGCAGCAAGGTTTTGCTCAGCAACGCCGACCTGGATGAATCGCTCAGGAAATTCCTTTATGAAATCACCTAATGCAGTAGATGCTGCAAGATCTGCTGTGAGGGCAACAACATTTTTGTCAGCTCTTGCCGCCGCAACAAGGCCCAGTCCGAATCCTATTCTTGTCGCCTCTTTTTTTACCTTATCTGTGAAGAGGTCAGGATTCAACTTCATGAGAATCCCTCCCTGGCTTTTGCAAGCTCGAGCAAGGCTTGTGCTGCTTCCTCTTTTGAAGGGGCCTTGCCGTGCCACTGGTATTGGTTCTCCATAAATGACACTCCCTTGCCTGGAACGACATGAGCGACAATGACTGAAGGCTTATCTGCAACGGCGTCAGCCTCAGCGAGAGCCTTTTTAATATCGTTGATATCATTGCCATCAATCTCAATGGTGTGCCAGCCGAAGGCATGATACTTGTCCCTTATTGAGCCTAGCGGCATGACCTCTTCAGTCCTGCCGTCAATCTGGATGTTGTTGCGGTCAATAATCTCTATCAGGTTTGAAAGCCTGTACTTTGCTGCAAAAAGCACAGCTTCCCATGTGTTGCCCTCCTGATGCTCACCATCTGAGGTGAGGCAAACCACCCTGTTCTTCCTGCCATCAATGAGCAGGCCTTTTGCCATACCGCAGGCCTGCGAGAGTCCTGAGCCTAAAGGGCCTGATGAGCTCTCAAGCCCTGGCAGCGCTTCACGATGAGGATGGCCCTGCAATGGCGAGCCAAGCTTTCGTAGAGTTACTAGTTTTTTGACTGGGAAGAATCCCCTATGGGCAAGCGTCGCATACAGGACAGGGCAGATGTGGCCGTTTGAGAGGACAAGGTAATCCCTGTCTATAGCATCTGGTTTTGGGGGATTGATACTGAGAAAGTCAAAGTAGAGTACCGTGAAAATGTCAGCCATTCCTAGTGAGCCGCCTGGATGGCCTGAGCCGGCTTCTGTGAGCATCCTGATAATGTCCTGGCGTATGGTGTTTGCCTGCAGCGTAAGTGCTTTTAACTCCATGGGAGAATTGCCATCAGAACGAGGTATAAAAAATTTGTGCATGAATTTTTGTTTTGGGTAGGCTTCATCATCAATTGAGGCATATCAGGAAAAAAAGAAGGGACGGCAATCGCCCGCCCCTCACTTCTCCATAAATTCAGCTGACTTGTCACGGTCATAGGCCTCCCCTGCAAATATCTTGCTGAATTCTTCAACAGGAGTAGTGGCCTCCATGGTCTTCACCTCCTGCCCTTTGTGCACCTTGCTTTCAGGTTTCAATAGCATATTTCCCCCCCCCCCCCATCCCTGGCTGCTCCATGATTCTCTGTACAACTCAAGGTCATCATCCTCATCCTCACATTCAAGGGCATCATTGACACCCATTCGCAGTTTCAGCAACCCATCTGCTGGAGGAATCCTTTCCCTCCTTTTTGACAGCCTTGGCAGAATAAGACCAAGGACTAGATGACCTGCTCTCAATAGTACCCTCACCTCCTGCTTCACTCATGTATGCTATACCCTATAGAAGCGCAAAATATATATACTTTCGGGATATACTATATATCCACTATATTTTAGGATATGGATATATTCATAGGAGCACGTAATGATAGTAAAAATGGAAACACGAAAGCTTATCAGGTTCGGAACAAGCTCCTTTGTGGTGTCTCTGCCTAAGCAGTGGCTTGAGGAACATAAGGTAAAGCAGGGTGATGCGCTCTTCTTTGCAAGAGAGGATGGCAGGCTCATTATCACGAGTGGGAAGCAGGACGGGAAGCGCGAGGAAGAAACTATCCTAATCCATGCTGACGGGAGATCCATCGAGGAGTTGCGGACAAGAATTGTAGCTGCTTACCTCAACAATGCTGACATCATCGAAATCAGGGCACAGGACAGGCTGCATCTTGCTAGAGAAATAAAAGAGTTGCTGCGCAACCTCTCGGGCATGGAAATCCTTGAGCAGACATCACGAAAGATTGCAGCAAAAAACATCATTGATGAGAAAGAGGTTGCTATTGACGTTCTCATGCGCAGGATGGACAACATCACCAGGTCCATGATAGAGGACGGTATCGAATCAATTCAGGACAAGAGTCTTTATGAGCACATAAAGCACCGTGATCTGGATGTCAACAGGCTGTATTATCTCACTGCCCGCATGATCCGCCATATGCTCAAGAACCCTGACGTGATGCATGAGGCAAAGGCTACGCCATGGGGTCTCTACAGCCATTTTCTGGTGTTACGCATGATAGAGAAAATAGCTGACAACCAGAAGCGCATTGCACGAAGCCTTACCGTGATACACATCCCCAAAGCCTCAGCTGAAGTTCTTGAGAGTCTCTACAAGCGGCTGAGTGAGGAATACCTAGAGGTCATGAAAGCCTACCACAACCATGACAAGGAGATTGGGCTTAGCGTTACGCTCAAGAACAAGGACATTGTAAGGGAATGCAATGAATGCCTTGACAGGTTTGCAGACGCCCATGCCAGTGGGAAGGACCCAGGGTCCATACTGACGCCTGATGTGGTGAGAATATTTGAGAATTTCAAGGCGATGGCAACATGGATTAATCATATCGCGATGAATGTGCTGAGCATTGATTAGTATCCTTCATAGAGAATCTTCTTCCCGCCCTTATGCAGGACGGTGCCTGAGCCCTTTGCTACTCCTCCTACTATCACTGCGCCTTTAGCCATCCCTAGGATGTCGTCAGCATCCCTCCTGTCAGCTATTACAAAGAATCCCATGCCCATATTAAAGGTGCGGTACATCTTCTCAACGGTGTAGTTTGCCTCCTCCTGCATGAGGGAAAAGATGGGCTGCGGCTCAAGCGGGGCAGTTATGTCAAACCTGAGGTTGCCAAGGCGGTTGAGGTTTTTAAGGCCGTATCCTGTGCTGTTCACCCCTGCAATGGAGAATTTTTTGGCAATCGCTGCTACCTCTTTCACATAAATCCTTGTCGGCTCAAGCAATGCCCCCCCTATAGTTGAATCATGGAAAGGATCATCAAGCCTGAATCTACCGCTGTAGGATTTAGAGTATTCCTTCCTGCTCTCGAACTCACCCCTGAGGAGCTTATGCCGAAGGTCGGTATAGCCGTTGGAATGGGGGCCTGAGCTTTGGAGAGCGATGATGACGTCCCCTGGTGTAGCCTTTTTTGGAAGCCTGTCCTTTTTGATGAAGCCGATCATCGCTCCTGCAATGTCAAACCCAAAGCCAGGCCGAAACGATGACAACAACTCATCAGCTGATGCTGTCTCTCCCTTGCCGATGTTCATCGGCAGGTGCTGGTGGATGATGCCTGAGGTATCGCACTGCTCAAGGCCATTGACGACTCCCCTGATTATTTCTCCAGCGTGTGCTTCTGCGTGCTCCTGTACCGCAAGGTAATCCATAAAGAGAAAGGGTGAGACCGCGCCCAAGGTCACTAAATCATTTGCGCTCATGGCAACGCAATCAATGCCGATGGTATCATACTTCTCCATAGCTTCTGCCAGGACAAGTTTTGTACCCACGCCATCAATTGAGCAGGCCAAGAGATGATGGGGGAATATGTCAGGAGCCTCAAACAGTTCTGCAAAATCGCTCACCTGATCCTTTGCAAGATTCTTTTTCAGGTGCTTGGGGATTGCAGCCTTGATAGCTGCAACTGCGTCTGCTTCTCTTTGCTGATAGTCTGCGTCTGCCATTGCTTTGGACGTGCGCCAGAACCTTCAAAAATGGGTGGATGTGGCGTTTTCAGTAGCACGCACGAAGGCAAAAGGGGGGATTTCACTCCCGCTTGCCAAGCTCCTGGCTGAGGGCATAGATGCCTCCCTTGTCATCAGCGAGGAACCTCAGGGCATCAACAATGCCTTGCGCTATAGCCTCTTCCTCGACCTGCTCTTCAATGAACCAGTCCAGCAGATTGATTGAGGCATAGTCGCCTGCTTTTCTTGCAGCATCCATGATGCCATTGATGGAAGCAGTCACTTTTTTCTCGTGTGCGAGCGCATTCTCAAAGACAGCAAGGGCGCTCTCCCATGACTGCTTCGGGGCAGCAACCGCCTCAAGCCTTACCTGCTCATTCATGTCCAGAAGAAAACTGATGAATTTCTGTGCATGCTTTTTCTCTTCTGCTGCCTGCTTTGCCATCCAGCCTGCAAAGCCTTTCAGCCCTTCTCCAGCAAAATGGATGCCCATTGCATCATAGATGTATGCTGAAGCTAGTTCCAGGTTGATTTGTTTGTTTATCGCATCAAGTACTTGTTTTGCTAGTGCCATCTGCCTCACCCCTATTTAGAGCATCAGGGCCTGTTTATATAATTTTGTACTGTTTGGGCTTCATCCATTTAATCTCTCGTTAGGCGATACTGAAAAAATCCATCCACCAAATAGCTGAGTGAGAAGAAATTGAACCTCATACGGACTGC
>DUKR01000089.1:0-9065 GCA_013329175.1 Candidatus Woesearchaeota archaeon
TTTTTTCGGGAATGATGCCCTCCATAATTACAGAGGGGCAGGGAAGCAGTGAGACTAGCGCAGACTTTGGGCATTCAGCAGAAAAGACAAAGGATACAAAAGGCAGATGCTCCCGGTGAAAAAGAAGCAGCAGGTATTTATTTTGAGGAATGAATCAAGATTACCCCTGCGAAGATTCCCCTACCTCTATGACATAAAGTAGCTCTCCTACCCTGTTCTTCACGGGAATTGAGGTCAGATGGCAGGGATTCCCGTCATTGCCTTTGAAGGTTTTCTCCTGCCTGATGCCGGTTTTTATCGCAACCATTGTAGGATGGTCTCCCTGCGGCGTATCCCTGTTGTCAAAAACCCGGTAGGATTTTGCTCCCTTTATTTGCTCAGCAGAGAACCCCTTCTTCTCAAGGACGTTGTTGATCCAGACAACGTTTAGGAAGCTGTCAAGAATCACGATGCTGTTGTTGACATTGCTGCACAATTCCGTGAACAATGCAGCAACAATTGCCGAAGGGATTTCCCTCAGGAACTGCCCCTTTGCATAAAACAAAGCATTGAAATGCTGGGTAAGGATGCCCTTGTCTAAGGGCTTCTCGAGATATCCTAATGGCCTGTAATGTGCCCGTATCATCTCCTTGGTCTCGGCATCAGAGCGTGAAGTCAGCACAAGCACGGGAAGCTGGTGCTCTTTTGCCGCTTTCAGGATGTCAAGGCCGTCAATGTCGCCGACATCAATAGCCGTGATGACTAGGTCAAGATAACGCACAGCAATCAACTCAAGCGCTTTTTTCCCTTCCTGGCAGAGGAGAATCTCGTATTCCTCCTTATCAAAGGCTGAAATAACCTGTTCTACCTCGGTAAGGGTCTTCTGCTCGCTATCAACGGCAAGAATGGTCTTTCTCATCACCATGAAAGAGCAAGTGTCCTGAAGATATATAAGGCTTGCTTGGCGGTAATCTAAGGCAGAAAACCATCCACCTTCTTTATCTTGTCAGGCAGGTACTTCTCAATGACGTAATTGAGTCCCCATTTTGCGAGAGCCTGCTGCTCCGCCCTGACTTTCATCGTGCTCATCTGCAACAAAGCCTTCTGCCATTCCTTATGGTGGATGATAAAGGGGTCGTTCTTGATGAGATCCTTAATCTTCTTGAAATCAACATCTTTCAATGGATGTGTAGGAAGCTTGTAGTCAATGATGTCCTGCGGCGTCACACCCAAGAATTTCGCCTGAGGCACGCAGAAGAACTGGTTGATGTGCGCAGCATTGCCGCTCCCTACCTTAAGCGTCCTGTAAATAGATCCATACGCGTAGGGGTCCCCATCCGCAAATACATACACCGGCAGCTTGTGCTCATCAGACAGTTTGCGGATGAACCTGCGACAGGCGCGGGTAGGAACGCCTCCAAGGCTGATGAGGATGCAATTGGCCTTCTTCCAGTAATTATGCTTCACCAGGCGCTGGAACATACCAGCAGTCTCAATAGCCAGAATAAACGTAGCATTTGTCTCAAATCTCAGCCCCTCAACTGAGCTTGGAATTGAGTAGGCCCCTGAACCAAATTTAGTGCAGTCTATCCTCAGCTCCTTTCCATTATCAGCATCCCTGTCAATCACTATCATCTGCCCTGCGATGTCTCCCCCCTTCTCCTCAGGGATGAAACCTATTTGCTCGCGGTTGACCATCATCATCGCTTCCACGTCGTCCATGATGGCATCTGACTCCGGCTGCTCGTTGAATCGTGCCTCATCCCAGTTCTTGGAGACGTAATAGGCCTCCCTCTTTGTTGCTATGTCATCTCCCTCAATCAGCTCCTTTGAAAGCGCCATCATCCGCAATGTCTGGGCAAAGGTCTTCACTGTTGATGCGGTGAGCGTCCTTGCTTTCTTCTTTCCCATAAGCTCAAAATAGCCTCCCCTGTCATCATATTTCACGTTGGACAATGCGCGAAGGGGCATGTCAAGCTCAGGCTGCTGCTTCTTCAGGATCTTATGATACACTGCCTCTGCCTTCTCTCTGAGATTCACGAGGACTGGTGATTGCTGCTTTGCCATTGTGTATCCACCTCATAGCGTCTGCTGGTAGCCAGCATTCTTTTTTTTGTCGGGTGCCTTGCAATCTTCCCCATTGCCATTATCAGCGCTTCTCTCCTCTCCGTCGTCGTCATCGCTGGTTTTTCCCTTCCCTATCCTTGCAAACTCCTCATTATACTCCGTATTTTCCATGGCGACATCCTTCAGTTCACCCCTGTGCTTCTCAAGGATGGAAACAAGCATCTTCTCAACCGTCTCCTTGTCTGAATCGCTAAACCCAAGAATTTCCTTCAGCGCGTCAGAGACGTGCGGGATGTAGGTCTGGATGTAGTCCCGCTTCTTTGACTCTGCATGCATGCGCCTCTTCTTGCTGATGTAGCTTCCAAGCTGCCTGCCCACTTCCTGCAGGGCAAGGCGCATCTCCCTGATAATCTCTGGATAATGAGCAATTGCTTCCTTGCTCTCTGAAGTGAAGGGCACCCACACGGAAGCGATGTGGATGGCAATGGTCAGTGGGCCGATGGGGAGCGACCCCTGGCTCTGTGACAATCCATACGACCTCCAGTTTGTTGACATCACCGCTTTAGCTGAGGCGCAGGCGCCCTGCTGGTACAGAAGCGGCACCCTGTTTGCAAAACGATAGATGCTCACGGACTTGTCAGCAAGCTGCTCTCCGCCGTAAGCAAAGCCCGCTTCAATGACAAAGGGATTGCCGCGATAGACATTGGGCGGCCTCGTTGCTGCGCAATAGAATTCCGCATTGATTTCCTTTTTCAATCCCTTCTCAAGAAGCTCTGCGCCTATTGGGCTAATGCAGTCAGTGGGCGGGGCAACTATCTTAGTCGCCTGGATGCTCTTGATGAGCTTTTCAGCCATGTCCCTATTGATCTCAGCTGGCTTTGTACTGGGAAGGATCGCTGCTCCCTGGCATATCTGCTTTGCTGTGCCATGCCCAACACGCGAGAACTCGTTCACAAAAAACGACTGCACCGACGGAGCCTTGGTCGCTCTCAGCAGATCCATCAGCGTTCCAAGCTCAACCCCATACGGGTGTGGCTTTATCTCGACTGCCTTTGGCGGAGCGGTCTCAACAGCCCTTGGAAAGATGAGCTGTTCTGCCTTGGGGTTGGTATAGATGAGCGTGACATGGGGGTTCACTATTGCCGTCTGTTTCAGGTACTGATCCATAGATTGCGAGCCGCCAAGATACGACCCCTCAAGGTCCAGCTCTATCCGCGTCCCATGCTCCTTGCTCCATTCCTTCACTTCATCGGTCATGATGAGCGGCTGGTTCTTCTGGGTGTCAATCTTCAGCTCATAATAATGCGCAGGATCATTGGGAGATATTTTTGAGATGATTCGTGCCGGCTTTCCCGTCGTTAACTGCGCATAGAGTACAGATGCAGAAATCCCTATGCCCTGCTGCCCTCTGGATTGGGCAAGCTTGAAGAATTTTGAGCCATACAGGAGGCGTGCAAATATGTTGGGAATCTGCTTCTTCACGATGCCAGGGCCATTGTCCTCCACAATCACCCTAAAGCGATCGCTTCCCATGTCAATCACTTCCACATGGATTTCAGGAAGGATCTCAGCCTCCTCGCACGCATCAAGGCTGTTGTCCACAGCCTCCTTGATGGTGGTAAGGAGCGCCTTGCGTTTGCTATCAAACCCGAGAAGATGCCTATTTCTTGAAAAAAACTCGGCTACGCCTATTTCCCGCTGCCGCTTTGCCATCTCATGTGCTATCGGTTGTTCCATTCTCTTCATTCCACCCCTCATGCCTGATTGTCAAACCCGTGCTGCTTAAGCTGCCTTCGCTGCTTCTCAAGCCATTTATAGACGCCTGCATGCGTTGACCCACCAAGCAGCGATTCAACCGCCTTCTTAGCCACCGCTGCAGACTCTGGGCAGCCGATAATGGCTACAGTCTTGCCATACACCGAGACATAGGCTTCAGAAAGGTCTTCAATCTGCTTTCTCGACTTCCCTTCTCTTCCTATTACCCTTCCCTTTAGCCTCAGAAGCCCTGTCTTTGACTTCCCGGCATAGTCTGTGATATCCAGAAGCTCAAAAACGTAATCGGTCTTCAGCAGAAGCTCAGCTATCTCAGGATTAAAGCCTCTACCCACGGCCCGTATGACCTCTTTTGCGTTGAAGAGCCCTAGGCCGTCTTCTCCCCTGATGATGACATCCCCCTCTTTTGAATCAACCGTGATAGAAGTGTTCGTGGATTTCTCTATGGCCCTCTTGATGCTGCCGTCTTTTCCGATAAGCACGGCTACGCGCTCCTTTGGGATCTTCAGGTCCACCAAAAACTCATTCATGGCCATGGAGCACTCGACATCCTGCTTTTAACTGTTTTGGTTCAAGAAAATCTCTGACGTGAAAATGGAAGATTCCATAAGAAAAAGAATAGCGAGGGATGGATTTGAACCATCGACCTGGGGGTCTCTCAGGAGCCCATATGAGCCATCCGGTTGCTGGAATCACGTCCCATACAATCCCCGGGCACTCCTGGCTGCCCCACCTCGCTGTGATTCTTAAAAAGAACAGTGTCCCGTTTAAAAGTCTTTTCGTTGGCAAGGCTTCATCCAAAAAATAAAGAAAACGGTAGAACGAAGCAATCCATTCATGGCGCAGGCGGGGTGGGGACGCGCCCTTCGGGCTCCCCGTAGGACATTTTGCCTTTCGCAAAATGGCCGTCTGCCGCCAAGAATGAATGGATTGCGAAGTGATGAGAGTAAAAAAGGATTTTTTGGATGAAGCTCGTTGGCAATTCCAATAACAATCACAAACCTTTAAAAAAGCCTTCCTGCTTCTTTGCCTTTCTTTGCCGCGATCGCATAACCTGGTAGTGCGCAAGATTGCTATAAGCTTCCAAGCTTTTATGAGCCTACGCAATACCTGCAAATATCTTGTGACCGTAAGGTCATCTGGGTTCAAATCCCAGTCGCGGCGTTTTTACTTTTGATTACAAACTCCCTACCTAACTTAAGGCTTCTTCTTCCAAGTTATGAAAAGAATGAGGGCGTCCCTTTGGTGCCATAGCTAGCGCACTCTTGGCCTGCAGAACCCAGCGCCGTAGCACTCTAACCCATCAGGGCAGTCATAGGGTAGCCAGTCTTTTGAGCAATCCGCAGTAATGAAAACCCTATCCCTTCCCTTTGCGCTGCATCGCCATTCATCAACAAACTGAGGGGCGCAACCTTTCAGAGCGTCGATTTCTCTTGTATCATCTACAGCAACCACGTTTCCCGTGATTGTGCTGCCGCCTCTCTGCAGAGACGCTATCCCTACGCTGAGGAAGATTGCTATAAGCAGAAAGAATGATACAAGGATGATCTTGCCCTTTGCGTGCATTTTTCCCTCGTTTCTGGTTTTATGAGCGGTGCATCTTTTAAAGATTGCGTTTTGCTTTGGGTGCATGCCGTGATGCAGAATCAGTTAAGCTGAAGCCAAAAATCCCCAAAAATATTCCCATGGGGAATAATATCGCTTTGCTTTTTGCCACAAAAAATTCCTATGATGACAATTTTTGCCAAAAATCCGGCTCAGATAAGATCATTCTGCATCACGGGTGCATGCGTAGGAAAGCCATTTAAACGCTTTCCGATTCGTCTGCTCCCATGGACATCCCTGAGTTCAAGCCTGCATTCATCGAGCGCTATGGCAAACTTACAGACTGGGAAGCGTTCAAGGTAGCATCGCTGACCTACACCAGACGGGCCCTCAGGGTGAATACGCTGAAATGCAGCATCGCAACGCTTAAGAAAAGGCTTGCTGCAAAGGGATGGAAGCTTACCCCCATACCATGGAACAAAGAAGGCTTTTGGGTAGAGCATGAGACAGGAAGGCGCGACATAGGGAACAATATCGAGCATGCGCTGGGCTATTTCTACGTGCAGGAAGGCTCATCCATGATCCCTCCCATCGTCCTTTCCCCTAAGCCAGGCGACATGGTGCTTGACATGTGCGCTTCGCCTGGGTCAAAGGCGTCGCAGATAGCGCAATATCTTGAAGGGAGGGGGATATTGGTAGCGAATGATTACAAGGGCGACAGAATCGCCGCATTAGGCATCAACCTGCAGCGCACAGGCGTTACCAATGCTGTCATCACGCTAATGCAGGGGAGATGGTTTTCTGGCATGCAGTTTGACAAGATACTTGTTGATGCCCCGTGCTCTGGCACCGGCACCATCTCAAAGTCGCTGAAGACTATCACCATCTGGAATCCGAACATGATACGCAGGCTTGCTGCGGTGCAGAAGCAATTGCTGCAGACAGCATTTGACAATCTCAAGCCTGGGGGGACCATTGTCTACTCGACGTGCTCTAATGAGCCTGAGGAGGATGAGGGTGTGATATCGCATCTAGTGAAGCACAATCCGCCTGCTTCCATTGCTGAGATTTCATTGCCAGGGCTAAAAAGCAGCCCGCCTGTTACTGGGTTTGAGGGGAAGGAGTTCCATCCTGATGTTGCAAAGTGTTTGCGGATCTGGCCGCAGGACAACGGGACTGAAGGTTTTTTTGTTGCGAAGATTGTGAAGAAGGAGGAGTGATTAGCTGGTTGCGAAGGCTTTTTCGAAGAAAAGGCCAAGGACGAGTAGTCCCGTTGCCTTCCTGCCTTGATTGTAGCGTGCGCTCAGCATCATTCCCCAAAGCTCATTGCCTGTGGCTTCTTTCTCATCCGAGCCCTTTGTTTTTCTTTCCTCCTTTGTTTGTGCTGCAAATCTTGATGATGGAAATTCCGCCGTGCACTGCTGCCCGAGCCCATCCTTCACACCCGATGGTGCAGGGCCATACACTGCGGCGATGCCAGCAACACATGCCCTGCTGCCTGCGTAGCCCGAGCCTTTTTTGTTTTCACTTTTATTTCTTCACTCTTTTTCTTCGTTTTTGTTCTCCCTCTGATTCACCAAGGACGTGGAAACCGAAGTACAGATAATTGGAGTATTGCAGTTTAATTTGCCGCAATGGTCAGGAATTGACAATTATTCCCATCTTATTCAGCCATCCCAAGAAACAGCTTGTGCACCCGCGTGTCGCCGGTCAACTCAGGATGAAACGTTGAGATGAGGATGGTGCCCTGCCTTACAAGGACAGGGCTCTTGCCATAGGCTGCCAATACCTCAACATTGTCTCCGACAGACTTTATGACGGGGGATCTTATGAAGACTGCGTTGAATGTCCTTGTGAATCCCTTGATTGCAATGTCTTCTTCAAAACTGTCAATCTGCCTTCCGTAGTCGTTTCGTGCAATGGAAATGTCCGCTAAGGAAAGGCGGGGCTGGTTGCTTTCTATGATATCCTTGGCAAGCAGGATGGCTCCAGCGCAGGTGCCGTAGAGCGGCTTTCTCCTCTTGTGGAATGCCTTGATTGCAGAGTCAAGCTTATACTGCACCATAAGCTTGCCGATGGTTGTTGATTCACCGCCAGGCATGATAAGGGCATCGCAATGTTGCAGGTCTTCCGGGAGGCGGACATCTATTGGCCGCGCCCCAATTTTCTCTATGATCCTACTGTGCTCTATGACGTCCCCCTGCAGGGCAAGAATGCCGATGTTCATGGTGGTCTGGAAATTACCAGCCTCGCTGTGCCATCCTGACGCCCAAAGTCGCCATCTCGTCGCCTTTCATGGGCTCGCCTATCCCCCGTGAGACTTTTGCGATGATTTCAGGATTATTAAAATGGGTTGTCGCCTCAACTATCGCTTTTGCCCTTGCGCTTGGGTTATTTGACTTGAAGATGCCTGAGCCCACAAAGACGCCGTCGCAGCCAAGCTGCATCATGAGAGCTGCATCGGCAGGTGTTGCGATGCCTCCCGCAGCGAAATTGACAACAGGAAGCCTGCCAAGCTTTGCAGCCGTTGCGACCAATGCATAAGGGACCCTCATGACAGAGGATTCACTCCTCAGCTGCTTTAGGGATTTTTTCCTGAGCGCCGCAATATGCTCGCTGATCGAGCGCATATGGCGTACTGCTTCAACGATGTTGCCTGTCCCAGCTTCTCCCTTGGTGCGGATCATTGCAGCGCCTTCGTTGATCCTTCGCAATGCCTCGCCTAGGTCGCGAGCTCCGCAGACGAAGGGAATTTTGAACTTGCGCTTATCAATGTGATGGGCCTCGTCAGCAGGGGTTAGCACTTCTGACTCGTCTATATAATCAACGCCTAATGATTCAAGGATCTGCGCCTCGACAAAATGCCCGATGCGCACTTTTGCCATGACGGGTATTGTTACTGCCTTCATGATGTCGGTGATGAGCTTAGGGTCAGACATCCTTGCCACGCCGCCTTCCTTCCTGATGTCAGCTGGGACCCTTTCCAGCGCCATGACAGCGACTGCTCCAGCTTTTTCAGCTATTACTGCCTGCTCAGCGTTCACGACGTCCATGATGACGCCTCCCTTGAGCATCTCAGCCAATCCTGTCTTGAGGCGCGGCGTTGCTTTTTTTGCTGCCATGGTGATTATGTCGGGGTCTGCGGAAGGTATATAAATGTTGTTGGCGCCTGGGCACCCCAAGCCGTCGTGGCTTCCTTGTTTTTCGAGGAGAATTAATCACCGAGGTTACCCGATTTTGTGTAACCCTTCACCATCATGAAGCCTGCGACCATGTCGCTGCCTGTCCCTCTGTAATTACGATGAGCATCATTCCAAAAAACGCATTCCCTAAAAGCTCATTGCCGGCAACTTCCTCGCCAAAAGCGACGCTGCTGTTCTCTCTCCTTTTGCCTTCGATGAAATTGCTCTTGAAAATTCCGTCGTGCATAGTGCCCGCGCCCATCCTTCATACCCAAAGGTACAGCGCTCAATACTGAGGCGATGGCTGCAACACATGCCATGCAGCAAGAAGTAGCCCGAGCTTTTTTTGTTTACCTCGGAATGTGCAATGAGGGGATTGCCATGATAGAAAAGAATGAGGCTACACCTTGGCTGTTGAAGCGATGGGGGGCATGGCTAATGCCTTTTTTTGAATGATTTTCTGGAGGAATGCCCCTTTTCCACGATCCTGCCTGCCTCTCTGTAATTACGAAGGGCATC
>DUKR01000089.1:9266-15336 GCA_013329175.1 Candidatus Woesearchaeota archaeon
TTTTGCTTCCGAACACTTTGTCATTGTTCATCCTTTATTTTGCGGTGAAATTGCTCTTGAAAATTCCGCCATGCTCTGCATCGGGCACTTCCCCTTAATGCTCACCTGCGCAGCACTCAATACTGAGGCGATGGCTGCAACAAATGCCCTTGCCAGCAAGCGCAGCCCGAGCCGTTTTTGTTATCACTTTTTTTCCTTCACTTTTTTTCTTCTTTTCTTTCTTTATTTTTTCCCCCGTCGGAAAGTGCAATGAAATGATTACCTGAATAGAAAAGGATGAGGCTACGCGTTATAAAATCGTAGGGTGAATACCCACTGATGGACATGGATTGCCCGAGGGAGACCGAAGCAACCGCACAAGGTGCCCCATGAAGAAGTACTCTACGGCATTGTCCATAAGACGCGCAAGAATGGAAGGATAACGGACGTCGAGATAAGGGCAGTGTATGGGGCACTGGAGGAGATGCAGGCAATCATTGAGCAGTCTCCGGTATCAAACACCATCAACACTTCCTTTGTGGAAAGGAAGAACCTCGACATCAGGCAGAAGAACAGGAGAATGACGAGAAAAACACAGTCCTTCTCAAAGTCGCCTGAGATGCATGATGCGCAAATGGAATACACTATAGCCTTTGGCAATTTCTGTCAGCGCCACAGGGCGCATGGCATGAGCCCAGCAATGGCTATCGGTATAACTGACCATATCTGGTCAATTGAGGAACTCATGAGCTTTGAGGCATAGCGGGAGCTGTAGAAAAGTGACCGAAAATGGAGCGAATGACGGCAGGAAAGGGGGGGTGACTGGGGCATCTATGCCGTCTGCTGGGATGATAAAGATGCAGAACCAGATACTAAAAATTCAGAGAACGATATTAGGACACGAGGAAAGATTTCATCAGCAACATTTATAAACCACCGCATTTCCAGAAAATACCAAAAATACCAAACATCCAGAAAATGCATGAAATAGAAAAGGAGTTCGTGGAGCTGTACCGCACCGTTGGGATGGCTATGGGCGCTGAGGGCCCCTTCCCTGCCATATTCGCAAGAGTATTCATTGAGCCAGAGGACATAGCGATGGATGACCTTGCCAAAGAGCTTGGCTACAGCCTCTCTTCCATCTCAAGCGCGCTCAAGATGCTTGAGCCCATGGGCTTCATCAGGAAGATAAAAAAGCCAGGCTCGAAGAAGATATACTTAACAACAGAGAAAGACATCCTGCAGGTCATGCGCGGCCATCTCCTCAGGAAGGAGCGCATAGCTCTGGCAAAGTTCAGGGAGAGCCTGCCTGCCATTCTGGAAAAGTACAAGGCAAAGAAGCTGTCTGATGAAGACAAAAAGAAGCTGAAGATAGTGGAGCAGTACTACAAAAGGATGCTCCAGCTTGAATTCTTCATCAAAGACACGGTCCAGAGGCTGGATGCCCTTGCAAACTCACCATGACGCAGACAGCCATCATCAAGCTTCAGGATGTCTGGAAGACCTATAGGATGGGCGAGGTAGAGGTTCATGCATCCAGGGGGCTTAACCTTGAGATCAAGAAAGGCGAATTCGTCAGCATCATGGGCCCTTCAGGCTCTGGAAAGTCCACCTGCGTCAATATGATAGGCTGCCTTGACATTCCCACAAAAGGCAACATCTACCTCCAGGGAAAGGACATCGCCCACCTTGAGGAGTCAGACCTTGCCCAGATACGCGGCAGGACCATAGGCTTTGTCTTCCAGCAGTTCAACCTGCTCCCGACACTGACAGCAGTCGAGAACGTCGCGCTGCCCATGCTCTTTCAGGGGACGCCAAAAAGTGAGCGCAGCAAGAGGGCTGAAGAGCTTCTCACCATGGTCGGGCTGCAGGACAGGATGTACCATCGCCCAACCGAGCTTTCAGGAGGCCAGCAGCAGCGCGTGGCAATAGCAAGGTCTTTAGCTAACGACCCTGAGGTCATCCTTGCCGACGAGCCAACGGGGAACCTTGACTCAAAGACCGCAGTCAGCATCCTTGAGTTTTTCACCTCGCTGCATGAGGAGCATGGCAAAACCATCATCCTGGTAACCCATGACGAGAACGTGGCGAAAAATGCGGACAGGATTGCCTATCTTCGGGACGGGCAGTTTGAGAATACCATCATGAACAAGAGAGGGAGGAACAAGAAATGAAGCAGAGGATTGTGGCAATGGCAGCACTTTTGTGTTTGCTTATCCTGAGTTGTGGATTTGCGCTTGCAGCGGATGGCATAGGGACGTACAAGTCGGACTTTGCCAGCATCACCGTGACCATGGTAAATCAGGAGCCTGACCCTGTTGCTCCTGGAAGCGTTGTTGACATCAGGTTCAAGTTCGAGAATTACGGCGGAAAGGAAGCAACGGACATCATTGCAGAAATCATCCCGGACTTCCCGTTCTCTCCCTACGCAGAAGGCAAATCGCAAGCCATAGGATCTCTTGATGCCGGACAGGCGGGAGAGACAGGCATCATCAAGAAATTCAGGATCAGGGTGTCAGAGGGCGCAGCAGAAGGAGACAACCAACTCACCCTGCGCTATCACGTCGGAGACGGCCCATGGGTTGAGCTTGACAACTTCGCTATCACCGTTAGGTCAGACAAGGCTCTGCTTGCAATTGAGAGCGTCAAGTCAGGGTCAGAATCCCTTGAGCAGGGGAAAAAGAGTATAGTCACCCTCACCCTGCACAATAAGGCCTCCTCTGCAATCAACGACGTGAAGATAAAGCTGGACCTTGGAGGCATCCCCATTGCTCCGCTTGATTCCACAAACGAGAAGATAGTCAAGCACATGGCTCCTGATGCAAGGCAGGAGGTGGCATTTGACCTTCTTGCTGAGCCTGACGCAAAAGCCGACGTCTACAAGATTCCTGTCACCATAACCTATGACGACGAGGTAGGCAACGGCTTCTCAATCAACAACACCATGTCCCTCATGGTCGGGCAAAGGCCTGACCTCTCAGTAGTTCTTGAGGAGTCAGATATATCCATGGCGGGCCAGAGGGGCGAAGTCCAGATCAAATTTGTCAACAAGGGAACGACAGACATCAAGTTCCTCAACGCCCATCTTGAGGACATGCAGGGCATCGAAAAGCTTTCAGTGGATGAGATATATCTTGGCAACGTTGACTCTGACGATTTTGAGACTGCGGCCTTCACCATAGCTACAGAAAATTCGCTTAGCGGCACAGTCATGCTTCAGGTGCGCATCACCTACAAGGATGCGCTGAACAACGACTTTGAGGAGGAGATAGAGATTCCCCTGCGCCTCTACTCCAATGGGGAAGCAAAGAAGCTTGGACTGACGAAGCCAAACGGCACCGTCGGGATTGTCATTGTCGTGGTGATTGTTGCAGGCGGCATCGTCGCCTACAGAAAGCTTCGCAAAAGAAAGAAGTAGGATTCACATGATTGCTGATTTATTCGGCTATGCCCTGCACAGCCTCAGGTCACGCAGGCTTCGAAGCTGGCTCACCATCATCGGCATCTTCATAGGCATAGCTGCTGTAGTTTCCCTCATCGGCCTTGGCCAGGGGCTTAGGACCGCCATAACCTCACAGTTTGGCATAAGCTCTACAGAAGTCATCAGCATCCAGGCTGGCGGGATATCAGGTGCAGGGCCTCCAGGAACTGGCGTAGTCAATCCCCTGACTGAAGACGATGCAGATGCCATTGAAAGCCTTGGCAGTGTCGAGGTTGCAATCCCCCGTATCATCAAGACTGGCCAGCTGGAGTTCAACGACCACGTGGCATTTGGCATGGCCATGAGCATCCCTGAAGGGGAAGAGAGGGACATCACCTATGAGCTGCTTGACCTTGATGCTGAAGAAGGCAGGGTGCTGAAGAGGGGCGATTCCGGCAAGGTGGTTCTTGGCTACAATTTTCTTGCTGACAAGGTCGGCCTTGGCAAGCCCGTGCACACAGGCAATTCAGTCATCATCCATGACAGGAGGTTTGAAGTCGTCGGCATCACCAAGAAAAAAGGCAGCTTCATCTTTGACAACATCGTGCACATGGACGAGGATGAGCTCAAAGATCTCTTTGGCATAAAGGACAATGTTGACGTTATTGCGGCCAAGGTCAAGGGCATGGAACTGATGGATGAGGCGAAGGCAGACATCGAGAAGCTTATGAGAAAGCGAAGGGGCGTGAAAGTTGGTGAGGAAGACTTTCAGGTGCAGACTCCGCAGCAATTGCTTTCAGACCTTGATGGCATCCTGGGAGGGGTTCAGGCATTCATCGTGATTATCGCAAGCATCTCCATCATCATCGGAAGCGTAGGCATAGCAAATACTATGTACACCTCGGTCATTGAGCGCAGGAAGCAGATTGGGGTGATGAAATCCATCGGAGCGAGAAACAGCGGCATTTTCCTGCTATTCTTCATTGAGGCAGGGCTCATGGGCCTTATTGGCGGGATTCTTGGCAGCCTCATCGGCACAGTTGTTGCGTATGTTGGCACCCTGGGAATCAACGCATGGATTGGCTCGTCGGTCTCCCCATCAATCAACATGGGGCTGATTGCAGGAGCGCTTATAGGAAGCTTTGTGATAGGCGCTTTTTCAGGTGTATTGCCCGCGCTTAGGGCAGCCCACCAGAATCCCGTGGATGCGCTGAGAGGGTAACATGCTAGAGCTCATCAAGTACTCGCTGAAGAACATCATAGGCAGAAAGACAAGAAGCCTGCTCACCATTCTCTCCATCTTCATTGGCATCGCTGCCATCTTCATCTTTGCAAGCTTCGGGATTGGGCTCTATGCCTATGTGGAGAGCGTTGCTGAAACTTCCGGGCTTGATAAGTTCATGGTGCAGGCAAGGGGAGTAGGCGCTCCTGGACTTGACGATACCTTTTCCCTTGATTCGTCAGACCTTCGCACGGTTGAGAGGACTATAGGGGTAGCTGAAGCAACTGCATGGTACGTCAAGTCAGGCCAGATAGAGTTTAGGGACACCAAAAAATACGTGTTTCTGGCAGGAATCCTTCCTGAAAGAAAGGACATTGCGCTTGTTGAGCAGGTCATGGGAGTAGAGGTTATTGAAGGAAAGCAGCTTAAGAAAGGGGATTTAGGGAAGGTAGTGCTTGGCTACAATTACCAAATTCCAGACAGGATCTTCCCTGAGCCCGTGCAGGTGAGAGACAGGATTACCATCAACGGTGAGCGCTTTGAGGTCATCGGCTTCTATGCGGAGGTAGGGAACCCAAGCGACGATGCAAACGTCTATCTCATTGAGGGCGACATGAAGCGGCTGTTTGGCGGCGATGTGGGCTATGGCGCCATCATGGGCAGCGTCTTTGATGCGAGCGAAATTGATCCCGTGATTGCAAGGGTAGAGAAGAACCTTCGCAGCAACCGTGACCTTGAGGAGGGCAAGGAGGATTTCTTTGTCCAGTCGTTTGCCGATGCCATAGAGATGTTCAAGAACGTCATCAACATCGTCGTCGGCTTCATCTTTGTCATTGTCATCATCTCGGCAGTGGTCGCTTCAGTCAATACCGCAAACACCATGGTGACGTCTGTGCTTGAGCGGGTGAGAGAAATTGGCGTCATGAAGGCGATGGGGGCAAGAAACGAGGCTATCAGGAACATCTTCCTTTTTGAGTCCGGATTTCTTGGGCTTGTTGCAGGTGTATTGGGAGTTCTCGTTGGCTGGGGCATTTCCTTTATTGGCGGAATCATCCTTGACCGCCTTGGATGGGGCTTTTTGTCGCCTGTGTTCTACTGGTGGCTGCATGCTTTCTGCATAGGGATTGCCGTCGGCGTTGGAGCTGTTTCTGGCATGTTTCCTGCGGTGTATGCATCAAGGCAGAAGCCTGTGGATGCTCTCAGATATGAATAGCGAAGAGTTGCGGATAAAAGAGTATAGCAAGGTGCAGTGATAATGTAATAGTTCACCATCATGAAGTTGTTTGCCCCTTTGCAACTGCGCTCGGCATCATTCCCGAAAAAATGCATACCCTAAAGAATCATTACCTACGGCTATGGTGAATTGCGCTAGTTAGTTGAATAATTTTCCGCATTTCACCATCTCAGAAATGCGTTCTATTTTTAATGGTATATAAAGTATGAAATTC
>DUKR01000099.1:0-1785 GCA_013329175.1 Candidatus Woesearchaeota archaeon
GCATTTTTTCGGGAGCGATGCTCATCGTAATTACAAAGAGGCAGGCAGGCTCGTGGAAAAGGGGCATTCCCCCAGAAAATCATTATGAAAAAAGGCAATAGCGCATATCTCCTCGCTTCCACAGCCAATGCGTAACTTCATTCTTTTCTGTTCTGGTAATCGTCTCATTGCACTTTCCGACGGGAGGAAAGAAAAATGAAGACAATAAAGCCTCAGTTGGCCAGCAGGCCATTGCCGCAGTGTAGCGCGCCGCTACTTACGGGTGTGAAGGATGGGCGGCAATGCAGTGCACGACGGAATTTCCATCATCAAGATTTGCAGCACAAACAAAGGAGGAAAGAAAAACAAAGGGCTCGGATAAGAAAGAAGCCATAGGCAATGAGCTTTGGGGGAATGGCCTTTTTCTGGAATGATGCCCGTCAAAGCTGCAAAGGGGCAGGCCAGCGAGACTAGCGTCTCTGGCCATGCGACAGGGTCGCAGGCTTCATGATGGTGAAGTGTTACGATTGGCTGGTATGTACGTTCCGTCGCTTTTGCCCCTGTGCTATTACCGTTCTTGCGTCTGGTTCGCCCCATCCCTCCTATACGTATGCGGCAGACCGTCATCGTAAGCTGATGGCTGCGTGCTTGCACTGCATGCCGACAGCACACCTACGATTGGTTTTTAGGGTTGCTTTCTTTGGTTGCTATATTTTGAAGCCGCGGATTGTGAAAAAAATATAAATAGGATGCGGTCTGCCTAAACTGCTGGGGCAGGGGATTCTCCAGAGAAATGCAACTATGGAAGAGCGCGTGATGCAGAAAAGGCAGACAGCATATAGGGTGTGGGTCAAGCACCTGCTGCAGGGGCCCTATGTGAGGAATGAGGAAGACTGGGCGCCAAACTACGTAGACCTTGGCGATAAGAAGGTATCGCGGGTCAATCTTCTTGGCGCTATCGTTGCAAAGCAGGATGGCGATGCAAGGTCGTTTGTGCTTGATGACGGGAGCGCAAGGGTCATTGTGCGAAGTTTTGATGGCCTGAAAGCCATTGAATCTCTTGCTGTCGGAACAGTTGTTGTTGTTATCGGAAGGCCAAGGGAATATGGCGATGAGCGCTATGTCGTCCCTGAGATTGTGAAGCCTGTTGCCGACTCTGCTTGGGTGAGGGCAAGGGCGCTTGAACTTGGCGACAAAGATAGGGACATTGCTGCGCCTCCTTTGCCTCAGCTGGCAGGGCAGACAATGAAAGAGGAAGTCATCGGGAGCGCAAGCGAAGAGGTTGTCTTTGGTGCTGCTGCTTTTGCAAAGGGCGTCCCTGCTGGCAGTTCTGTAAGCCCAAGCGAAGCTGTCTATTCCCTCATCAAGTCCCTTGATTCGGGGGATGGAGCCAATACTGATGAGGTCGCTTCACGCTCAGGCGTTGCCGACGCCGAATCCATCATCACCCAGCTGCTCTCTGAGGGAGAGGTATATGAAATACGGCCTGGAAAACTGAAGGTTCTGGAGTAGGTTTTTGAGACGGGTGCACTGCGTGATGAAGCCCGTTGCCTCCTTATCGTGGTTGTGCAAATAAGATTTAATGCCTACTTTTCTCCGTACTTCTTCACTTCTATTCTGAAAAGCCCTAGGGAGAGGAGGCAGTCTCAGGGGGGGCGGGCATTCCAAAAATATCATTATAAAAAAAGGCATTAGCACTCCTCCCGTCGCTTCAACAGCCAACTGGTAACTTCCTTCTTTTCTGTTCTGGTAATCGTCTCATTGCACTTTCCGACGGGGGAAAGAAAAATGAAGAAAGAAAAGTGA
>DUKR01000099.1:1927-3445 GCA_013329175.1 Candidatus Woesearchaeota archaeon
GCATGTGTTGCTGGCATTGCCGCAGTATTAGAGAGCTGCACCTGCGGGGTTGAGGGATGGGCGAGGGCAGCAGTGCACGGCGGAATTTTCAAGAGCAATTTCACCCTAGGCAGAAGGAGAGAGGGCAGCAGCGTCGCTTTTGGTAAAGTTGCTGCCGGCAATGAGCTTTTAGGGATTGCCTTTTCGGGAGCGATGCCCATCAAAGCTACAAAGAGGCAGGCAACTTCATAAAGGCGGGGTGCTCCTTTTCTCCCAAACATTTATAATCAATCCTAGGATGCCTTCCTTTCCTATGGACTACAAAGCAATGCTGACTGAAGCAAGAAAGAAGCTTCCTGAATCGGTCTTCCACAAGGAGAGGTTTGAGATCCCGAAGATAAGGGGGCACCTGCAGGGCAACAGGGCAATCCTGAACAATTTCCTGCAGATAGCGCAGGACCTTCGAAGGCAGCCTGAGCATATGCTCAAATTTGTGCTCAAGGAGCTTGCAACGCCTGGCGAAATCAAGAGCAACGGAACGGTTATCCTTGGAGCTAAGGTTGCTGCCTCCATGCTCAATGACAAGGTGCGCAAGTATGCCAATGAGTTCGTGTTCTGCAAGGAGTGCGGAAAGCCTGACACCATCCTTGAGAAAGAAGGCAACTTCCATCACCTCAAGTGCTCTGCGTGCGGAGCTCGGTATCCCGTGAAATCAAAAATCTGAACATGACTCTTGTTCTGAAGCGGCACGACATCGGCGATGGGCGCATCATGCTTGCCGTAGCTGATAAGCTGTTGGTTGGCAGGGTGCTTGAGGAAGGGGAGAAGCGGCTTGATTTGGCTTCGCCGTTCTATCAGGGAGTAAAGGCTTCTGAAGAAGAGATTGCGCCGCTAGCCAGGGTGAGTTTCACTATGCATTTTGTTGGCGCCGAGTCGGTAACGCTGGCAAAGAGATTAGGGCTTGCCGATGATTCTGCTGTGCTGCGCGTGTCTGGCGTCCCTTTTGTGCAGATTGTAAGGATGTGATTTTTTCTGGTGGCTCGCGCGGGGTGAAGCTTTGGTTTTGAGGCATTATGTCATTTGGCAAATTACGCCGCACGCCTACCATCGATGATGTCCTCCTTGATGAGGTAGCTTTTTGCCTCCCCTTTTGGAATGATATAGGTGAATAGTGGCCTTTGCTCGTTGCAGGAAGTAGCATAACAGATTTCCCCGCCCATGTTTTCAAGAACAAATTGGGTCCCATAAAGGCCCATGCCGCTTGATATGGTATCATGGCCGCCGCTGAGCCTGGCAAGGAATGCGCAACTAGCCAAATCTTCTCCTGTAATGCGATTAAAAAAGTAAGGGTTTTTTGAATAATTTGTAAAATGGCACATCGTGTCCTTCGATGTCCATGCGATGTTATCTGGACCAACGTCCTCCATTTTTTTTGCTATTTCCCTGAGGATCATATTTAGGTCTAAAGGATTGCCGTTGTCTGTGAATGTTGCTGTAATATACTCAGGATAGTCATGCATTATCACCCTCGATTCTATT
>DUKR01000112.1 GCA_013329175.1 Candidatus Woesearchaeota archaeon
CTCTCGTGAGTTTCTGGCCATGCAACAGAGTTGCAGGCTTCATGATGGTGAAGTATTACGGATTTACTTTGCCTAATCTGTCCAGAACGACAACATCAGCGATTCCATGGATATCCCTAACAAGGCGGACCCAGTGCATGCGCAGGTCATCCAGCTTTTCAGCGACGAAAAAAACCTCTTTGCTTGGCTTGTGGAAGACAAAGTATTCAGGCGTTCCTCCATGCCTTTGGGAAATCTCAACAATCCTCTGGTATTGCCTTCCTGACAGCATGGAGCGGATTGCATTGTAGCGAAGCTCATGCTCGCGCAAAAGCTTCTGGTGAAACGGGATGCTCTCAAGAACGTGCTCATGGAAGTGCTCTTTTCTTGCATGACTCTCAGGCTCGTGAGCATAATGCTCATCATAGAATTTTTGGGGGTTTTGAGCGTGCTTCCTGAGCTTTTTGAGATGCCCCTTGTGCCAGCGTATCTCGTGCCTGAGGTCCACGTTGAAGAAGGGGGCAGCATAAAACACCCTATGGTCATGGTTGCGGTATTCGTTGATGTGGGAGGCGGCTTCCTTTCTTTCCACGGTGTGTTTGCTTGCGGCAAAGTACTATTTAATGGTTTCTTTGGTAGCTACAATCCAAGCGCTTTCTCTATTGCTGCCACATCTGCTCTCAATGCCTTTGGCTTGTTTGCAAACCTGTTTGCTGCCCGATGGTACTCTACGGTTGCCTGGGAGAATTTTGCGCCGTGGGCTGTCAGGATGGCAACAACGGAATCAGTCTTCCTGATGATGCCTGCTTTCGCAAGCTTTCGCAAGCCTGCCATGGCTGTTGCAGAGTTTGGGCAGATGGATATCCCTGAAGCATCAACGACAGCTTTGGCATCCATAATCTCTTCCTCACTGGCTGCCTCGACGACGCCGTTGAATGCCTTAAGCTCTCTCACTGCCTTTTTGAAACTGACGGGGTTTCCTATCTGGATGGCGCTTGCCTTTGTCTTTTTTGCAGTGATTGGGACAAGCCCAGCCCAGCCATTTTTGTAGCTGTTGTAGAGGGGAGACGCTGCTTTTGTCTGTACCCCTGCAATCCTGGGAAGCCTATTGATGATGCCAAGCTCGTAGAGTTCCCTGATTCCTTTTGCGAGTGCAGAGACGTTGCCTGCGTTGCCGACAGGTATGATGAACCAGTCAGGAACCTGCCAATTGCGCTGATGAAGAGCCTCGATTCCTATGGCTTTTTGGCCTTCTATCCTGAAGGAGTTCATGGAGTTGAGGAGATAGATGCCCCTGTGCTTTGCGGTGATCTTCTGGATAAGCTCCATGCAGCCGTCAAAGTCAGTGTCAAGGCCAAGGGTGATTGCTCCTGCTGCAATGGGCTGAGAGTACTGCTCAAAGCTGATATTCCCTTCAGGAAGGAGAACCACTGCCTTGATTCCAGCGCATGCGGCGTATGCAGCCATTGCTGCCGAGGTGTCGCCGGTTGATGCGCAGGCTACGACGTCTGCTCCGATGAAGCGTGCCCAAGAGACGCCTGCAACCATCCCCCTGTCCTTGAACGAAAGGGTAGGATTCATGCCCTCGTGCTTGAGCTCCAGCTTTTCGACTCCGAAATAGTCCCTCATAGCCTTTGTTGCAGGGTAGAGAGGGGTGTCGCCTTCGCTGAGGCTTGTTATGCACTTTTCGGGAAGGTCAGGAAGGAGGACGTCTTTGTACCTGATGAATGCCGGCTTTTCCTTTTGCTCATCGAAATGCTCTTTCCATGCCGCCGGAGAGCGGTTGAATGAAGTGAGGTCTGATACTACCTCCAGAAGCTCTCCATTCTCGCCTCTGTAGCGCTGCTCTTTAGCCGGATACACCGTTTTGGACTCTATACCCCTAAGAACTGTTCTCATGCCGAGCTTTAGAAAAACAGGATGAGGTTAAAAAGGTTTTTGCGTGCAGATATAGAAATGGCTACTATCCTATTAGATGCTTTGCAAACAACTCAGGTCTTGTCCTCAGCATCAATAGGCTCTTCTTCAGTGTTAGTGTCATCCCCTAAATCCCCGCCGGATTCGCTGAAGTCTTCTGACCCCTCCCCGGTATAGGCCCTATCAGGGGCATCAGCATCATCTGCGTCCTGAGGGGCGCCCTTGCCTGAGTATTTGGCTTTCGCTAAAGGCTGGGCTTTTTCACTTTCCTCTTCAGCGGCATCCTCCTCGGAAGCAGCCTTCTGCTTCCTGATGCGCATCTTAGCCTCTTTCTCTGCGGTGAGCTTTGCTTTCTCGTCAGCATCGCCTTCAAGGAGCGCGGCGCGTATCTCGCACACCCGTGCTGGGAAGATCTTCTTGAGCGCTGACTTCAACTCCTTCTGGATGTCCTGCCTGATGAGCGAGAGGATGAACTGCTCATAACTCTCCTTCTTGAGCCTCTCGATGATGACCTCAGCTGCCTTAGCGCGAAGGTCGGTTGTGGTCCTGTTGGGAATGGTATTGGCAACAAGCAGGAACGGCTTGACTCGCACCACCTTGTTATCTTTTGAGATGACCGTAAAAGAATCGTCTATCCTTGCCTTGCCTTTCCTGACGAACCTCCTGAAAGAGGAGGACTGCACCTCATAGCCTGTTATTGTTGTCTGGGCGTTGGAGCCTTCAAGGTGGGTGATGGTGAAGGTCAGTGAGACGTTCTTTGAGCGTGATTCAGTGATAAGGGTATTGAGGTTGACTTTGACAGGCTTTCCTGTAATGTCCTGACCCTCACTGACAAGGGTATCTCCAATAACCTGCTTCCTGAATGAGGCAGGGGTGAGGATAGGGATCCATCGCTTCTTTTTGGTCTTGTCGCTCTTCTTTCTGATTTCAGCCATAGTAAGGGAAGAGGGATAAGAAACTGTTTAAAAAGCTTTGGGATGCCAGTATGTAGTAAGTTCCGTCGCTTTTGCCCGGCGTGACATTGCCGTTTGAAATTCCGTTGAGGAGCAAAAAGCAAAAAATATACAGGATAACTGTAGCTCTTGCTCATCAGCCCAAAAATCCACAATAATGCTGTGTTGCATAAATAAAACGGCACAAGAACCCAACACTAATAAATAACTACTGCATAATGACGAAACATTTATATAGTAGTGTTGTTAATAGTATAGTAATTACTACAGGGGTGAAAAGAAATGAGTCTTGAAAATATTACAAAACAGGTAAATTCCACCTTACGCAGAAGCATCCTTCCAGTAATTTCCGCCTTATCTGCCTTATCTTTATATGGCTGCCAGACAACCCTCCCAACACCTAATCAAGCTCACTATGCTGGCAGTCATTTCGTGCATGTCCGACAAAATGCTGCAAACAGCCAATATTCTCTGAGCGATATCAAAGTGATTCTTGAACGTCAGACTTCAATAAACGGCGTGGGTGCTGCAATTAAAATGATGGGGGGACAAATAGCGACACATGATCCTCGCTTAGGCAGCCTTCCTAATAGTTCATACGGTACGGCAGTGGTTGAGCCCAATACTGCTTTGGTTGGCGATCTCGAAATACATTTCACTAATCAATACGCAATTAACCCTTTAGCAACAAAAGGGATGAGTCCAGAACAAATAATATCAGCGGGAGGGGCAACACCTATAAACTCTAATATTAGCATATACGACCCAACTACAGGAACATCAACCCCACTAACTATCAATTACGCAAGGCCAATAGCCTCAGGGAAATAGTGATAGCAATCTCACTTCATTTCCTCCCTTCAATGCAGCCTTCGGCATGATAGGTTCTCTCGGCATCAAATTCTCTCGGGACTAGAGAGCGCTTTGTCCTGCTCTCAAGAATCCTTCTTTGGGCAGCATTGAGAAATGCGCCTAAAATCCGGTTTCCATGCCCTGTGTCTCCCGCATTGATTTCAGCATTGTCTGATAAGAGCGTGTCAGAAATGATGTTCTGTATTGAAAGGCTCTCTTCCCTGAAATTCTGCACGTCAATGCAGTTTCTGATCATGTCACACCTTGCTTTCTTCATCTCTTCAGGGTCATACGGGTCATCAATAACCGCGGCATAATCAATGACCCTTGCAAGAACATAATCATTATTGGCAATTTCAGGAACAGCATCAGTGATTCTCCCGAAAGTAAACAGGAGCCTCCATAAGAAAGCGCTGCCAAAATGGGTGTCTGCCCAGAACTGCTGTACTGACGCCTGCGGCATAAATCCTATCGGCTCATAGCAGGTGTAGATGGCATGCACGCACTGCTGGTCATGCTTGGCGATAGAAGCAGCATACTGCTTCTTGAATAAGGGAAGCTCAATCTCTTTCATGCTAAAGCGCTCAAATGATGAGCTGCCGCTTCCAACGCTTGCAGCAGAAGTCAATAGCGTTGTATGCTGCTCTGAGCTGCAGCATGAGCGATACCTGTTTTCTTCAAGCATCGGGTGAAGCTTTGGAAGAAGAGGATGTACGTCACACTCAAATTGCTGCGAGCTGTCATACAGTAATGTGTCTTTGGGGGATATTGCGAATGTCATCTGCTGCACCGACGCATCAATGTTTGCAGGAGAGCCGCTTCCTGAAAGGGATAAACGCGCATTCCTGAATGTTGCCTCCCCATAATTTTCGAAGAACTGCCTCATTATGCGGATTGCAGGGCCATCTTTATCCCCAAGGAGGGAAAGCCTGACCTCAATTGCTCCTCCTGCATCTGTTTGGATGATGACTTCTCCATTCCTTATGTTGCCCACTGTTGCATAGATGTCGTCTGCGACCTCAATTTCTTCGTCTCCACTGCTTTCAGAACTTTCACTGACCTGCAATTGTATGTCCATTAAGTCTATGCTTGCGCTTGCCCTGACACCTTCAGAAAATGGAAAATCAATTACAGCAATATTGCGAAAAGTAATCCCTCCCTCTCCCTCATAATGAAGCAGATTTTTCGATGTGATGCTATCTATCGAGATGTGCGGAGTGAAGTCCACAGTAAAAGCCTCAGGCGCAGTTGGATATCTGATATGGGCCGCATTGATGCTTCCTGATTCTCCGTTGCTCTCATCCAATGCAAAGGATGCTATTCTTACAAACACGCAGTTCCTGTAATCCTGGCCGTTGCAGGAAATCTCGCTCCTTATATCTTCAAGAGCTATGCTGACGAAAGGCTCTTCTCCCCCCTCGCCAGAAACAGTATAGCTTGCCTTACTTGTTATAAGGCTCATGGAGTCCCCGGTTTCTGAATCTGAATAATGGTTGGTAAGCCCTGCAATGGAGATTGTTGTCCCGCCTTCAAAGCCTGCCTCAATGCTGTCTGCAATTGCTGATACAGAGGCGTAGCTTCCTGACGCCATGTTCGTTCTTGTAAAGCTGTAATATGCTTCGTTGCCTGCTGTTATCTTCCTGGCTGAAAAATCAGCATTGATATCCCCCGCACGAATCTCAGCATCTAAGTGGAATGCCCCCTGGGCATTGATAGTGTCATACCCTGACTCTATATGCAGGCCTTCTGCTGAGAAAGTGCTGCCTGCCTCATTGAGGTTAAATACTCCATCCGACCTTACTGAATCAGCAGCAATCATTGCATGCAGATTTCTGATGCTCTCGCCTATCTCCTCATTATGTATCTCTCCTTCTATCCCATTCATTGAGATTCCAATGCCCTCAAGAGTAAGGAGATTCCCGTGGAATCTTGCTTCCTCTGCAACAACCCTTATCTCTGCCTTTTCCTCTGCTCCCTTTATTTTTACCTTCATGATAATCTCAGGGGAATTGAGGCTGACGTCAAACTCTCCGCCGGATAAATATGCAATCGTGCTCATGATATCTCCTGTGACCGACAGGTCTTGTGTCTTATACTCAATTGCGGAGTTCTCAATGCTAATGCTCTGCCTTGATGCAGGCTCATGGCTGAAAACAATCTCTTCAGTGAATCCTTGTTTTGCTTCTATTCCAAGCGCGTGCTCAGCGCCCTCCCTTGAATCAACAACAATTTTTACATTTCTTAAGGTCAGGCTGTTTCCTTCTCCGACCATGTCCCTTATCTGAATGAAGTAATCCTGTATGGCAAGAGCCTCCTCACTGTTTCCTGTTCCACCCCTTCTGATGTCGCTTGCGAAAGACTCCCTGAGCTCTTCAACGAATGCTATGTTCTCTTGAGTGAGCTTGAAATAAAAGTCATTCACGTCACGAATAACCGCAGGCAGGATTTTTCTTGATTCTTCCCTCCCGAAAAAATTGGTGACGAATGCCCTCCAGTATTCTCGTGTTGCTGTCCTTCTAAAAAAGAGCCAGTCAACTAGTTTCCTGATGTCTTCTGAGCTGAGGCCTGTGCCAAGCTTTAGAGCATCTTCAACAATGCCTCTGTTTAAGTCTATTTCATTTAGATCTATCAGTTCAAGCCCCAAAATCCTAAAAAGGGATGAAGCAGCAAGAGGTCCTAGGGCCGCATCACTCTCTCTTTCTCCTGCAGCAAGATGGAAATGGGTTATTTGCGAGGAAAGGCTCGATGACTCCATGCACGCTGCATACGCGCCGTATGGGTTCTCAAAGATGTCTCCTGAGCCTTCACTGCAGGTGATGTACTCTTTTCTTTCTTCCTCATGTTCATAAGCCTGCCTTAACTCTTCATATTCTGCCCTTTCATAGCAGAAGTTCAGATTCGGCTGATGAAGTTCCCTCTGCAGGTCAACAACACGGTCTTCCTCTTCCTCATTATATCCTTCTGTGCTTGCAGGAATGAGAAGCATGGCTTTATCGCATATCCTGCCTGTCTCCTGCCCGCAGGCAAGTCTTGCCGTTGGGTCATTGCATGTAGTGTATTCCCTATCAGGGATTCTGCAGAATGTCCATTGCTCATACTCAAATTCCTGCCTTGCGCCTGGAATCAATCTCAGCGATACCTGCACGGGGTCATTGCCGCATTCAGCAAAAACAGCATCAATTGCTGCAGCATCCTGAGCATTTCCGCTCCAGAAGCCGTCCTGCCTTGATATGGTGGCTGATGCATCCCATGCTGTTCCAGGAATGAAGCTGTTTGAGAACTCCTCGCTCCATGACCTGCCTGAGCCCCTGCATGAAAAATCTATGCTTATCCTGTGGTTCTCATTTCCTGCAGTTGCGTGAAGATTTTTTTCGAGATGGCCAGGGACGGCATCGGTGCCTTCAATGCATGATGCTTCAGGAGTCTCTGACTTGTCGTACAGTGGATAGGGCGCAGTCTCAGGGTATCGGTAATACTCCCTTGCGGTATCAGGCGATTTTATGTGGGGATTTGGCGCTCCCATAACGCTCCTGTAGGTAAAAGGCCATGCCCCGACTGAATCCATCCCCTGGTCAGACAGCATCCCAAGGGAATCAACGGGATAGCCTGCATAATACTTCAGCTCATTGAATCCATTGCCAAGCGAGCCTGTTGAGTCTCTTCCCGATGATGATGGAGCGTCCCAGCATCTGAGGTAATCCCTGCCGTTTGCATTGCAGCCAGGGAATGCATTAAGGCATCCCTGCTCTCCAGGTGATGCAATGATGCTGTTTTGGTCTTCATAGGAAAATACCCTGACTCCATGCAGCTCCTGATTTTCATAGGGGTGCCTTGAATGGGGAGCAGCCTCGCTGCACAGCCTGTAGCTTAATCCAATCCCTTTTGACGCACATGAGAGGGTATTATAGTCGCAGAATATCACCTCTGGGATGCCGTAATAATATCCTGAAAGAGGATAGTATTCTATATCAAATCTCTGTATCTCCTCTCTTGAGCTTGCCTGGCTTTTCTTGTAGTTCTCGTACATATTATGAAAGCCTACAATCAGCCGGTCATTTGCATCATCGTAATCAATGTATCTTTTGATGCAGTTTCTGATGTCCCTCATGGATATTGCTATCAGGTTATTTGCTCCCTGGCTCCTTACATCAACGTAGGAAAGCGCTTTTTGTATGCATGAGTCCCTCTCAAGGGCAATAAGCCTGCTTGAGCTCTTTGCCCTTTCCGGCAGAAGTGAGTAGAAAAGGCATCCCTGTTCCTTTAATTTCCTCATGCTGTGCTCCTCATAGGCATGTGAAACAAGGAGATAATTGTAGTCTGAAATGGTAAATACCTCGGATTTCTCATCACCAACACTGCAGTAATAGCTTTCTCCCCTTTTCAACAGCTGGTTAGGTATCCTGTAAAAGCAAAATCCTGAATCCTCACTGCAGTCTTTTTCAGCGGCGATAATCTCCTTTTCAGACTCGCCTGAGACGTGCATGATCCTGAATGGAAGATTATTATCGGCAATGTCTGTCTTGCATAGTATTGGCTCAAAATCGGCAAAAATGGCTCCATGTCCCTCATTGCCGCATGAGAAGCCGTCATGAGGGATGAATGCTTTGTTATTGCTTATAAGGGCAGGCTCAGCAAGAGCAGGCTCAGTTGTGACCTGCACTCTTCCTGGCCTTTCATAGACGTTGATGTCAGCATCAATGGCGTATCTCCTGTCAAAATTTCCCTGAGCAGAGGATGCTTTCACTATGAGCCTGTAATTCCCTCTTTTCTTAAATAAAACAACAGCAGAGTTCCCGCCAGGCCCGCCTGAATGCTCCTCGATTACAGGCAATTCCTCGCCGGAGATGCCATCAGGAGAGATGACCTCCCATGAAACCTCCAGATCAGTCTCCCTTAAAAATGCAGGCTCTCCATCGCTGCTGAGCCTTAGGTAAGGCGGATAAGGGTAGGCGGTGTTGCTGTCAGGCGCGTCATTATACCTGAAGAGCAGATGCAGATTCAGCTGCTCATGCTCAAAGACATCGCCTGAAAATCCGGATACATAAGCGGCCCCTAATGCGATTGTTGATGCCATTGCATCAGGAGAATCTGAACGGCTCTTATGGTCATGCACTCCATAAAGCATGATTGAGTCCTGGAAAGACAGGCGATGGGCAGCAATTTCTGCAACTTGCAGGACGAATGAATAAAGATTGCCATGTGCCAGGCTGCCAAGCCTCATGGAAAGAATCGTTGATATGCTTCGCTCAGCTCTTGTTACAGATTCATAAAGCCCCATGCCTTGGGTTATTCCCTTGAATGTCCATTCAAAAAACTGGCCTAAATACCCGTATTCGAAGAATTTTTTGTAGGGATTATCGCTTCCTGCCTTCTTCTGCCCGTTTATGCTGAGCACTCCTATTGCCCCTCTTCTGAGCAATGTAGGGAATATCAGTTTTTCAGGGGCATCTTCAGCATAATAGGTATTCATGGAATGGGGATATACAAAATAGGAAGAGTAAGGGAGCTGGTTGAATGCAAGAGAATATTCCAGCCCATTGGCACTATCATCAGATTCAGCAGTGTTGATAAATATTCCTTCCTGCTGGGTATAATAGGCATTTCTGTATGCATCCCTGCTAAGAGGGCTTGGTTCTGCCATTCGTATTGCAGCTATCCTTGGCACTCCAAGGCTAATTGCCCGTGAGCCTTCTCCTATGGCCTGAGCCTCAAAATAGGCTTCATCTGCGGGAGGGATGTCAAGCATGTTTTTTGCGTCAAATTGCTGGTTTTCCGCCTCATCAGAGTCGGTTTCAAAATTCCAGACCGAATAGACTGGATTTTCCTTCGGAGAGAGGAACGCGGCAAACATGATGGCCGATGAAAGGTCTGAAGAGGTGTACCCATAGGAGCGCTCCACAGGAGCAAAAACCTCTCCTGCATATGACCAGCCAAAAAGAAGAGCCTCAGCAGTGTATGCATCAGTAGAATCAACATCCTCCTTGCACTCCAGGGCGGAAGAAAACTGTGGGATGATGTTTGGCCCTGAGAATATCGTTTTTTGCTCTGCATCTTCTAATGAGAATCCCTCTCTTGCTGCTTCTAAGAGGTTTATCTGCTCCTGCAAAGACCCCCTTATTCTCCTGAAAGTGCCCGCACTGGAAATGCTGCACTCCTCGTCAAGCTCCTGATAAGTTTCTGCCGTAAAGAAGGGTGCGTCTCCATTATATTTTTTGGAGAGCATACCCATGATAAGCTGGTTTTTGAAAAAGGCATCCTGATCTTCTTCATCAACAAACAGCCTGAATGCAACTTTTTTTATTGACTCAAACTGCCTTCCCTTAAGAGTGATTTCCCACTCTTTCCCGCTTTCTGAATCTCCCTCAAATCCCATCTTTAAGTCCCTGAAAGACTGGAACAGGCTTGCCATTCCTTCAGTTTCCCATTTATAATTCATGATGGAATAGAATCTTCCCGCCCACGAGTCATACGAATCCGAATAGATCTCCTCAAGATTAAACAGGCGAAGGGATTCCCTTGACTCTTCTGCAAGCGACATCAGTTCAGGAGCTGTATCAGAAAGGACGTCAAGAGAATCATATATGATGGATGGCAGCCAGAGCAACTCAGTGCCAGTCAACTCATACCCATTTTCTGAAATGGCGTATTTCAGGATAAGCTTTTGGTTGCTCAGAAGAGCAGGGAAAAAGTGATAATAAAGGGTATTCATGATGAACTTCAGGGATTCCTCATCTGAATAAATCCTCGATGCAAGGTATTCTGCAATAGGCATCGCTGTTCCACTCATGGTCTTGAGGTCTATAACATAATCCATGTCAACTATTGACGCTTCTATGTCCTTTGAGATCGCATTTGCTGTATCCAGATCGTATCCAAGCATTACATACGCATGTTTTCCGTCGGAATAATATTCAACCTCAGACATCCGGTCAATATTCTCAAATGTGGGAAGATACTTGTCTGTTCCCTGAAAGGCTGATTTCAGAAGCTCTGAATTCTGCGCAAACAGATCAATGATGTCGGAAAGGGTATATTTGGCTTCTCCGAAAATCAGCTCATTCTGGATGGCAGCATAAGGAAGCAGCATGCTTGCTCCTGACTTGATGATGCTCATGCTTGCCTCAACAGAGGGGTTTGAAACAAAGTCAACCGCCCGCTTTATTTTGTCTCCATAAGGAAGATACCAGAATGGCCCTGCCTGGCCGGTATAATCAAAATAGCCCGCTGCCCTTCTTTTTTCAAGAACTGCCTGAGCCTGTGATACCCTGTTCCTATTTATCTCAGCAAGCTTTTCTTCATTTTCAGCAAGAATCTGATTTATTGCTGCAAGGGTATCCTTGGCCAGTGCCTTGAGATTCTCCCCATTTATCTGTTTTTCCTCGTATGCCTTCTCTATTGCGCTCCTCCTGAATGCAAGCCTTGCTTTGTATTCGGCATATGAGACTATTCCCCCATTGATTGACGGCCTGAGAAAGACCAGCTCGTCTTTGGTATTGACGACAAGCGCCCCATTGCTTCCTTTCTTCAGTTTCGACCTTCCTTCTGTTGGAAATGAGTAAGACTTATCAACAGTGTGTATTGCGCCTTCAGATATGTCAAGTGTATTCAGCGTAAAGATGGTGTTCTCATATGCTTCCTCATTATAGTCATAGGCAAGGGTGATAAGGTGCATTCCGTTCTGGTCAACTGCAATGTCATGCACGCTATAGAGCTCTTCAAACATGGAATAATCAGCTGCTCCTGTACTCGTGATACCGTTTGGCGCATATGAGATAATCATGTGATTTTCAGAATCAAGAATGAAAAAAGAGCCGCCATAATAATCAATTGCAGACACGGCAATCTCTTCTGATAAAGCCCTTCTCACAGGGGACCATTCAGGCGCCACAGGAAGGATGCTCATGTCATTAAGCATTGCGTAATATGGCGCAAGAAAAGACTGGTGGCAGAAAGCCTCGTTAAAATGCCCCTTCATTTTCCCTGCTGCATGCGACTGGGGGTTATGGGGGTCGCTCCTGAAAAAATCAAGCTCAGCATGCTCGCAATGCTCAGTATTGCCCGTGTCGTCTGCAGTGACAAGGAGATTGTTCCCTGAAATCGCCATGTAGTCTGCCATGAGTTCATTTGATGGCACCAGATTGTCATCAAGGTTTTGCAGGTGCTCAGGCCATTCTCCCTGCACGCTGCCCTGGATGTAATGCTCCCAGACAACTGAGTACTGCATTCCGTAATCGGTTGCATAGGGGTCATGCTCTGGCATCGGTGAGACTATCCTTGCCTTTGGCCTGAAATTGACGGAGATGCCTGTCTGGGTTGATGCCTCAATTTCGCCCATAACAGAGCCTATTTGCACGTCAAAGTCAACGAGCCTGAGGGGAGCATTGCGCAGCGCTGCATAATGAGAAAGCCTTATGGCATTATCAAACCCTTCTGCTCTGAACGATGCAATATGCATGACGTCTGCATCTGCCCAGAAATCCTCTGGATTTGGCAGGATCCTGAATGGGTAGTTTTCGCTTGACGGATTAAGCCTTGCTCGGTCATACCCGTTGTTGCTCAACTCATAAGATATGGCAGTGACGAGAAAATCCTCCTCTGCAGGATAGTAGATGACATCAGGCTTGTAATTTCCTAAAAATCTCAGCACATTGTCAATATCATACACTCTCTCATCCCCTTCCTCAACATGATACACGAGAAGGGCTGCCCCTTTGCATTTGCTTCCTGGTTGTGACTCGCTGTCTGGGCAGAATGAGCCGTCATGCATCCAGATTGCTGCCGGGGTAAATTCGAGGACCTTCTCGATGTTAGAGCTTCCGTCAGGCTTTTTGTCAGGGAGTATAATTGCAGTTTTCTCCCCATACATTTCAGAAGCCTTGCTTGAAACTGCATTTTCCGTGCACTGGGCTGCCTTGAGGATGTGCGCCTGAAGCCTTCTTATCTGCTCAGGGGGGAGATCTCCCTCATAGCTGCTGATATCAGCTAGATCCACAGAATGCAGTGTTGGCCTTTCTGCATCCTCGATGTCAAGGACATAATCAGCACACATTGAGAACCACTCAGCATTCTCAAGAATAGGCAGTGCTTCATTTCGCTGAAGGGGATATTCGCCTGCTGCAATTGCCCTCCTGAATGAGTCATCAAGCCTTGCAAGCATAGCTGCCTGTTCTTTCAGGTCAAAATAGCAGGTATATGAGCTTATTGGCTCAAGCTGCGCTTCAGGATTTTCTGACAACCGGTAGTACTGCTCAAGGAGATAGATTCCAGCGCACTGGTCCTCAGGATATATTGTGTTCTGGGTGAATGACATGATGTCATAATAAGCAGAGGATATTGCATCAAGCCTTTGTTCAGGAGGCAGCTGGTTGATGTAGCTAAAACCCTGCTCAAGCTGATATTCCTGCACAAGATCAGGGATATTGATAGCTGTTCCTGGCGAAAACGAAATCTCCTCAGGCTCCATTTCGTAATCAATCATATTAAGGGCATAAAACATCCGGAAAGGGTCTTTATTCGGATAGTCATCTCTTTCAAGCCCGTAATAACTCATAAAGTGCCGCCAGCTTTTTCCTTCGCTCACAACCTGTAAAAATGAGTCCTGCTGCATCTCTTCATACGGCTCAAATGCCTCTGCCCTGAGAAAAAGCAGGTCTTCTATTGCCTGCATCCCCTCTTGATTAAGAGGAGCAGGCATTCCTTCTGTCCATTCTCCTATTTCCCCGTTGTCAGTTGGAGGGCCTATAATTACTGATGGGACCTGCTCTCCTGCGTGCATTTCCTGCGCAGATGGCTTCCATTGCTCATAGCCATCAATGATGTCAATGTCATCCCAGGCAATAGTGGGTGAGCACGGGCTTACGTCTCTTGCATAGATGAACTCTTCTTCTTTCCTTGTGTTCAGCAGCGCGGTAAGCTCTTCCTCAGTCCAGAAGTCACCTGTAGATGGATTGATTTCCCTTCTCATTTCAGAGAGCCGATGCCCTGACAATGCCCCCATACCGTGAACATCGTATTTTAGCTGGCCTTCCCTAAGATGCGCATACATGTAAGTATGATACTGTGCAAGCTGCGCCTGCCTCATCCTGGCATAATTTCCAACGCCGCCTATCCAGTCCATGTACTCATTGAATCCGCAGGCAGGATAGGCATCTGTTTCGCTTCCTTGCGTGGAAGGAAAGATTCCAAGGTTATATCCCTGGCATGTCCTTTCGTCATACAAGCCGTTTCGAACATCCTCTTCAGAAAGGGCCTGGCTGCTTGTACCGCACATCTTTTTTTTATACACCGGCCATTTAATGAAGGGCATGATGTCGGTGTTTGCGTATTCCATGAGCCACGACTCGATAAAACCCTTGCAGACATCCCTTCTTGAAGCATAGTCTGTTGTAACGCTTTTCCATGCGATTCCTTCCTCATCCTCCCTCCATTTGTTTTCTTCCCATCCCCTTACCATCCACCTGTCCATGTCAAGCAGGCTGTTTTCAGCATGTCTTGGAGTATAGAATGAGGAAACGGTATGGGAGCCAGGAGGATCAATTGCCCTCGTGATTGCCATGGGCATTAATCCCCTGTCCAGCTGATTCTGGTATTGCTCATGGCTGCTTTCGCGCATCAGCTCAAAATAATTGGGGTACTCAAACGGCTCAAATAGTATTGTTGGGTTTATTGGGGGAACAGAAGGGTCAATTTCCGGAGGCAATGCATCTGGAGTGCATACCCTCAGCCCTATGGGAAATTCATCAATGTATCCCTGCATGCCTGCATGCTCTCTCCTTGCCTGTGTTATTGTTCTCTTTGCTGCAAAAGATTTCGCTGCTGAGCCTGTTGAGCATCGCCTTAATTGCCATTCTCCGTTGCCATCATAAGACACTGGCTTGTAGCAGATGCTGCACGGCATGGAAGATATGCCGGTATCTCTCAGGCTGATTGCTGCTGCCTCTCTTCCTGCTGGCTTTGCAATCAAAACAAATGCTTCGCTGTTTTCGCACAGCAGGGCATCATCAATGGGCTGCTTGACTATCTTGATGAGATGCTGTGTAATTTCTGGCGAAGTGTCAAGAGAAACGCTCAGCTCTTCGCTGCTGCCTATGTTACCTGGCTTTTCAGACATGGCAGAGGGAATGAACAGGCAGAGCAGTATTGCAGTGATTATCATGCCCCTTTTAAAAACCATCTTTTGTTTTCCTGCTATCTTTATTTAAATACTTAATGGGGAGAGAACTTCATTTCCACGTCATATGGGCCATGTGGCAATACTTCACTTTCCTGAAGCGATTGGTGCGGCATTTCTCATTAGAGGTGATGATGACCTGCAGCGTTTTTCACTCGAGCAGAAAACCATCGGTGTGCCGTCGGCTCGCATGTGGCTGAAGCGGGACAATGAGGTCGCACCCCCGTGAGGGACAACCCCCCACGACCTTCGCAGCCGCAACACTGCCAATGCTCGCATAATTGACGGCACACAGGTTTTCTGCTGCAGCGAGTGAAAAACAGCAGCAAGAGAAAAGGAATGCGGCACAAGCACCAGCCAACAGCATACGGTTGCGCGCTGCTACCAGCGGGGCTGAAGGATGGACGCGGGTAGCAGTGCACGACGAAATTTTCAAGAGCAATTTCACTGCAAAATAAAGAATGGACAATGACAAAGTGTTCGGAAGCAAAACAAGCCGTTGGCAAAGAGTGAGCGCGGGCTTCAGGCAATGGAACAACAGGAGCTGCGTGCAAAGCTGCACGCTCTTGAAAAAAAGCATGATGAGCTCAAAGCAAAAGGCCATCCTGAGGATATTCTTGCTCCTATTGGATAAAGGATTACTTCATTGAAGACATTGCTTGACTATCCTGCGTGACATCAGGTTCGTACTCCTTCACCCACCTGAAAGTTTCAGCAAGTAAGGCATGGACATTTGGCATTCCCCAAAAGCTCATTCAAAAAAAGGCAATAGCACTCCTCTCATCGCTTCCATAGCCAAGGTGTAGCCCCATCCTTTTCTATCCAGGCAATCCTCTCATTGCACTTTCCGACGGGGGAAAAGAAAAATAAAGAAAGAAAAGAAGAAAAAAAATGAAGGAAAAGAAGCGATTGTTGCGGATTATTGAAAACTGGAGGAAGGAAAGGATGAAATCTCGTGAAAAAAAGCAGGCGATAACATTTTCCATATATGGCTGATCAGGTGTCATCTCCACACTACTTCCACATCATCCGTCCGGACAGCCGGCCTGATATCAACAATAGAGGCATCATCACGAACGCCAGCCTTATACATAAGAAGGCCGCTCCAGGCTATCATTGCTCCGTTATCAACCAGAAACTGATGCTCAGGAGCATAGCATTTTGCACCGCGCTCAGAGCACATGATACGGCACATCTCCTGCAGCCTTGTATTGCAGGCTACGCCTCCGCCAAGCAGCAATTCCCTCTTTTGGCAGTGCGCTATCGCCCTCTCGGAGACTTCAACAAGCATCGCAAAAATCGTCTCCTGCGCTGAATACGCAAGATCCTCTCTGGAGTACTTTCCTGAGTCATATTTGTCCTTGAGGCTTGTGAGGATGCCCGTAAAGGAGACGTCCATGCCTTTTACTGCATAGGGCAACTCAATGTACTGCTTTGCCTGCTTTGCCAATTCCTGCAGTTTTGGCCCTCCCGGGAAGCCTAGTCCCATGTATCTGGCGAACGCATCCAACGCGTTTCCTACTCCCTGATCCAGTGTCTCGCCAAAAATCCGGTATTTTCTTCCCTGGTAGGCTATTACCTGGGTATTGGCGCCTGAGGCGTAGAGGAGGACAGGATCTTTCGTCCTGGTGAGCAATCTTCCAATCTCAAGATGCGCAATGCAATGGTTAACCCCCACAATCGGGATCAATAGCTTCTTAGCAAGCGCAACCGCATTGTCTTTTCCGACAACAAGGCAGGGAGCAAGGCCAGGGCTTTGGGAGAATGCGATGAGATTGACATTATCGAGGGAGATATTTGCTTTCCTGAGTGCTTGCTTCAGGATGCCTGGTGCTGCCGTTAGGTGGTGCTCCTTTGCCTTTGATGGGTGGATGCCTCCCTTGTCTGTGGTGTAGGCAGCTTTTTCATTGGCAAGGATTCTGCCGGTATTGTCCACTATGCCTATGCCGTAGGTGTGGGCGGTTGATTCTATGCCTAAGCAGAGCATAGCTCTTAAGATTATTGGCTTCATTTATTTGAGTTTTGGATTTCCACTCCTGTCCTCATTGCTTGCGTTCCTTGTCTGTTGATTTCTGGCGCATCTTTACGCCCTTCTTCGATGCCTTTGGCAACCCTATGCAGCATACTCCCACAAAAGCCTGAACCACTTGCGATACGAGTCCGCTACGTCCTTGTTAATAATCATAAAGCATAAGGGGTACTTCCCTTTCCAGAGCACGCTTACCGTTCTGTCGCCATAGATGTTAATGGCTGTCGGAGTGGAATAGGTCTTGGGAAGCCTCCGTATTGCAACCAGTTTTTTCGTGGGCGAGTTCCATTCAGGAGCTTCATTGTCAAAGAGGATGTGCCAGAATATCTTATGCTGCACCCTGAGCTTCTCAAACTGAGGAAAGAAGTAGTGCAGTGCTTCATACTCTTTTCCCTTAGCCCCAATCATGTAGATGTCTTTTTTCACCTTAAGCACGTCCCTTCTCATGGTCTTAAAGCCCTCTGGCCCGCTCAGGACATGAGCCTCAGCCTCAGGTTTCAGCGGGTCAATCAACTTCTTCAGTTCAGGAATGAATTGCGCAAGCTCTTTTTTTTTTTCGCCAAGAAGCGTTTCCTGGTCTTCTACATAAGCAAGAAGCCTCTCGGGAGTTGCAGCAGAAAAATGCTTCACGCCATTTTTTATGACGTAGGAGACCAGCCCCTTTTCCATCAGGCGGTTGAGGGATTCATACACCCTTGAGCGGTGCATATCCACCTCTTTTGTCAGTTTGCCCGATGGTGTCTGGCCAGTTTTCAGGAGGGCGAGATATATTTCCCTTTCACTTCTGGTAAGCCCTACGTCCTCAAGGATGCGAGTATCCATGCGCCTATGGGATGCAGGAGTTGTATATTAATGTTGTCCTTTATAAGGAAGACATAGATTTAATTAGTCCAGATGCATAACTACTTTTTAGAAATAACAACAGGTGACAAACAATGACTGATAACCGCAGTAATATATCACAACCCGTCAACGCAAAAACAGCATGCGCCGCAAACGCGCAGAGAAGCCTTGTAATGGATGCAGTAGGAAATTTCGCACTTGGCGAAATCAGAGGGCATATTCC
>DUKR01000130.1 GCA_013329175.1 Candidatus Woesearchaeota archaeon
GAATTTTCATCATCAATTTCACCGCAGGCAAAAGGAGAGAGAACAGAAGCGTCGCTTTTGGCAAATAAGCTGTCGGCAATGAGTTTTTAGGGAATGCATTTTTTGGGGGATTGATGCCCATCTTACGTTGCAATCGAGGCAGGCAGGCTCGTGGAAAAGGGGCATTCCCCAAAGCTCATCAGAAAAAGGCATTAGCACTCCTCCCATCGCTTCCACGGCCAATGCGCAGCCTCATCCTTCGTATTGCAGAGCATAACGCACTTGCCAATTCCGAGGATGGACAAAAAAAAGCCTCAGTTGGGCAGCAGGACATTTGTTGCAGCCATCGCTCCAGTATTAGAGCGCTGCACCATCGGGTGTGAAGGATGAACGCCTATACTGTGCACGACGGAATTTACAACCTCAATCTCGCCGCAGGCAGGCTTCAGGATGGTGAAGGAGTGAAGTATTACTTGCTTCCGCTACATTTATATATAAACAAGCCATAAGAAAACAATATGGCAAAAAAAGAGAAGCCAAAAGAAAATCCATTCAAGTCATTCTTCTCAGAGGCTGCATCATCCATTCTCATCAAGTCATTGAAAGGCTATGCCCAGACCCTGATGGATAGTCTCCACGACGCAATTGATGCCATCCATGATCGCCTCGCAAAATCCATTATCTCCCTCGTCATGGGCATCCTTGCCCTGATATTCATCAGCATCGGCGTGATATTGCTCATCAATGAATATCTCCACCTCTCTAAAGGCTGGACATTTTTTGTTGTAGGTCTTATCCTGCTCCTCTGGGGCATGGCAATCAAGAGCAGGCTGAAAAGGAGAAAATAAACACGGGGGATGGTGCTGATGGCAAAAAAAGAAATGGCAACTGAAGTTATGAAGAAAAAATTGACCCTTGGCAAGAAAAAGCTTGCTGTAGAGCTGAATAAAGCCAAGGCAAAGATTGGGCATGCAGAAAAGAAGCTGCACAGCTACATGGAAAAAAATCCAGGAAAGTCAGCAGCAATTGCTGCAGGTGTCGGTGCAGTGATAGGTGCCGCAATCATGGCAGCTGTTGCCAGGAAGATGAAGAAGAGGTAATGGCCTTTTTCTTTTTTTGCTTGGTTTAGGAAGGCTTTTTCTACTCTTAAAGCCTAAGGGACTTTTTTAGTCTCTTGTTTTTTAATGCCAAAAACAAGGCAATCAACCCCTTAGGTTACATAGCGTATGGGCAAGCACTTTTATTGCATCTGCAATATGGTTTGTCGGGGTGTACTCATCAGGGCAGTGGCTAAGTCCCTTTCTTGACGGGACAAAAAGCATGGCAGTCGGAATGCCATACAAAGCTGCTTTCATTGCGTCATGCGCTGCGCCGCTTGGCAAATCTATTGTACAGATGCCTAGCTCTTTAGCTGAATCTCTGAGGTATGTTCTCAATTTTTCATCTAATTGCTTGATGGGCTGTGAGTTTTCAATGAGATGCGAAATCAGAGGGGGATACTGTTTTGCCTTTTCAATTATCTCGCCCATTGCTCTGCTCCTATAGGCTACATCATTACTTCTGACATCTACGTAGAGAATAATATTCTTGGAGGCTGGTATAAGGTCAGAAGGGATTGCCAGAATCATCTCACTTGCTGCAGTAAGGGCGTCTTTTCTGTACACCTTTCCCATAGGAGTTCCTCCTGAGTGGCCTGCAGCTCCTGATACCGACACCGTGGCAAAGTTTTGACTGTTACTAATATACTTGTAGGTGACTCCTCTCCTTGTGGCTATTGTATCATATTTCTTTGTGATATCTTTTTTTGTGATATCTGCCAAGCAGTTAATGGTAAAAGTCACGGTCCCTGGAATAGTATTGATAGAGTCTGCACCGGCAATCAACTTATTGTTCCCATCTTTTGAACTGATTTTGCCAACTGTTGCTACAAGGTCTCCAGTCTTTGCATATTTTTCGCCTATTTTTTCTACATCAAGCACAATTTTGGCAGCTGTCTGAAGGGAATAAGGGCCATGAAGGCACATTCTTTCAGCAGCCCGAATGGAGGTTACTATGCCTACAGAAATGCCTTCTGTTTCCAGTACTGTTGCCTGCTCGATGTGAGTTTCAAAGTAATACATATATTCATTAGTCGTGAGCCATGCATTTCCTAGCTTTGAGCTGTCACCACCGCTATTATTGATAGCATCCTCCAGCGTTTGATGTTCATTATCTTCTAATTTTTGGGCATCATCTCTACTGAGAAAGCCAAATGCCGCGCTGCTTCCCAGGCAGCCCCTGTTAAATCGTGTTGACTCCTCTGCCCTGAAAATGACGATATCAATTCCATAGGGTAAACTTCTTTCTTTCTCGGCAGCATCAACTGCTTCAATTGCCACAACGAAACCAACAACGCCGTCATAGTTTCCCCCTCTGATGACTGAGTCAAGATGTGTGCCAAGCATAACCTTCCTGCCTTGCTGATCACTATCTTTTGATGCAATCAGGTTTCCAAAAGCATCAGTTCTGATATTGTAGCCTCTATCATTCATAAGATTTCTTGCATAAGTGTGGACTTGCCGCTCTTCAGGTGAGAATGCCAAGCGCGTCACTCCACCGGTACCATTTTTTCCTATGCTGGCTATGTCACCCAAGTACTTTCGGATGGCTTCTTCTCTTGGAGTGAAAGGTGTCTCCATAGTTTTTGGAAGGGCATGCTGGGGTATTATTTAAACAATTGGCTATGAAGTTGGCCATTAATTTATCCTTTATCTATTCTTAAAATAGTATATCTGGAGTTATCTAGACAAATATATTTATAAACAAAAACACTAAATAGCCTAACTA
>DUKR01000050.1 GCA_013329175.1 Candidatus Woesearchaeota archaeon
AACCAATTTCGGAATTGAACATGAAGCCCCAGACTCAGAAAGGCTTATATAGAGGGGAGCACATATAATGAATCATGATTACTGGCAGCATGAAACGGATTGCGAATTGCTCTTCTAGCTGTTGCCATACTACTGTGCGGGTGTGGTGTTAGCCGCAAATCATTAGTTTGAGGGTTAACTGACCACCATTGTCTAACAGCCTATTTTTTGGCTTTTTCGCCGCGCTATGCAATAAAAAAACGGAGGTGCAGAAATAATGTTTGAGTTCAGAGGAATATACAGTGACGACAAGAGCGAGGAGTTCAGGGAGAAATAAGTTGTGAAAAAAGAATGCCGTTACCCTATTTCCGGATGCGCCGAGCCTCAATATAGAAGCGCTTGTCTTCTGCTTCTCCCATAGAGAACGTCTTTTTGGGAAGTATCCCATGCCTGATGACGCTCTCAAAGAGGCTGCCCTTCCTTAATTGCGGGAGGATGAATCCTGTTGCACGATGCTGTTGCACAAGGGATGAGAGTTCTTTTTCCCCGTGGATGTAGTCAACCGTCAGCGCTGGGTTGTGCCTCACCAGCTCATCAAGGCACTCCTGAAGGCTTCCTGCAGCAAGGCTGTGCAACTGCCTTTCTATCGAGAGCATGCCATGTGCTGTGCTTGTGAAAAAAGGGATATGATGGGCTCCTTCTGATTTCCTTCTGGCAGCTTTGCTTAGGCTCTCTGTTCTCTTAGGGTATTCGCAGCTGAAGGCTGCGCCTTTATTCTGGAAGTAGCGCTGCATTGCGGAAAGCAGGGATTGCGTCTCCATGCCGCAGGCAATCCTATGAATTGGCTCAAATGCCAGTCCGTCGTCATGGAGGTTGACAAGCTCAACGAGTGCAAAGCGCGCAGGGTGCTCGTTTTGCTCTTCTTCAGAAAGCTTTTTTTTCATCTCTTCCCAGAGCGCTTTTGCCGTTGCAAGGGAATGGTTGCCATCGCCGACAGCGTAGAGGATGACCTGCGCTCCCCTTGAAAGGCCATATCTCCTGGTGAAATTTCCCTTGTCTGCAAGCTTAGCGATTGCCTGGGCTATTCCTGCTATGTGCTCAGGCTCTCGGATGGCAAATCCTGCGATGCTGCCTGCATCAAGCATGAGGGGAGAATCATAGCGCATGTTCTTTTCATCATGCTTAGCAGCAAAGAGCGGCTCAATGACTGTTTTTTGCGGGTCATCAATGAGCACCATGATGTGGGGCAGCTCAAGCGATGCCCCTTTTCGGATTGCAATTCGTGGAGTGATGCGCTCAGGGATTGTTGCTTCCGTTGGCCGGATAAGGCTTGCAGAGTTCTTGCTATAATCATAGTGCTCAAGGTCAAGGGCGACGATAAGGCCATTTCTCACCACGCCTGACTTCAGGGTCCTTTGTATGAGCATGAAGCAGGATTCGGGCTCTCTGAATACGCCTGTGTCCTGGTATTCCTGCATTGCAGTGCAGATGCGCTCTATGCGCTTGCGGTTATCTCTTCCAAGAAATGCCTCAGGAAAAATAAGGTGCAGGGAGGATGGTGCATCACCAACGAACTCCGCAACACGCTTCCAGTATGCAGGCTGTGAGGTGTACTGGTCGCAGGCAACAACAGCCCATTTCCGCATATCAATAGTATCCTTAGGAAGGAGGATTTTTGGGATTCGTAATGCCAGAGTATCGAGAAGGTGGTGGTAACCCATATCCATAGGTGCGTTTAAGAGTGGTTAAAATAGTTTGTGCTGGAAAGGAGCATCATCCCTTGTGATTGTGTCGCGCAATAATCCCGTTAAAATTAATAGCGAGAAAATCATGGATGTATTTTGTTAAGCCACCGTACTTTGTGCCAGGCTCAATGCTATGAAGCAACACTACGCCAGGAAGGACTTTTGAGTTGTTCCCTATATTGATTCTGCCTCCATATCTTACTGAACTCCTACCCAATACCTGGGCTCCTAATGCTATTCTGCTGTTATCACCAACCGTAATCCCTCTGTGCCCGCCATCAATACCAGCATTGGGAAAAATGAGTACTTTGCTTCCGATATATACCCCATAGCCATCTCCCTTAAAGGGGCCCCCATTGATATGTGTTCCAGGAAGTACCTTGCTTTCATTCCCTATATACACTCCCTTCGTTCCCCCGAGAATGACCGTTTCAGCTCCAATGATAACGTCGTCCCCTGTAATAACATTTCCCCCTAATATTTGTGCATAGGAGTAGACAGTATTTCTATTTCCGATGGTTGGATGCCTTTTATCAATTCTTATCACTTTTCTATCCTCAAACTGGAATGCATAGGCACCAAGTGTGACACCTTGGTACAAAGTGGAGTCCTCACCAATTTCTGCTGACTCTCCGATAACTGCACCCTGATGGTCAAATACTATGCGTTTACCTAGCTTAGTTCCCGGATGAATATCAAAATTAAAGCGGTTTTTTGCATCCTCTGCCATGTCTCTTGCAAGGCCGTTTAGTTCCCTTTCGTAGAAGAAATGAGCCACCCTGTTTGTCTCAACAGACTGATAACCATTATTGTTTAAAATCACGATATACAACCCTTCTATTGATGGGTCTTTGTTCAACACTGCAACTACATCTTCCTTTAGGTTTAGTCTCAATTCAGGGATATAATCCAAGAATTCCGTAACTATCGCCTTTACAGCAAATTCAACATTGCTTGCAGTAAGCTTTGACCTTCCTTCAAGTATGGCGGCATTTTCCAGCGCTGTTCCTCTGGTAACCAATTCGCTTCCTACTGCCTGCACAACCCGCTCCAGTTGGTTTTGGTCAGTTGTTATAGCACTCAGATTCCGATAGTTTGGGAAAAAGAGTGCTCCAAGATAGTCAATCCCGCCGATATTCGGGGTATTTGCTGTCTGGGGAAGCCATCCATTGCTTGTTTTGAATTGCTCATCATTTACATTCTGCTCATCATCCTTATAGGATCGCAGTAGCCTTGAAACCAAGCCATCTGGAACCTTAAACTCAATCGTTAGTTTTTCTGTAAATGGTATCATAGTGAATAGCCTCCCTGCATTGGAATAGGTAATGAAAAAATGGATAGTGTAAGTTAATGATGTGCCTAACAGCAACACCTACAACAGAAACAGTACTCCCTTACTGCCGATAACATCTTGCTCATAAGGGAATGGTAACGATAGTTAACTTATAAATGTTGCTGAGCGGATTATGCCTAATGGAATAATGCAGAGGCTTCCTTTTCCTTCGCAAGGCTGCAAGAAAACTTTAAATAGGCGCAGCCGCTTTCCTAAACGCATGAAAACCAGTTCACCCTGCTGTTGTTGGTAGCATTCTTCACATTGACTCATCTTCAGGCACTTCAATCGGGGGGGTAGCCAAATCCGGCTAAGGCGATCGCCTGCAGAGCGATCATGTCTGGGTTCAAATCCCAGCCCTCCCTTCTATTTTTTGCCGCACTCGAATGCCGCAATAAACAATATAAACTAAGAACAAGGATTGCCTCAAAAATGACAGAAAGCACGTTGCACCTGTTCAATACGTTGGCACGAAAAAAAGAGAACTTTGAGCCTATTGACGCTCAGTTAGTGAGGATGTACTCCTGTGGGCCTACAGTCTATAACTACGCACACATCGGCAACTTCAGAGCCTACATTGTAGCAGACCTCCTGAAAAAATACCTTCGCTTCCGTGGCTATGCCGTCAGGCACGTCATGAACATCACCGATGTTGATGACAAGACAATAAGAGATTCGCAGAAGGAAGGGAAGACACTTTCTGAGTTTACAGAGCGCTACACCAAAATATTTTTTGAGGACATCCGCACCCTCAACATAGGGGAAGCTGACGCATTCCCAATGGCTACAGCCCACATCCCTGAAATTATTGCAATGGTGAAGAGGTTGCTTGAGAAGGGCATTGCCTATAAGGCAGAAGATGGCTCAGTGTATTACGCAGTCTCGAAATTCCCCTCGTATGGTGAGCTTGCACAGCTTGAGAAGGCAAGCCTGAAGGCAGGGGCAAGGATAGCCCATGACGAGTATGGGAAGGACTCTGCTCACGATTTTGCGCTGTGGAAAGCCTACACCCCCGAAGACGGAGGGGTGTTCTGGGATACTGAGCTTGGCAAAGGACGGCCAGGCTGGCATATTGAATGCTCTGCCATGAGCACAAAGCATCTTGGCGAGCAGTTTGACATCCATACCGGCGGCGTTGACCTCATCTTCCCGCATCACCAGAACGAGATAGCCCAGACTGAAGGCTGCACCTGCAAGCAGTTTGTCAGGTACTGGGTGCATAATGAGCACCTCCTGGTTGAGGGAAAGAAGATGAGCAAATCCTTAGGCAATTTCTATACCCTGCGCGACCTGCTCTCAAGGGGGCATGACCCATTGGCTATCAGGTACGTCCTTTTGGCTACCCATTACCGGCAGCAGCTGAATTTCACGTTTGATGCGCTGGATGCTGCCATGCATGCCATTTCCCGCCTGAACAACACCATCAGGAAACTGAAAGGGATCGCTGAGGGCAAAGAGAAAAATGCCCGCGTTGCCCAGTATATTTCCAATGCTCAGGAGGCCTTTATCAGGGAGATGGACAATGACCTTGCCATTGCTGAAGGGCTTGCTGTGGTGTTTGAATTTATCCGCGACGTGAACGTACTTATTGATTCAGGGGGTGCCGGTAAAAAGGATGCCTCTGCAATCCTTGACCTGCTCTCGTCTCTTGATGCTGTGCTGGGAGTGATGAATTTTTCAGATGACGCAGTTCCTGCTGATGTGCTTGCGCTGGTGAAAAAAAGGAATGAGGCACGGGATACAAAGGAATGGGCATTGGCTGATGCATTGAGGAATCAGATTAAGGAGAAAGGGTTTGTCGTTGAAGATGCTAAAGAGGGGGGACTGGCGAGAAAAGCCTAGGCTATACCTCAACCACGCAATCCCACTGCTGCTCAGAGCCCTCGTCAATCTCTTCAAAACTAATAGTATCGGCTTTGGTTGCGGCAGCAAGGTCATCCTTTATCTTATCGAAGAGGATGCCGGCAAACCTCCCCTTAAGCTTGAGGGAGCGGACAGGATCCTTCATAGATTTATTGCTCTGAGCCTTCGCCTTGCGCACTTCATGCACCACCCTGACAGCAAAATCGCCAAGCAGCTCTGCTTCCTCGTCCTGAGGGCCTCCAGATGGCCATGCCGCATTGTGGATGCTTGGGGCGAGCTCCCACTCTTTGAAATAGGCTTGGTAGAGCTCTTCGGTGATGTGAGGCATGACGGGGGCAATAAGCTTGAGAATCGCATTGAGAGTGTAGAAGAGGGCAAACTGGGCTGAGGCTTTCGCATTTTCCCCTCTCTCTCCTGGATTGTAGAGCCTGTCCTTCACTATCTCAAGATACTGGTCGCAGAAGAGGTGCCAGAAGAATGCCTCGACGTCAAGCCTGGTCCTTGCATATTCATACTGCTGCATGGAATAGGTGCAGCCCTTGATAAGCCCATTAGCCTTTGAAATAATCCATTTGTCAATTGCCTCAAGCTCCTCAGGCTGCTCAGGCGTATAGCCTTTGAGGTGCATGAACGAGAACTTTGAAGCATTCCAGAGCTTGGTGATGAATTTCTTGCCAGTCACCATGTCTTTTTCCTGAAACGGAAGGTCGTCACCAAGCCTTGACCCTGCTGCCCAGAACCGCAGGGCATCGGCTGAATACTCTGCAATCATCCCCTGAGGCTCAACGACGTTGCCCTTGCTCTTGCTCATCTTCTTGCGATGGGGATCCTGGGCGTGGCCTGAGATGACCACGTCACGCCATGGGTTGATGCCATGGTGCAGCTGCGATTTGACGACGGTGTTGAAGAGCCAGAAGGTGATGATGTCATGCGCCTGCGGGCGAAGGGACATGGGATAGAGTTTGTCATACGCAGGCGTTCCTTTCATAAGCTCTGTTGCTATCTGGGGGGTGAGCGAAGACGTTGCCCAGGTGTCAAGGACATCCTGCTCAGGTATGAATTCACTGCATCCGCATGCTTCGCATTTCTTGATGGGAGGCTTGCTGGTGAGCGGGTCAACTGGCAGGTCATCCTCTTTTGCCAGAATTGGAGCATCGCAGTCCTTGCAGTACCAGACGGGAAAGGGGACACCAAAGCAGCGCTGGCGTGAAATCAGCCAGTCCCACGAAAGGCCCTTGACCCAGTGCTCATAGCGTACCTTCATGTGCTCAGGATACCAGTTCAGCGCCTTTCCCCATTTCAGCATGTCGTCTTTAAGGTCAAGATAACTGATGAACCACTGCTTTGTCTCAAGGATCTCAATCTCTGCTCCAGAGCGCTCGCCGACGTTGACTGTATGGACTATTCTCTCCTGCTTGATGAGTTCGCCTGATTCCTGCATGTCTGCAATGATATGAGTGCGCGCCTCATTTACCGCCATTCCATGGTATTTGCCGGCAATCGCAGTCATGCGGCCGTCTTTTGTTAGTGCGACCTTCAAATCAAGGTTGAATGCCTTGTACCACTCAATGTCTGTCTGGTCACCAAAGGTACAGCACATGACTATGCCTGTTCCCTTATCAGGGTCAACGCGCTTATCAGCAAGCACCTTGACTGAGAAATGATATACAGGAACCCTCAGCTCTTTTCCTATGAGCATTTGGTATCTGGCATCATCAGGATGGGCAAAGACTGCAACGCATGCGCATAGCAGCTCTGGCCTTGTTGTGGCGATGATGACATCCTCGCCGTCGCTTGTCTTGAAAGCTATGTTGCTGAAGGTTGATTCCTTCTCCTCATCCTTAAGCTCAACCTGGGATAAGGCTGTCTGCAGCACGGGATCCCAGATGACCGGCGCCTGTTTTCGGTAGGTTCTTCCCTTATTGAAGAGGTCAATGAAAGAGCGCTGTGAAATCCTTCTTGAATGCTCATCAATGGTTGAGTAGACAATGCTCCAGTCGCAGCTCATGCCGATTCTCTTCCAGTCCTGAAGGTATTTTGGCCTCAGCTCGTTGTCAAGGGTATCCAGGCAGAGAGCGATGAACTCCTGGCGCTCCATGCGGTTTGCCCGCACGTTCTTCAGCTGCTCAACAAGGCGCTCTGTCGGAATGCCGTTATCGTCTGTCCCAAAAGGAAAGAAAACGTTTTTCCCAAGCATCCGCTGAAAGCGTGCGATGATGTCCGCTTGGGTGTAGGAGAAGGCGTGGCCAAGATGCATCTTTCCCGATACCGTAGGGGGGGGGGTATCTATCGAGTAGATCTCCTTTTCTGTATCCTTCGGATTGAATCTGTAGATGCCCTGCTCTTCCCAGAAGCTTTGCCACTTCTCTTCTGAGGCTTTTGGGTCATAATGCTGCGTCAGCTCCATCGCTGCGTGAGGGGAGGGAAGATGCTTTTAAAGATTGCGGGCAATAGCACTACTTCACCAACCCGAAAAGCCCTCTTTGGGAGGAAAGAGGCAGGTTTGTGGGAAGCCTGGCATTCCAAAAAGAGAATCATCAGAAAAAAGGCATTAGCCATACCTCACATCGCTTCCACAGCCAATGCGTAGCCTCATTCTTTTCTATTTAAGCAATCCACTCATTGCAAAATCCGAGGGGGGGAAAAAACGAAGAAAGAAAAGAAGGTATTTGTTTAGCAAA
>DUKR01000052.1 GCA_013329175.1 Candidatus Woesearchaeota archaeon
GCTTGCTGGCAAGGGCATGTGTTGCAGCAATCGCCTCATTATTGAGTGCTGCGCAGATCATTGCCTCAGTATTAGAGCGCTGCGCAGGTGAGCATTAAGGGGGAGTGCGAGGAGTAATGCACGACGGAATTTCCATCATAAATTTCACCGCAGGCAGGAGGAGAGAGAACAACAACACCGCTTTTGGCAAAGAGGCTGCCGGCAATGAGCTTTTAGGGAATGCCCTTTACTACTTGCTTTTTTTCCTGTCCTTTCCTTTTTCCTTAAAATCCTCTTTCAGGGGACCTTCAGCAATGCTCTCAGTGTGCCTGCATTTTGGGAAACGCTCGCAGCCAAGAAATTTTCCGTAGATGGAATTCCTGACGACAAGCTTGCCCTCTTTGCATTCGGGGCATTCTTTCTCAACCTTGCCTTTCTCTATATCCCTTAATTCTTTCCCTGCCTCGCCTTCTATTTTCTTTGACGGGCAGTCCTGGTTGACGCAGAGCTCCTGGGGTTTTTTTCGCTGCCTGATGAGAACAATCATGGGCATGCCGCAGTGCTCGCATGCTTTTTTTGCTGGCTTGCTGAGGCCGCTTTTAGGAAGCGAAAAGGTGGTCTTGCATTCGGGATAGCGGTTGCAGGCGGCAAATGCTCCGTATTTTCCTCTTCGTATCTGCAGCTTTCCATCTTTGCATGCTGGGCAGTTGCCAAGCGTTGTCTGCTCGTCCCTTGTCTCAATGTTTGCTGCAAGTAGCTTCTTGCCAATGGATAATTCATTCTTTTTGAAATCGCGGATTATCTCTGTTATCGCTTTTTTTGCGTCGGCAAGGACTTTTTCTTCATCGGTCGTGCTCTCCCTTATCTTTTCCATCTCCTCTTCAAAATGGCTTGTCAGTGCCTCATCAATTATCTTTGGGCAGTGCTCGGCCAGCGTCTCAATGGTTCGTATGCCAAGCTGTGTTGCTTCGATGGTCTTTCCATCAACATAGCCGCGCTTGAAAAGAGTGTCAATGATCTCAGCACGGGTTGCTTTTGTACCTAAATTCAGCTTCTCAAGCTCCTTGATGATGGATGCAGGAGTGTACCGCTTAGGCGGCTGGGTCTCTTTCTGGTGCTTGGTTATTTTTTTGATTGCTATTGCATCCCCTTCGGCGACCTTTGGCAGCTCTACCTCATCAAGCCGGACGTAGGGGCGGTAGTATTCGTGCCAGGCCCTATCAAGCGTCCTTGTCCCCTTTGCAATGAAATATTCGTTGTTGACCTCAATGGTGATGGTCACGGTCTCCCTTGTTGCAGGCTTGGCAAATGTCGCAAGAAAGCGCCTGACGATAAGGTCATAGAGTTTATGCTCGCGGCCCGCAACATCAGGAATGATGCCTGTCGGATAGATTGCAGGGTGCGCTGCATCAGTCTTGCTGCCGTTGTTGGGGGTGAGGCCTGCTTCTTTGAGGAGAGCATTTGCTAATGCTGCATAGTGGCTGTTTCTTGCAATCTGGGTGAGTATCTTTCTGTAGCCAATTGCGGCCGGCAACTGGTTTGATGATGTCCTTGGGTAGGAGATGAACCCGCCTGTGTATAATTCCTGGGCTATTGCAAGCGTGTCTTTAGGGGAGATGCCGTGGCAACGGTAGCTCTCTATCTGGAGCGAGGTGAGGTCAAAGGGATTTGGAGGGGCATGCTTGAATTGTTTTGCATCAACACTTTTTGCCGTGCCTTCTTTTTTTCCTTTGACGCTCTGCATGACTTTTGCCGCATCATCCTCTTTCCAGAACTTGTCTTTCTCATGCCATGCTGCTATTGTTCCCTTTTTTGCCTCGCCATTCAGTTCAATCTGCCAGAAGGGCTCGGGCCTGAATTTCTGGATGTCTTTCTCCCTCTCTACGATTATCTTCAGTGCAGGCCCCTGTACCCGGCCAGTTGACATGAGCTTGTAGGCTCCTGCTTTTTTTATTGCTGCTGTCAGCGCGCGGGAATAGTTGATGCCGTTGTACCAGTCAAGAAAATGCCTTGTCTCGCCTGCTTTTGCCTGGCCCCAGTCAAGGCGCCTGCTTTTGTTTGCATAGGCTTCCCTTAACTCATCGCGAGTGAGTGTTGAGAATTTCATCCTTGCTGCATCTTTTCTTTTGCAGGCGTAGCGGATGATGTTGAGGCCAATGACCTCCCCTTCCACGTCGTAATCTGTTGCTATCGTAAACTCTGAAGCGTCTAATGCAAGCTTTTTGATGGCTGTGAGGTATTTTCTTGTGTGTGCAGAGCCTTTTGAGACATCATAAGCAGGGACCCACTCAATGCTGAATGCAGGTATCTCTTTTCTTTTGGTGTCTTTTTTTTCTGCCAGCCCATAGAGGTGGCCTACTGCACAGGAGACGATGATGTCCTTCTTGCCGTGCGTGAGCTTATAGAAATAGACGCCGTCTTTCCCTTCCCTTATAGCTTTGCCGTCAGCCAGTGCTTCTGCTATCTTCTTGGCTGCACTAGGCTTCTCGGTGATGATCAATTCGTACATGGATTGCTGATAGCTTCAGCGGAGGATTAAAAAGATTTTGATTCCATGTTTTTTCCCTTGCCTTTGCTGACGGTCAGATGCCTTATCCACCGCGCATCATCCCGTTCAGGATAGTCAATAAGGAAATGCGTCCCTCTGGATTCCTTTCTCCTGAGAGCAAAAACAGCTATGAGCCTTGCGGTGGTGAGCATGCTGAGGGCCTGCGCTTTTCCAGCGTCAAACCCTTTTGTCCTTTTTGCCTCCTTTTCCAATGCCTCAATCTCTGTGATTGCATCGCGCAGCCCAGCCACATTCCTGATAATGCCTACCTGCTCCCACATGATATCCTGCAGCCTTTTTCTGACTGTCGCAAGCCTTGCCTTATCCTTTGTTAAGAGGGGCTCGCAAGGCATTGTCAGGTCGGTTATGGAACTCCCCTGCAGGCTTTCCTCTTTTTTCATGCTTTTTTTCAGATAGGCAGAGAGGCTTGCCCCTATCACGAGACCTTCTGTCAATGAGTTTGATGCGAGGCGGTCGGCCCCGTGGATGCCGCAGCATGAGTTCTCACCGATTGCATAGAGATTTGTGAGGGATGTCCTGGCCTTGAGGTCAATCTTTATGCCGCCGCAGGAATAGTGGGCAGTTGGTGAGACAGGAATCATGTCCTTTGCCATGTCAATGCCGTATTTTTGGCACTCGGCGTAGATATTTGGGAATCTCTTCTTCAGGTACTGCCCTCCCAGATGGCGCGCGTCAAGATAGACACAGCTGCTTTTTGTCTTCTTCATCTCATCAATGCTGAATTTTGAGACGACATCTCTTGGAGCAAGATCGCCGTCACGGTGGTAGTGAGCCATGTAAGGCATGCCAAGCCTGTTCTTCATGATGCCGCCTTCGCCCCGCACGGTTTCAGATATAAGGAAGGGAGGCTCTGAATTGTAGAGACCTGTAGGGTGGAACTGGACGAATTCCATGTCCATTAATTCAGCGCCTGCATTGTAGGCAAGGGCGAAGCCATCGCCGGTCGAGATTTGGGGGTTAACGGTGTTTTTGTAGAGCCTTCCCAACCCGCCGCAGGCAAGGACGACTGCTTTAGCGCTGCATTGCATGATGCCATTCTTTCTGGCATCAAGGAGGTATGCTCCGATGACCATGTTGCCCTCCCTGATGAGTTTGGTTGCGAGATGGTACTCTTTGATTGTGATGTTCTTGCTCTCTTTGGCAAGGCTTACCAGAAAATCTTCTACTTCTCTTCCAGTGATGTCTCCCCTATGCACAATTCTTGGGCGGGAGTGGACTGCCTCCCTGCTTGGCTTCCTGTCAAACCGCATGCCAAGGCCTTGCAGCCATCGTATCTGCTCAGGCGCATGCTTTACAAGAAAGTTAACGGATTTCTTTATGCAGAGACCATCCCCTGCCCTGAGGGTATCCTTGACATGGAGCCAGCAGGAGTCGCCCTTTTTCATGACTGCAGCTAATCCTCCCTGGGCATGTCTTGTGGCAGATTCAGCCACTTCGCTTTTGGTTGCTATGGTGACTTTAGCGAATTGAGAGGCTTTGATAGCAAAGCTGAGGCCCGCAATTCCTGAACCGATGACAAGGATGTCTGTGTTCACTGTCCATTCCCCAACACTGATTCAAGAGGAGGAGTTTGGTTCTCTTCTTAAAGTTTATTTGTTTACTTTTTTGCTTATTTCTTGAGCAATTGGATCAAAGCAGGCATTCACAATAGAAATGGCATCTTCTACTTCTGCCATAGTTGGCTTATATCCAGATAATCCGTAACACTTCACCATCATGAAGCCTGCAACTCTGTTGCATGGCCAGAGACACTAGTCTCGCTGGTCGCGAAAGCGAAGCTTGAGTGTACCCAGAAACGCAAGTTTCGCTGCTTGCCTGCCTCTTTGTAGCGTGCGAAGGGCGTCAATTCAGGAAAAAGTGCATTACCTACGGCCACCTTGTCAAAAGCGGCGCTACTGTTTTCTCTCCTTTTGCCTAC
>DUKR01000057.1:0-27748 GCA_013329175.1 Candidatus Woesearchaeota archaeon
AAGTATTTATCGGGGGCTCTTGATTTCTATCGGTCAAACGCTGATAGGGGGGATTGGGAGAGTTACCCAACATCCAACCAAGGAAATTACTATCAACTGCCCACCATCCTCGCTGCAATATTCTCAGAAAATAAAGAGATGTATGACTGCGTGATGGGGAAGCACTTCAAGCGGCTCAATTACGTTGCCGAAATACTGCATGCAAGGAGCAACGGGTTTGTTACAGGTAGTGGAGTTTATAGCGCCGCGGATAATGCCTGCAAGCCTTATCATACTGCTGTCGTTAGCAATAACGATAATCCAGGCCCTCTTACCGCAATGAAAACAGCGACAGTTAGTAATATCCCTCATTTAGAGGGATGGGCAGGGACGCTATCGACACAAAATAATCTGCTGAGGTCAGAGTCGTGTGCGCTGATATATTAGCTGTGGAAATCGGAGCATCCTGAGTTGCAAATATCAACCCAGTTGCCATAATCTGACCACTAAAGTGGTAAAATATATAAACCTCCCTTGTTTATATCCAATAAAGTGGAAGAAAGCCTTATCTGGCAGTTGCTGCCTGAAACCGAGAAAGAAGATTATCTGAAGTTTCACAGGAATTCCTTTCGCGAGGATATTGCGCATGCAGAAGCAACGGCAAGCAAATTTCCCAGGTGGAGCATAATCTCAGGGTACTATGCAATGCACGACGTTACCAAGCTGTTTTTAGCAAAGGAATTCGGCATTAAGATTGTAGGGCAGAACACCCACGGGAAAACAATTCAGGCAATCACGGAGCTCATTAATGACCCCAAACTGAAATCAAATATCATATTCCATCTTGCGAAAGCAAAAGGCATATTCTTCAATGCCGCAAGGCTGAAAGAAAAAACGATTCCATTGCTTCTCAAAAAGGGAAGGGAAGAACGAGTCAAGTCACAATACTATACGCAGGATTTCACTAGCCCCGCTTCAGCCAGCGCAGCAAAAGCACTCTACTTCCTCGATACTATAGTGAAGCCATACATTGCGCTTATGGAGAGCTTGATGAAGCCATGATACTTAACATCTGCATGGGAAACAGGACAGCATGGAAAATTTTTTCTGTGTTTGCTGAAGCGCCTGGAAAGAGCATAAGCAGGGCCGAGATAAAAAGGCTGACAAGCATGGGAAACAAGGCGATGGACCACGCCGTTACACTCCTTCTTGCATTTGGCATGGTCTCCTCAAAAAAGTCAGGGAAAAAAATATACTATACCCTTAACCTGAGCAGCGCTTATTCCAATGGGCTCATTGACCTTGTGAGGATGGAAAAAGAGGACATCAACAGTATGGATTTCAGGGCAAGGATGGCCATCAGCGAGTTTGTTTATGCGCTGACCAATGAGGCTCTGGACAATCTAGTATCGGTATATGCTTTTGGAAGCTACGTCAAGCGCACCTACCGTAGAGATTCAGATATAGACCTTGCTCTAATCACCAAAGAAAAAAAACCAGGAGAAGAGATAATCATAACCAGCATCGGTGAAAGTACGCAGAGCAGGTTCGGCATCCAGATCCAGCCCCATTATTTCACGCAGAAAGAATTCAACAGGAGCAACAGCATGGCAAGGGAAGTCCTTATTGATGGAGTGAAACTGCTGTGAGTACAAACTCAGCGCAGTAAACAATTGGCAGGCGTAGCATGCACATGGAGACAGAACACCTCGAATTCAAGAAATCAACAGCAGAACTGAAAGAGGGCATTATCTCGATAGCTGCAATGCTCAACAAGCACCAACAAGGGAAACTTGTTTTTGGCAGGAGCAATGGCGGCAGCAAGCTCCTCGTTTTAAATAATCTCAAAATGGCAAGCGATAGCAGCCTCACCAACGCAGCGGTGCTCATGTTCGGCAAGAATCCACGGCAGTTTTTTGGCAGCGCCATTGTCAAGTGTGGCAGGTTTAGAGGTGAACTCAAAGAAGATTTTTTTGATCTGAAGGGCATTGAGGGAAACCTCTTCGACTGCATCGAAAAATCGCTTGATTTCCTCAGAGATCACCTTCGGCATACAGCACGAATCGAAGGGCTCTACCGGAAAGAAAAATGGGAAATACCCATCGAAGCATTGAGGGAAGCAATCATTAATGCCCTGATACATAGGGATTATTCCAGCCCAGGCTTTACCTATATTAAGCTTTATGACGATGAGCTTGTTATTGCAAACCCAGGTAAACTTCCAGATGCCCTAAAAATCACTGATCTGTACAGGGATCATGAGTCCATACCAAGAAACCGCCTACTTGCAGAAGCTGTCTATTACACGGGCATGATAGACGCGTGGGGCAGGGGCATTAGAAACATTCTTGGAATGCTTAAGGCAGAAGGGCTTTCCAAGCCGGCATTTGAAGAGTCCGCCGGGCATTTCAGGATAAAATTCAGGAGACCTCAGATACGCGAGGAGTTAGATGGCGGATTAAGTGGCGGATTAAATTTGGTTTATGATTTGATTTCCAAAAAGGGAGGGATGCAGGCAAAGGAGATATCTCGTGAGCTCATCATGCCCCTGAGGACGGTCGAGAGAAACATCACTAAGTTAATGAAGATGGGAAACATTGAGCGAAAAGGAAGCAAGAAGACTGGGGGCTATCACCTTCTGAAGTTGCCAAACAATTCACCAGAGCCATGACTCCGTCCAAAAAATCCCAGCTGCAGATGATGGAAAGCACCGTCATCATGTTTGTCTTCTTTGTATTCCTTGCTTTTGGCTTCATCTTTTTCACTCAGTCCTTTTTTGAGGGGGTGAAAGAAGCCCAGCGGGAAGGCTCGCAGCTTGACCACATCCAGGTAGCGCAGCGGGTGCTTACCCTGCCTGAAATTCAGTGCACTAAAAATGGCGAAGCAATCGCTAACTGCTTTGATGTGCAGAAATTGGGTGCGGCATATACTGAGGATGCCAGTTCCAGTGGAGTGATGGAGGAGAATATTGGAGATTACTTCCCTCTCTTTTATTATAGCACCATCAAGATTGAAGAAATTTTCCCTGATGTTCCCCCCGATTCGTGGATGATTTATGATAACCAACCAAACGAATATCAACGCTCTTCAACCATAGGGCTTCCGGCAATAGTCTATAACGCAACAGATGAAGATTCATTTTGCGAAGGGTCGCTTGGAAGAGGCAGCTGCGCCTTTGGCTGGCTTACGGTTACGGTGTATTCCTGATGAACACAAAAAAATCACAGATGGAAATCATGGGCCTTGCGGTCATCGTGATACTTATCGTGTTTGGCTTTTTGTTCTATGTCATGTTTCAGGCAGGAAAGAAAGAGACTGCCTACACACAGACCTTTACTGACAGCAAACTTGCCGGTGATTACCTTAATACCCTGATGGATATTGCAGACCCCAACTGCAATCACCTTAATTTCAGGTCAATGCTCGCTAAGTGCGTGTTTGGTGATACTAATTACGAGTGCCCCGCAATAGGGACTCCCCAAAAGATATGCCCCTATGTGGATGAAAAGCTTGATGCTATTTTTGAGGGTACGTTAGGTGATGATAGGATAAAAAAAGATATCTACTTCTACATCCTCAACGAGGAGGTCACCTTTACCTATGATCCACCCCCCGGCACCCCCTTAACCTTTGGCACCCCCTGTCCAGATGATTCCGGAAAGACGCAGGGCTCAGCGCTGATTCTTTCTGAGAATAATTATGAGCAGGCTACTGCGATTCTTGACATCTGCGAATGAAGCAGGCCACTCTTTGCTGGCAGAATACGCGCCAACAGAATATTTTTATAGTGAAATGCAGTGAATTATGGTAATATGGTCCAGATTACTATAGATGTCCCGGATGATGTGAATAAATCACTTGAGCACTTCAAGGCAGAGCATAGGCTTTCCAACAAGAGGGAGGCTGTAGTGCTCATACTTAAGGAACAGGCGGCAGTATATGGAAGGGCAGAGTCCGCAGGCAACAGTGAAGAAAGGGCAAAAAACACAGCAAACGGCATTGGCGAAATTCATTCGAAAGAGCATGCAGCATTCTGGAAAGAGCTTCTGAAGGTTAAGCACCCACTTTCAAAGGCAGAGGCAGAGGCGATAGGCACTGTCCTGAAATCCACCAGAAAGGGAGGATTTAGAGTATAGCGATGGCTCTTATGCTTGATACCTCAGTCATCGCAGATATCGAGAGGAACAAAAGAGCAACACTTTTGCAACTTGAGGCGCTTTCCTTTGCATATCCAGCAAAGGCACACATAAGCTTTATCACCTATTTTGAGATGCTGCTTGGCTATAAGAACAAAAAGCCAAACTATATTGACTTCCACATTTCCAGACTGCAGTCGTTCAATTGCCTTGCGGCAACACAGAGGACAGCAGAAATTCTTGCTTCTCTTCGCCAGGAGTATGATGCAAAGGGCGAAGTATTTTCCCTTTCAGACCTTATCATTGCGGCACAGGCTATAGAGCATGCTCATGTGCTGCTGACAAAAGACAAGCAGTTTGGCAGAATTCGGGAATTGAGATGCAAGGTAATGGAGCACGCGTAACCAGGCTATTTTTTTAAAGTCTGGGTAATCGTTCACCATCATTCATACGCGCAGGTGCAGCTTACAACGTTGTGGCGATGTCTGCCTGCTTCTTCTCCTTCCTTAAGTGTCCCTTCAATTGAAGAGGGGGACGCTAAAAACATCGCTTCAGGAGCGTGAACTACTCCTCGTTAAGTATTTAAACTCAATAAGCTTTCCATTCCCAAGGATGCATATACGTATCATTCCGCCAGCGCTGAAGAAAGCAACAGACAGGGGCATTTCAAAGCAGATGATTATTGGTGCAGTTCGCTTCCCTGACCAGTCTGTCAATGGGTACGGGGACCGCATAGTAAAGCAGAAAAAGATTGTCGTTGATAACAAGGATAAGCTTTTACGCGTCGTCTGTGAGATTGAGCGTGATGAGGTTGTCGTGGTCACAGCATACCTCACAAGTAACATCGGCAAATACTGGAGGCAATAATGAAAATCGAATACCAGCAGGAGCATGACATCATGTCCATTCTCTTTTTGGAAGGGGCTGTCATAGATGATAGCATAGAGGACGAGGGCATTATATTTGATTACGACAAGGAAAAAAGGCTTGTTGCCGTTGAGATTCTTGATGCACGAAAGCGCATTGGAAAAAATCCGATGGATAAGGTGGATTTTTCTATAGTGAGAAACATCGTCGTTGCTTCATAGGCTGATGACTACTATTTCTTCATGCACTGCAAGAGTCGCCTACCTTCCATGCATGTATGCAGCCTATGCAGCAATGAAGCCCAGAGTCGGGAAAGATTTATAAATAGCCTTTTCCGTAAGCAGGACTAATACCATTGAAGAGGTGTACGTTATCATGCATGCAAGAAAAGCTCAGGGGATTTCTATCAATACTATTGTCATTGCAGCAATCGCATTGGTTGTGCTTGTTGTGGTCATAGCAATCTTTACTGGAAATCTGGGAAGTTTCGCAACAGACCTGAAGAACGCTAAAGGAGACCAAACTAAGATATGTAGTTCACAAGCAATTGTGGGTGTTACATCATCATCAATAAAGACATTGGAAGAATGTCAGGCAGTGAAAGGAAGAACAATCCTTGCAGCCGATGCGGGCTCAGGAAGCGTCTGCTGCATAGTCCAGGTATAACCATGAGGCTATCTCCCTCTTTTTGTTTTTTTCCTTTGATATGTTTGCTGCATCTACCCCGGTCAAACCGATTAGTTTTTGCCTGCCCAAACATTTAAATAGCTACTTTCTTGTTTTTTTTCCTTATGTCCCTCAGAAAAGGAAGCACTGACGTCATAGGATTGCCCCTGTGGTACATCGTCGCTGCTCTTGCGCTTGTGGCAATATTTCTTTTTCTCATGGGCATGCTGACCATGTTTAAGGGGTGGTCCCTATTCTGATGAGGCTGCACAGAAGCAGAAAAGGAATCATGGAATCAACCATCGTGCGGCTGGTCATGTTTGCTGTAGTTGCCGTCATCATCTTTCTGATAGTCAGCAATGCAACTCTGATGATTGGATCCATTTTCAAGGGAGGGCTATGCCTGCTCACTGCGCTGATAAGCTCCATCAGCCACAGCACGGTGCTTGACGACCTCTCGTTCTGGTGCCCGCAAAGGCACGTGACGCTGACCCATACGGCAAGGGAAGCAGAAGCAATGAAAAAGGCCTTCAGCGAGCTTGACGAGGTATACCTGCCGGCGGACAAATCCATCAAGAGCAAAAAAGACCAGATGCTCATAGCCAAGTGGTACGGCATCAGCACAGCTGAGGTGAATGATGAGGATTTCATGGTCAATTACCGCATGGAAGAGGCGCTTGCTGAAGAGATGCGCAGCTGCTGGATAAAGCTTGGCAAGGGGGAATACGAATTGTTCAAGGAATTCCAAAACCCCATCAAATATGAGGAAGGCACCTTCACAGGCGATGAGGGCACGCTCTTAAGCTTCCTGAAAGGAGCGCAGTTCTGGAGGCTTGAGGAGAATTACGCATGGAGAACCTGCGTCATCTGCTCGAGAGTGCAGTTTAACAAGGACCTGCAGGAGAGAATCGGGCAGATAGGCCAAAAGCAGCAGGCAGCAGGGAAGCGCAACCTTGCTGAGTTTCTGAGAAATAATCCCGCGCCTCAGCTCCAGACAAATCCCAAAAGCTACTATGAATACCTGCTTGATAAGGACATGCCATCAGATTTCTTCAGCGAGGACATGATAGCAAGCAGGCTTGGATATGGCGTCAGCAATGAGCCTCTGTATGTAGTCTATTCCGTCACGGTGATTAATCCCCTCTTTAAGATAGGCGCAAAGATTCTTGAATTGCTCCCTCTCTGGGAGGGCGACAGCACGCACAGCATTGACTTGGTCTTCCTTGGGACGCTGGAAGAGGCTCAGGAGCGCTGCAATGACAACTTCAAGAACGCATAGGCGAACAGCATGAAAAAAATGAACACTCTGGCAGCAATTGAGGTGAGAACCATAGCGTTGCTTATCCTTGCCCTGCTGCTTATTGCAGTGCTTTTGTTTGCATCAGGCATGTTCAGCGAAGGGATATTTGATACGCTAGTAAGCATAAGGAGGGGAATCGGGCTGGGATGAGAACTCAAGGCATGCTTGGCTTAGGTAAAATAGGAAGCATCATTCTCGCTGCGGTGGTGGTAGGCGTGGTGCTTTCAGTATTCTACCCGCCGCTTATCAAAGAGTTTAAGGAGATAGGGGCGTATGTAGCTTCAGGAGGGAAGGCTAACCTTACAGGGTTTAAGCCCTATGATCCCGCACTGCGCCTTTCGGCGGAAGAGCACAGGACTGACGACTCCATGAAGGCGCTGCAATGCGCAATTGAAAGCGCCGCCAGAGGAAGGAAAGGATGGACGGCAGAGGGAGGCGAGGCCTGCTCCAAAGACTATGTTTCCCTTGCTGCCCTGGTTTCAGGAGAGCAAATAACGTCTCCCTGCAGTAAAGAAGGAATAGCCTATGGCTCAACGTGCGTTGACTGCTCGGGTGAAGGCAGGTCATTTGCGTGCAGGGTAGGCAACTTCTCGCTTCCTCAAAGCCAAGACGACTTTGATTATGGCGGCTGGGAGAATTTTATGGTGAAGGCAGGGGATCCAAAGTTCATAGCCTATTATGAAGCCTTTCCGGCAGGTGAAGAAGCAGCATGGCAGGCTGATGCCATGGGCATTTCAACGTACTGGATAATTGCAAGCGGAGTGATAAATGCAGGCTTAGGGATGTTCTTTCAGGTAAAGGCAGCAGGAAAGATTGCTTCTGAGAGCGTGGAAAGGGCAACAGAAACTGCTGCAATCGCTGCCGGAAAAGATGCAGGGAAAGAGGCTGCTTCCGAGGTTGCTTCAAAGGGAGGCTCCCGCTTTTTTTCTTTTTTGCGCTACTTTACTGGCGCTTCAGGGCGCGCTGAGTCCACAGCGCTGAAAAAGACGCTGCTTGGGCTTGCCTTTGAGTCAGGCACAGAGAATGAAGTTAAGCTGTTTGCAAAAGGAGCCCTTGATGCAGACGAGGTTTTACGCATAGCAGCAACTGCACCTGACGTTGAAGCGGCAGAGGCTGCCGTTGAGGAGCTGGCAAGGAGGGCAGGGCCTAATGCCGCACGGGCAATTGACGACCTTGCACGCGCATCATTGCCACAGGCTGATAACGCAGCTCTCCTTGAGGAGTCAATGCTACTTGCACGCTCCATCGGCCGCGAAGCATACTATCTTTCACGGCTCTCAACCAGGCAATTGAAGGCGCTGAATTCCTATCGCTCACTGGTTCAGAATCTTGTTCATGATGGATCAATTGACGAAACGCTGCTTAGAAGCATATTTTTGGATTCGGCTGCAAAGCTGCCAAAAGGAAAGGCACTCACTGATGCAATTGCAGAGTTCCAGAGATATCATCCTTCTGTTTTTTTAGACCAAGAATTGTATCTCCTGCCAAGGACCCTTTCAGGAAAAGAGCTGACCTATGCCCAGATGGTCGAGCTTGAGGGGGCATTGCAGGATGCAACTATTGCGCAGATGCAGCAGCACATGGCCGCACTAGGCAGGGATGCGGGAGAAAACATCTACAGGGGCATCCTTAAGAACCTCTTTGGAACTGATGAAGGGCTGCATGAGATTGTGAGCGCGCGATTTATCAGGAGCCAGATACCAACGCAAGGTGCGAAAATAGGGTTTGCTGGTGGAGTTGTCACATTCATACCCGGAGGTGCCCTGGGAGGAGCAGCACTGGGCGCAGCAACAGAGTTTAGCCTCAAGCACCGCTATCTTGTGGCGTTTTTGTTGTGGCTGTATACCTCGCAGATTGACAGCATGGATGAGAAATTTTATCCCGTGGGACGTGACACCCTCATGGTGAGCACTCCCAATTTTTACGGGGAGCGAAAGCCATACTCTTTGACAGGAACCCTTTCACCATTCTTTATCTCTTTAGAAAAAGACAACCAAGCGTCCAGCAGGTTTTTTCTTGCTAGCCCCTGCCAGAGCGACTTAACCGTCACTACAACCCTATGCAGCTGCGACGTCCCTTCAGGCAGCACCATCCTTGAAACTCAGGCAGGGCTGCAGCAGGTCCAGCCCTGGTCAGTGGAATCAAGCGCTTCCCATGCTTTCTATTACTGGGATACGCTCATGGATGACCAACAGCGCCAGAAACTTGTAGACGAATGTGCTGACAGCTCATGCCTTGACACCATCCTCCTGCATGAGGAGCTTTACCTTGAGCTAGTTGATGCATTGTATGGCATGGTTGTGGGAGCAAGGAGCTATCTTGCAGCAAACCCAACACAATCAATAGTCACGTTTCAAGGCATGCCCGTTGAAGATATGGCCACTGTTTTAGGCCCATGGTTTGAGGATGACACGATAGATTATATGCTCCTCTCAAAATTGTATGATGCAGTTTATTTACTTGAGCAGCAGGAGCCTGATACCATTGAATACGATTTTTATAGGGGATTTTTTGATGCGAAGGAAGGTGATTTCAACAGGGAGGATTTCAGAAAAGTATTCATGGCATTACGGACAAATAACCCCCTACATAATGGGCGGTTCTTTTCAAATGTTATGGCTATTCTCAATAGCCAGTATAGGACAGGCGCTGCAGGATGGTCAGGCATAAGGGAAAGAAACAAATATGACTCTCTTTTTTTGAAGGCAGGCGAAGGCGAGCAGCCAAGCCTATTTTGGAAGGCAGGAAGAGAGACTGCTTATCACCTTACCTACCTTTCTGGAGAAGAGACAGATACAACGCTAGCAGTAAAGGAGTGCTATGAGACAGGCCATGAGGACCCTGCTGCCCTGACGCTTGCTGCCCTGAGGAGCAAAGCCACTCTTTTACACACTGAGCGCGCAATCACGCCCTGCATAACTGTAGAGTCAGCAGTCCCGCAGCTTAGCGGGACGAAGAACTACTGCTACAGCAGCACAAGCTGGGCGCGCAGCATAGGCAGAATTGCTCTGTTGGCGGCATTCGTTGCTGCAGATGCCTATATCACTGTTGCAACAGGCGGTGCGTCTCAACTGCTCTGGCTTGGCGGAACTGGCGCTATCTATGCATGGATTGATGCACTTACTGCGCATCGCTGGCCAAGTCACAAATGAGGAAGCAACCTTTCCTGAAACGAAGACGCCAAGTGGGCTTTTAGACTAATTTGATGATAGTGATGTTGGTATCTTCCTGCTCAAGTTTCTGAGGAGTGACATCGCCTACGATGATTCCGCCCCTGTGCAGCTTGTAAGCCTTTTCAAACCGCTCAGGCTCGTCAGTGATGGCATCAGCATAGATGCCGCCTTCGCTTGCAGTGAAATGAAACTGCCTTGACTGCCCAAATGATGCCCCCCAGTAGATGTAGGTGTCGCCAAGCTGCCTTTTCCAGTCCTCGTCAAGGAAGATATGAGCAACAGGGATGCCATCCTCAAACGTTTCGACGATGAACCCTTCAATAATCCCGTTTGCAGGAGACATCTCGCTTGTTATGCGCATACGCATTTTTTCTTCTGAGTCAATGAACTCCTTTTTGAAATACTGTCCCTGATAGAGGCCGTCGTAGTCAAAGACAGTCTCAATTCCCTCTTCGCGGAATTGCAGGCCGCGCACGTCCTCATAGCCTTTCCCATCAGTAGCTTCGTCAATGTCAATCTTTCGCAGGAGCCCTTCCTGCCCTATCCAGTCCTGAGGCTTATCTGAGTAGGCTGCTGAAGGAATCTGCCGCTCTCCATGAAAAAAATACAGCAATAGCCCTGCGCTTGCGATGAGCACCAGCGTTACTGCTAGTATTGCCTTATGCATAGTCAGCTATCGAGCCTAAGTAATATTTATATACTTGGTTTTGGGAAGAAAACACATGGACAAAAGAGCAGCGCTTTCGATGGAGCTGGTGATTGCAGGCGCCATTCTTCTTGTCGTTCTTGTGGTGATGATAGCAATCTTTACTGGATTCTCAGGAAAGGCAGCAAACTCCTTTGGCTGGATATGGGGCTCAGCAGATGACCAGATAAAAGGCAAGGAAACCTGCAGGTCTTTTTTTGGCGATGCCCAAATGCGATGCTACGAAGGGAGCAGTTGCTCAAGTATCTCTCCCGGAGACAGCCAGAGCCTGGTTGAGGTAACTCCTCCCTCAGGAGGATGGAGCGATTGCAAGAGTACGGCGGAAGCTCCCATGGTCTGCTGCGAGGTAATTGAGAAGGCAGATGCTGCGCCAGAATCTCAAACATAGGGGATGGCTTCTATGCTGAATAAGAAAGGCGATGAGAGCACCATACGGATATCATGGGAGGCTGTGGGGCTTGTTGTCCTGCTTATCCTTATTGTGGTGGTTGTGAAGGGCTGCAGCCAGGTAGCGGCAGTCATCTTTGGTACTGTTGACCCAAGGGTTGAAGGGCCTATAGCTGATTTGGCTCATGAGCTCTCAGCGCTTCCAGAAGGAGACACCAGGCGCTTTCCCTTTTCAGTTAATGCAGAGGGAGAGAGCGTCTATGAGTTGTATCTTTATCCTGCCTGCACAAAAGAGCGCACCACAAATTGCAAGCAGAAGTTTTCCGCAGTCTGCGCTGAGCCAGCGTCGTACGCACAGTCGAAATCAAAAGCGACGTGCGCTGACATTATCTACGGCAAGGTCAGGGAGTTTGACAGGATAGAAGGCACATTCGCAAAAGGCACAGCGCTTGAGCTCCATAAGGATGAGGACGGCTTTGTCAGCCTGAAAGAGATGCCCTCGGGCACTACATAGAAAAGCTCTTAAATCCTCTTTCTTATAAATTGAGCATGGGGATTCTCTTAGCTTCTTTTGGGAAAAAAGGCTCCACTGAGTTGCTCGCATGGCTAATCAGCATGACCCTGGTTCTGGTTCTTGCAGGCCTGTTTTTGAGTGCTTTAGCCAATTCCCATTCAGGCGATTACGCAAAACGCGTCGCTGCCGAGCGCACAGCACACACCATTATCAACGCCCTTCACCTCTCTCCCCATGATGCAACGCTTAAGGATGCCCTGACGCCTGACACCTATGGGCTTGCCGTTGCAAAAGACAGCGTCTCTGTTTATCCGCTCACCGCTGAGCGCACACGGGTCGCCAGAATAAGGCAGTTCATCCCAGGCGATTCACTCACCGTAGCTGAAAGCACACATGAGCCAGCCGAAGGGGAGGAGCTTTCGCTTTCTTTTGTCAGGAAAGGAGACGAGATAATGGTTATGGAAAGCCTGGAAGATGCTCATGGGACTGCTCTTCTTTCCTGCCCCCCAGCCGAAGGGCATCAGGGATTTACTCCTCTTTTCATCTCAGACCTTCTCACCTCTGCTGATGTGATAGCAGGCGACCATGACATTTTGCAGGCTCTTGAGCATTCGAATGCAGCAATAATCCTTGCACAGGGGGCATATAGGGATGCTGGCCTTGCTCCCCTGACCATCTACACTTCATCAGCACCAGACGATGAGGATGGCTATGCCCTCGGATGCCTGATGCACAATGCCCTCGCAAATGACCCTGTGCTGTTTGGCGAACAGGATGAAGGAAGCAGCATTCCCTTTACCTCCATTGCCCTGCGAAAGACTGGCCAATATCCCATCCTTACAGAATCGCCAAAGCCTACAGTGCTGATTATTGCAGGAAATGCAAACCTTCCACAAACGCTTAACCCTGCGCAGGACGGGAAGAGGATGCTGCGCCTGCAGCAATTGCTGCAGGAGGGAACAACATGAATAAGCGGGCAAGCATAGGAGGCTTTGCCATCTCCATGGGCATTCGCATTATCTTCCTGGCATTCTTCCTTGCAATTGCCCTTGCAGCTGGAGCATCAATGACTGTTGAATCAGGCGGAGTGAAAGAGCTGGACTACCACCTTTATTTCGGAAGAGTGCTGTACTCTCCTGCCAGTATATTCTATGTTGACCCTGACACGGCAAGGGTGCACAGGGAGATTGTGGACATCAGAAGATTTGATGAAGATACGCTGCGGGCACTGCTCCACGTAACAGGAGACCAGCACGTTGGCCTGAGGCTGGAGCTCACAGGGCACGACTCTATCTATCTTGATAAGCAGTTCTTTGACTACGTCCTTATCCGCTCACAGAAATCAGGGCAGGCAAAGCTTATTACGGCATCGTTTCCCGTATCAACCTATGATGGAGCGTCCTTCACGCCTGGGATGTACCTCAATATCACAGAGGGGTATCTTTTATCATGAGCAGCACGGCAGCAGACCACCTTACCGGTATCGCAACGGGAATGATAGTTTATTCAGCGCTGCTGCTGGGCTGGTACCTCTTTTTAGGATACCAGCCTGTTGCCGCAGGAGAGATAATTCTTTCTGCTGACACTATTTCAAGTGGTGCTTTCCTTGTGCCCTATCTTAAAGCAGAGTATGGAGGCAGCACGGTTGCTGAAATAATCATCGGCGCTCATCTTTCAGGAGACTACGCTACATTTGAGGAAGCAACAACGGAAATTCTTAGCAAATCCCATGGAAGAGAGGTTGCATGGAGAGCAACTATAGGCAACGCGGCCGTCTCGCCATATCCCCGAGATCTGAAGAGGCCAGTAACGTATTCCTTTGTCTTACCCAATCCTGCTTCAGGCGAAGCAATCCCTTTTACACTCGAAGTGGAGGAATCATGAGTAACAGGAAGGGAAATCAGGGCTTTGACATCCCCTTTATCGCTATTGCCATTGTAGTCATGCTTACTGCTGCGGTAATCACCTTCTCTGTAACGGCAGAGCAGACAAGGGAAGTGGGAAGCGCAGCAGTGGCATTATATGACACGGTCAACCTTGTTGATGTGCATCTTGCTTACAGGGACATTGCAGCAACCATGGCAGCGCAGGAGGCGCTCATGGCCCAGGCTGAAAGCGGAGGATTTTATGGCACTCCTTCCTGCGGGGCATATCTTGGGTATGCCTTATGGACAAGCGCGTCAGACTCCTGCGTTCCTGAGCGGCAGCAGATTATGCAGCAGTATCTTTCGTATTTCTCAGTGGCATTTGACCGCTATCTTTCCCAACATCCACAGGCAACAGACTCTTCTGCAATGTATGAATTTACTATCAGGGATGAAGATGTGCTTGGGCTTTCAAGGAGCGCATTGTCATCAGCCATTCAGAGCCAGCCATCAGAGGATGCTTCCTTTGCCAGGGATGCTTTCCTGCCAAGAGATGCTCCTGCTCTTGCTGCGGAAGGGGCACTGAAGAGTGGGGAACAGTTCAAAATCACATATTACTACACCCCCTATGAAGGAGATTTTCGGGACGCTCAGGGTAGGGCAGTCTGGTCAACCGCCGACAGCAAGGATATAGGAAGCATGGAAGCCTGCAGGATGCCGCTTGCCCCATCATCGGGTACAGTTAACAAACTCAACAGGGGATTCTATGAGGATGTTAAATGCCAGGGTTCTGGCATCACGCTTGATGGCAGGGTATGCCTTGCAGGCAGCATCAAGCCTACACGAGAGGCAAGCAATTGTATCAGGCCTGAGGATGATTCCAGATACGGCAAAAATGGTGTGACAAGGACAGGTGAAAATCCTCAGCCAAAGCTGACCATAGCAGTTGACCCTGACAAAATCCCCCTCCGCTCAAAAGTCACCCTAGCTTTTCCCTCGCCGTACGATTCATGGAGCGGAGGATATATTGCACAGGACATCGGGTCAGGCATCAGGGGCAACCACATTGACGTGTATGTTGGCGTCGGACAGGAGGCTCTCGCAATGGTGAGGGGATTTCCAGAGACTGCTCTTGTGAAGCCAGGCTGGGAGCAGGGCGCATCACCTGCAGCAGAGCCTTCGCTTATTACCATGAGGGCAGTGCAGGAACAGGAAGCAAAGGGACGCAGAACCTACGGAGACTATATCTTTGACCCTTCCTTTCGCGTGCAGGAGCCTGAATTGCTGCTGGAAACCTATGCAGAGCTTGCTGATTTCGTACAAGGGCTGCTTGCCTACTGCAAGGACTCGGCAGACACAATTGCCTGTGCAGAGCAGCGTGCGCAGGAATTTAACAATGCAGGGAAAGAGAGCACGCTTAGTGTAGGGTCATGCGAGGCCGGAGCAGAGCGCCTGTTCGCCGATTATGTTGTTGCCTATCTCTCCTGCCTGCACTCAGCTGACGATGGGTGCGTGTGCTCATCAACATTCTCCTATGCAGAGGATGCAGCAGTGACAGGCGATTATGCCTTTTCTTTTCCTCCAGAGCTGGGGATTGTCCTTGGCAGGCTCTTCTACCCTCTCTCATCTCCAGCAGGCAGGTATTCTTTGATTGCACGGGAAGGCGAAGAGCATCCAAACCTGATGCATGCCCTCTCTTTTGATGAGAGCGGCAAGCTTGTGTCATCGTCATTCACGTTGCCCTCAGGTAACAGCGTCAATTATCCATCGCTTTTGCTCTACAAAAGCAATGGGGCGCTGACCTTCATCCAGGACAAAGAAAGCAAGCCTGCATGCGCCACCTCTCTTCCTGCCCTGCAGTTCTGCGCTGTTCCTTCTGCCTCTGTTTTGCATTATGATGGCTCAGCCTATAAGCAAACGCATCCTGTTATCAGGTTCTCAGTGGTCTTTCAGGATCCCCCCCCTCCTCAGGTTACGGGCATAGCGGCACAGTCAAAAGCAAAAGCAAGCGGGGCTCTTTTGTTATCATGGGATCGCAATCCAGCAGCAGACCTTGACCATTACAATGTCTACATATCGCCAATTGACTTTGAGCATACTCCCCTTGACGAGCAGTTTTTTGTTACGCCAGCACAGTTGAAGCCGTCAGACGCAATCCCGCTGAAGGATATTGATCTTAATCAGGAGCCATCCTGCTTCCTGGCTGATGGATTCTGCACCTATAAGTACCTAAGCCTCAGGGAGTCCTCAACGGGAAGCATCGGTGAATTATTTGTTCCTCTTGATGCGGGCTCATTCTATTCTATAGAAAACCAGAAGAGGTATCTCTACGTTGCATCAGGGTATCAGGATGGCGAAACGTATGCGATGGCCGTCACTGCTGTTGACAGGGGAGGGAATGAGATAGACAATGTTCAGGACTCCCAAAAGCTGCAATCAGGAATCAATTACCAGCACGCAACACCAGAAGATTCGTTACCGCCTGGACAGGTAGCATATGCTGCACAGTTGCATTCCTCAGAAGAAGGGAAATCCATTGCCGTCACTTGGGAATCTCCCCAACAGGAGATGGATGGCTCTCCCCTTAAAGAGCCAGGCACCTTGTCATATGCTGTCTACGCTTTTACCTCTGAGGATGCCTTCTTTACAGAGCACCCAGTCCCTGCGCTTACTACGCACGCAACTGAAGCAGCACTGCCTATCTCAACCCTTCCCTCAGCAACCACGTATTTTATTCACGTCACTGCCAAAGACCCATCTGGAAATGAGCACTGGCTCCCGCTTCCGGTGTTTCCTTCTGAAATTACGGCTGGCTGACACCCCTCACAACAAAATATATAAACATCCTGCATGAAACCAGAACAGAACAATGCTGCAGATGCCGTATGCTGAGATTGTGGAGAAGATTAAGGAAAAGTCAGACCTCTCTGATGCGGATATCCAGGCAAAGGTTGATGAGAAGCTTGAGCAGCTTTCAGGGCTTATAAGCAGGGAAGGGGCAGCCCACATCATCGCAAACGAGTTGGGCATCAAGGTGTTTGACGGGTTCTCAGGAAGGCTGAAGGTCAAGAACATCATGGCAGGGATGAGGGATGTTGAGCTTGTGGCAAAGGTCCTTGCTGTCTACGAGGTGCGCGAGTTTACTACAGCCAAGGCTTCAGGAAAAGTAGCCTCGCTTATGGCAGGCGATGAGACCGGAAGCATCAGGATAGTGATGTGGGGAGATAAGGCCGATGCAGCAAAAGAAATCTCATCAGGAAACATCATCAAGGTGCAGGGAGCATACGTGAAGGAGAACAACCACCTTAAGGAGCTGCACATGGGCGACCGCGGGGCATTGACAATCAATCCTGAAGGAGAAGCAGTGGGTGAGATTAAGCAGACGGCGGGAATCCGCAAACAGATAGCAAAGCTTACCGAGAGCGATGATGACGTTGAGGTGATGGGCACCATCGTTCAATTGTTTGAGCCAAGGTTCTTTGAAATAGACCCAGATACCAAGAGGCGGGCGCATTTTCGGGATGGCCAGTACGTGTGCGACGGCAAGGTGATAGCAAAACCTGACTATTCTTATGTCATGAACGCATTTCTTGACGACGGGACCGACAACATCAGGGCAGTGTTCTTCAGAAATCAGGCATTGCAGCTCCTCTCGATATCCCACGAGGAGATGCTCAAATACAAGGAAAGCCCTGAGCTGTTTGAGGACGAGAAGACCAAGATGCTTGGCGAAATCATCAAGATAAGGGGAAGGGTGTCAAAGAACCAGATGTTTGACAGGCTTGAGATTGTGGCACGGACGGCTGACCCACATCCGAATCCCAAGGAAGAATTGCGCAGGCTTGAGGCTGAGAAGCCTGCCTAGTGACTGAAAGCACCCCCTCCTTACTCCTATTTTTGCAGTATGAAAGGCACAACCCACCTGCTCATTGGATTCTATATTGGATTGCTCTTTGTCGGCTCTATGCCTCTCTTTGCCAGCATCCTGTTCATGGCATCAATGCTGCTTGGAAGTTTAGCGCCAGACCTTGACCATCAGGGAAGCAAGCTAGGGAAAAGGCTCAAGCCTCTTTCCTCGCTCCTGTCGCTAGCGGGACACAGGACGATATTGCACGCCATCTGGGTTCCTGCCATCTTGTATATGATGTATGTCTGGCATTGGCACTCTTTCATGCTTATTGCCTTTATTATAGGGTATGTGTCGCACATTGTTGCCGATGGATTTACCAAGAAGGGAATCAATTTCATCCACCCTTTCCAGCATCTACGCCTGCAAGGGTTTGTCGAGACGGGCGGGATATTGGAATGGCTTTTGTTCTGGGGCATATTCCTGCTAGCATGCGTCAAAGTGATTGGCCTTATGCCGCTTTGGTAGACTGGACATCCCTGATTTTTTAGTTTTGATACTCCAAGACAACGAAATAGTTGATTATTGGGTTCCGATGTCCAATGGACATGCACGCGCAATCTATATCTTGGTGTGGCGCTATAGAGGCTATGGTGTCAACATGACACGACCTCACCCCCTTGCAAACGGGCGGCCAGAATGGGCTGCTTCGTTTTTTTTTGCGGGGTTGAAACAAAAAGCGAATAGCAACGAGGTGCACTACCATGCAGGCAAAACAGCAAATGCAACAGATACGGAACATACCAGGGGCACAAAACCCCAACGCGCCAGAGAAGAAGTTCTCCACCGGGGCAGTCATTGCCACCGTCTGGAAGAACGCAGGGACAAGCAAGGATGGCCAGCCCATAGAGTATCGCAGCGTCTCCTTAGACAGGCGGTATCTTGATAAGGATGGCTTATGGAAGTCTACAACCTCATTAAGGCAAAATGACCTTCCTAAGGCAGCATTGGTCCTTACCAAGGCGTATGAATTTATGACACTGAAGAACGATGAGGCTCTTGCGTAGAGCTTCATCATTCACACAATCATTTAAAAAAGGAGTGAATACCCATGGCATCAGAACAAACTCTAGTGGAAGATTCATTGTATGAAGAAAAAAGGGAGCAGATGATGGACGAGCAGCCGCAGAAAGAAAAAATAGGCATTATTGACCTTCCAGGCGTTGGAGCAGCGACAGCTGAGAAGCTGGAGGTAGCAGGGTTTAGGGATATTATGAGCATTGCTGTGGCAACGCCTGCTGAGTTAGTCGACGCATCAGGGATTTCGCTTCCTGTAGCAAAGAAAATGATTGCTGCAGCACGGGCTACAGCCGATATGGGCTTCATCTCCGGGGTTGACATCCTGCAGAAGCGTTCAAAAATAAAGAAACTGCAGACAGGGTGCCCATCCCTTGATAATCTTCTCGGGGGGGGATTTGAGACTGCATCAATTGTCGAGTGCTTCGGGGAGTTTGGCTCAGGAAAAACCCAGATAGGCCACCTTCTGGCAGTCCAGACCCAGAAGCTCTCTGACGATGCTGCTGTGGTGTATATTGATACAGAAAATACTTTTCGGCCAGAGCGAATCGAGCAGCTTGCAAAGGGCGCAGGCCTAGATCCAGAGGAGGTGCTTTCCAGGATAAAGGTAGCGCGTGCCTACAATTCTGACCACCAGATGCTGCTTGTAGAAAAGATTGATGAGCTTATCCAGGGAGGCCTAAACGTGAAGCTGATTGTTGTTGATTCGCTGACAGCGCATTTCAGGGCTGAGTTTGTCGGCCGAGGAACTCTTGCCGATAGGCAGCAGAAGCTCAACCGGCATATGCATATGCTCATGAAGCTGGCGGATTTGCATAACCTATGCGTGTACGTCACGAACCAAGTTATGGCAAAGCCTGATGTTTTCTTTGGGGACCCTACACAGGCGATAGGAGGGCACATTGTGGCGCATGCCTCAACCTTCAGGATATACCTGCGCAAGGGGAAGAAGGGCTCAAGGGTAGCAAAACTTATTGATGCTCCAAACCTTCCAGACTCTGAAGCGAATTTCATCGTTGAAGAGGGCGGCCTTCGGGACTTCAAGTGAATGGGTATGGCGAATTGCACTAATGAGTTGAATAATTTTCCGCAATTCACCATATCAGACATTCAGGCAAAAATGGGGGATTTTTGGAATTCTTCCGCTACATTTAAATATGAAGTTCCATCCCTCACTCGCTATTGCCGTATGCGGCAAGAGAAATCAAATAAATCGTTAGAAAGGAGACATGAAATATGGAAGGTAGATCTTTTGGTGGGCGAAGGCCCCAGTTTGGTGGTGGCGGCGGTGGCGGCGGCGGCGGATTCAGAGCACCGGTTAACGTTGGCGACGAGTTCAACGTGACTATTGAGGCAGTCGGCGAGAAGGGCGATGGTCTTGCTAAGAAGGACGGTTTTGTGCTTTTCGTCCCGAATACCAAGCAAGGCGACAACGTCAAGATAAAAATCACGCGAGTCCTCAAGAAAGTTGGCTTTGCTGAAGTGGTTGGACAGGGCAGCGGGGCTGCGTTTGCAGCACCTCGCGATCAAGAAGATTCCGAACCAGAATTCAAGGATGAAGAGCCTTCACAAGACTCTGAGGATTTTGGTGAAGATTCCGGTGATAGCTCTGATGACCTTGCCGAGGATTCAGATGAGGATAAGGGCTGATAACTGCTGTCTTTACTCCTATTTTTTCTTTCTTTTTCTTTCTTCCTTATAGCAAAGTGCGGTGATATTTGAATTTCTTAATGGGCACTTTGCTATAAAAATCAGCCAATCGGAGAAAGCTTCAGCCCGCTGATGTGCTCAAAGTGCTTCCTGTTTAGGGTGGCAAGCGTGCACCTGTTTTCCATTGCTATTGCGGCAATGAAAATGTCGCGTATGTCTATCAGCCTTCCTTTTGCCCTCAGTTGCTTGTATATCACTGCAGCTATTCTTGCGCAGCGCTCAGAAAGGCTGATGACATTGCAGCGGGAAATGAGCCTATCTACTTCTTCAAGGCTCCGCTCCCTCAATGATAACTCAAACACGCTTATAGTTGTGATGAATAGCTCACAGTCAGAATATTCTTTCAATAAGGCATCTCCTGCCTGGGTGCCATTGAGTATCTCTATGGCAACGTCGGAATCTAAGCATACCTTTTGCTCCATTTTCTATATACTGGCTTAAGCTCCTCCCTGAGGGTGTCAAACTCCTTATCCTCACTCGGTATCGTTCCAAAACATGCCCTCAAGCCATTTCCTTTTTTTTTTGCTTCCTTACTTTCTATAAGATAAAAGATAGTCTCTGTGAAACTGCGGCTTGCTTTCATCTCCTTGAGCTTCTCGTAGCAGTCATTTGACACCATAATGGTCTTTGCCATGCTATAGATATACATATGTATCTCTATATAAATATTGCCCTTTCTTATCACCTTCCCTGCGTTTTTAGCAGGATGTCGGGTTTGCGGTGAAAGGGACAGAGATATCCATACTTCAGGCAAGACTGATTACTCCCTGACTATTTCTGCAATTTTCTGTAACCCATCCAGATGAGAACGGCAAGCACGATACCAAGGATGATAACGCGCGCATAATCCGGCAGGTTGCCCCAGTATCGCAATGTTCCGTAAATGACGGCGAGGATGCCTCCGCCCATGATGCCTGAGCCTACAGCCTCAACTCTGAGGATGAGGCCGCCGATGACGATTGCTATGAGGCCCACGATGCCTGAGAGGATAAAGACAAGGCGGCCGTGGCTCTCTTGGGCAGATTCAAAGTCTTCCCTGCAATAATAGTCGAAATCGCAGTAGCCTCTTGGAAGGGCGGTAGTGTTGATGATGCAGTTAAGGGTGACCTTGCCGCTCTCGGCAGCTTCTGGGTCGCATACGTACTTCTCCATGTATTGCTCCTCTACTTGACCCTGATAGGCATTCCATTTTCCGCCATCCTCTTCGCATGATGCCTGCGTAACAAGGCTGTGGTCAGAGGAAGCAGGCTTTTCCATCCTGAGAGGATCTTCGGTGCTATTGCAGAAATCCTCGTACTTTGGCTCATGGAACAGGGTGTTAATGCTGTAGCCTACGAAGAGAGAGAGGATGATTGCTATAGCTATCGCCAGAAGGACGGTCTTTGTCTTTGAGAATGCCATGGCTACATTTATCCATCGCCTTCTATTTAAACTTATGCGCTTACAAGTGTTGTCGCCATCGCCGCTTCTGTCCTCTCTGCTTTTGCTTGAAGGAATGGTGCTCTTGAAAATTCCGTCATGCACAGTGCCCTCGCCCATCCACTAGTTTTATAAAGTAATGTGTGCTTCCCTTTCTCATTGCCGATAGCATTCTTGCGGCTATGCAGGGTGCGATGCTGCCTGAGGCGATAAAAAAGACAGCGGAGGATAACATCAATGGCTACCGAAGATGAGCAGTTTTTAGTGCCGACAGAGACTTATCTTAAGTCAGGAATCCACATAGGGACAAAATTCAGGACAAAATACATGGAGCAGTTCATCTACAAGACAAGACCTGATGGGCTGAATGTGCTGAACCTGCAGAAGATAGATGAGCGCATAAAGATAGCCGCTTACTTTCTTTCTCTGTATGCCCCAGACGACATCATAGCAGTATCACGGCGCGAAAGCGGCTGGAAAGGCATTAAAAAGTTCCAAGAAATGACCAGCATCAGGGTGTTTGCTGGGAGATATCCACCAGGAATGCTGACTAATCCTGCGCTTGCCATCTACAGCGAAGCCAAAATCATGTTGGTGTCTGATGCGTGGCCGGACAGGAACGCCGTCCTTGATGCCCTGAAGATAGGAATACCCGTCATTGCGTTGTGCGACACCAACAACCAGGCGAACAATATTGATCTTGTCGTCCCCTGCAACAACAAGGGAAAGAAAAGCCTTGGGTTGTTATTCTACATCCTAACTAGGGAATACCTGAAGGGCAGGAGAGTCATCAAGAGCGATGATGAGTTTACAGTAACCATTGATGACTTTACTGAGGCATAACTTTTTTTCTGGTCTCTTGCTTTTTTCTATCTCCTTTCGGCAAGCTTCTGGACGGCAGTAAGGAGATCCCTGATTGCCAGATGGATGTCCTTCTTCTGATAGATGACATTGTAGGCAGTCTTTGTCAGGGGAAGGTCAAGGCGGCATTCCTGCCCTATGCTGTAAGCAGCTTTTGTAGAGTAGATGCCTTCAGCAATCATGCCTCTCATTTCCTTGCTGATCTGGTCAATTGTAAGGCCTTTTGCGATGAACTCTCCAGCTCTCCTGTTCCTTGAGTGTCTTGAGGTGCAGGTAGCGACAAGGTCACCTACTCCTGCAAGGCCGTAGCAGGTGGCACGCTTTGCCTCATAGAGCCTTCCCACGGTGTTCATCTCAGAAAGGCCAAGGGTGATGATGGCGCCTTTAGCGTTATCCCCAAGGCCAAGGCCGTCGCATGCTCCTGCCGCAAGGGCAGTGATGTTCTTGAGCGCGCCGCAGACCTCAACGCCAACAATGTCATCGTGGGAAAATACCTTGAAATTTTCGGTGGTGAGCAGTGCTGCAATGCTCTTGAGCCTCTTTTTGTCATCTCCTGCAAGGACGGTTGCTGCAGGGATGTTTTTACTGACCTCCTCAGCATGGTTTGGCCCTGAGAGTGCACAGATGACCCTTCCAGGAAGCTCCTCTCTAAGGACTTCTGACATGCGCTTTCTCGTATCAGGCTCAAAGCCTTTGCTAGCGTTGATGATGGCGGCATCCGGAAGGATGAAAGGGGCAAACTCCCTGATGACCCCACGCATGAACGCTGTGGGGACAACCGCAAGGATGACTTTGCAGCCCCGCACAGCGGCACGCATGTCTTTAGTGATGGTTACGTTGTCAGGAATCTTCCTGTCTGGAAGGTATTTTCTGTTCTCCCTTACTTTTTGCATTTCATCAGCAAGAGTGCTGTCATGCGCCCAGAGAGATACCTCTTTAGCGTTCCTTGACGCAAGCATGGCAAGCGTCGTTCCCCAGCTTCCTGCACCGATAACTGCTATGTCCATCATGGCTCCTGGTCAAACGGATACTTCCTACCGATGAGATGCGCTATGGTGCTCATGACAAGCGTCGTTGCTTTTCTGACAGCGTCCACGTCATCAACATTTTTGCTTCCATTGAATGTTATGGGCTTTCCTATATATACGTCTGCTTTTTTCCCCCATCGAGGGATGCGCTTCCCTTTTGGAAGGATGAAAAAGGTGTTTGTTATGCCGATAGGGACTACTGGCACATGGGCAGCAAAGGCAAGCCTTGCAACGCCGGTTTTTGCCCGCTGCAATGCTCCATCTCTTGTCCTTGTCCCTTCAGGATATATCATGATGAGGTCACCTCTCCTGAGATGATGCACCGCTTCAGCAAGTGCGTCCTTGCCTCCGGCTTCTCTATCAATGGGAATTGCCTGCAGGTAGCGGTGCCAGAACCGCTGAAGCGGGGTTTCAAAGTGCTCCTTCTTTGCAAGGAAGTAGATCATCCTGTTAATCCTTGCAAATATGCAGACTCCAATGATAAAATGGTCAAGATAGGATGCATGGTTTGCTGCAAGGATGGCGCCTCCGCTCTTTGGGATGTTTTCTATGCCCTCAACGCGGCCGATGAACGGGCCAAGCAGGACACTCAACACTCGCCGAAGAACCGGAAATTTCATTGCAGGTACTCCTGCCCTGTCAGGGCTGCAATCTCTTTCATGACCTTGGTTGTAATCGCCTCAAGGACTTCAAAATCATTCTCTTTTCCGTAATGCTGCTCAAAGCTTATCGGCTTTCCAATTCTTGCTTCAGCTCGCCTGAATCTGGGAAATGCAGCGCCTTTTGGAAGGATACCGTAGGTTCCTATGAATCCCATGGGAACGACGGGAACCCTTGCAAGGAGAGCGAGCCTTGCAACGCCGGTCTTTGCCTTTCGCAATTTTCCGTCAGGGCTTCTCCCTCCTTCAGGGAAAATGCCAATGTTCTCCCCTTTCCTGATAGAGGAGATGGCAAGCTCAAACGCTTTCTTGTTGGTCTCTTTCCGCTTCTTCTCATCAGCTACGTCCTTTCCCACGTCCACCCGAATCGAGCCGAAATGGTTGAAAAATACCCTCAGCACAGGAGACGAATAGAACCGCGAGTTGACAAAGATGTGAAATTTTTTGTTCGTCGTTGTCCCTAAAACATAACCGAGAAGGATGTCATCAAAGAATGAGGCATGGTTTACGGCAGCAATGAAGGGAGCGCCTTTCGGGATGTTTTCTCTCCCTGCAATCTTTTTTGTGTATGCCCTTATCAGAAGGCCAAGGCCGACCGTCCTGCTGATGAGATAGACCATAGTCCTTCAGAACATGATGCCACCATCGACGCGGAGCACCTGTCCAGTGATGTAGCGGGCCTTTTCTGAGGCAAGAAACGCAACGGCATGGGCGACATCCTCAGGCTTTCCCATCTCCTTCATGGGGATGAGCTGGAGGATTTTAGCGACAAATTCCATGGGCATCTGGTCGGTAAGCTCGGTCTTGATGAAGCCAGGGGCAATAGCGTTCACCGTTATCCTTCGCTTTCCCATCTCTTTTGCCAGCGACTTTGAGAAGCCGATGACGCCAGCTTTGGTTGAGGCGTAGTTGGTCTGGCCGAAATTCCCTGAAATGCCGACGATGGAACTGATGTTGATGATCCTTCCCTTGTCGGGGATAAGGCTGAGGAAGTTCCTGGTTACGTTGAAGAGGGAATTGAGATTGACGTTGATTATGCTGTGCCAGTCTTCCTCAGACATCTTTCTGAGGGTGACGTCCTTAGTGGTTCCTGCGTTGTTGACCAGAATGTCCACCTTGCCGAATGCTTCCTTCACCTCTCGCGCAAATTCCCCACAGCTTGCAAAATTGGAGACGTCGGCAGGGATGAACCTTGCCTGCACGCCGAGGGCGGAAAGCTCCGTTACCATCTCCTCCCCTCTTTCTTTTGACCTCTCTGTCCCGTTGATGATGATGTTACATCCTGCTTTTGCAAGCTCTCTTGCAATGGCACTTCCTATGCCACGCGTAGAGCCTGTTATCACGGCGTTTTTTCCTTTCATGCTGCCAACCTCTCCTTTTTTCTCTTCTGCCGCCGCCTGATTCTTTGCAAGCACGTAGACCCATTCAGTCATAAATCCCTCACTGTCAGCCTCAGGGTTCTCTTTCTCAAGCTCTGCAAACAGGCGCTTTGCCGCAAGGGTGATGAGCCTGTCGCGGTCTTTCTCTTCCCCAATTGTAGCATCCTTTCCCCCAACTTCAGGAAGGATGCCTGCCTGAAGGCGATGGACGCGCAGGAAATTCAGCCAGTCTGCATAGGATATCCTGATGAGCTGGTACTCAGTTCTGATGTCAGTGAATCCTGCTTCTTTGAGCGCAGTTAGGTAATCGGCGATGTCTCTAGGCTCAGGAAAGACGAACTTGCGCTGCACTTCCTCCTTTGCGATGTGCTCATCAAGATTCCTGCGGTACTGCCTGAAGGCGTTGTCTTTTTGGATGATGCCGATTGCGATGTCGTGGACTCGCTTTACCGTGTGGTCAACCATGAGGACACCAGCTTTCCTGTCTGGTCGCTCGATGTTGCCGCTCTGGAAGAGGAAACTCCCGCCAGGCTTAAGGGCTCTGCGAATCCCTGCAAATACTTCTTTGAGGCTGGGGATGAGGTGGAGGGTGTTGGCGGATATGACGTGGTCGGCACTTGCCTCACCGACGACTTCAGCGAGAGTCTGGTAGCGCTCCCCTTCCCTGTTGAGCAGGAAGAAGGACACTCTTTTGTCATGAGCAAGCAGCTCATAGGCCTTTCCAAGCCATGCAGGGGAATTATCAACAAGCCACAGCTCCACGCCCTTGTCAATGCCTTCAAGAAGGCACTGGGCTGAGACTCCTGTCCCTGCGCCAAAATCGACGATGATATGGCCCTCCTTGACAATATCCCTGAGCAGCGGGATCATGGCCTTGAGGTTTTCCTGATAGTAGGGGGCTTTCGCAACAGCCTCATGATAGCCGCTGGCGCCTTTTGATACTGGCCGTTCAGGCTTCCATCTCTCCTGGGTTGCCATGGACACTAAAGAAAAGAGGCAATTTTTTAAAGCTTGTTCTTTTTAGAGGGATGACTACTGTGCACCACGACAACGTCCTCTTTGCAAGTGATAGGGCAGTTGGCACTATCACCCTGAACAGGCCGCAGAAACTGAATGCGCTGAGCTACTGCATGGCGCAGGAGCTTTTAAGGATTCTCGCCAAGGCAAAAAAAAGCAGGCTGAAGGCGATTGTGGTGAGGGGAGCTGGAACTTCCTTCTGCGCAGGCGGCGACGTTGCATGGGAGCAGAGCCTTGCAACGATGCCCAGAAAAGAGGCAACAGCGCAGATGCTGCAGTTCAAAAGGATAGTGTCGGAAATCGAGCAGATCCCTCAGGTTGTGATAGCCGTAATCCATGGGCACGCCGTCGGCGGCGGGTGCGAGCTTGCCATGGCGTGTGACATCAGGGTTGCCCTTTTGTCTGCTCAGTTTAGGTTTCCTGAGGTTGCGCTGGGTGTTGTCCCCCCGCTTGGCGCAAGCGCCAGGCTTTCAAGGCTGATAGGTCCAGGCAGGGCGAAATATCTCCTGTTTTCCGGCGAGGCGCTTGACTGTGCTACTGCGCTCTCGTGGGGGCTTGTTGATTTTAGATTTTCAGCGAAGAAGGCTGAGGCGTTTGTTTCCTCTTTCTGCTCAAAGGTTAGCGGGTACTCCCCAAAGGCGCTTGCTTTGGCCAAGAAACTGGTGAATAAGGGGATGCTTTCTGACCTTCAGGATAAAACTGAGCTTGATGCATATTTCTCCTGCTGTGGGGATGAGTATAATGCTACGGCTCTTGAGAATTTCTTAAGAAAGATATAAATCTTGCTCGAGGGTGCAATACTTCGCTTATCTCAAACTTTTGGCAAGGATCGCTTTTAGCATTCCCCAAAGCCCATTAGAAAAAAGGCAATGTCTATTTTCTCATCGCTTCCACAGGCAATGCGCAGCCTCATCCTTTTCGATTCAGGCAATCCCCTCATTGCACATTCCGAGGTAAACAAAAAAGGCTCGGGCTCCGCCTGCGCAGGGCATTTGCTGCAGCCATCACCTAAGTATTGAGCGCTGCACCGTCGGGTATGAAGGGGGAGTGTGAGGGGTAATGCACGGCGGAATTTCCATAAGCAATTTCACCGCAGGCAGGAGGAGAGAGAACAATAGCGTCGCTTTTGGCAAAGCAGCCGTAGGCAATGAGCTTTTA
>DUKR01000057.1:27978-42039 GCA_013329175.1 Candidatus Woesearchaeota archaeon
TTCATGATGGTGAAGTGTTACGTGACTGGCAGAGATAATAGCAGAAAACATTAATTATCGAACATTTGTGTTTTCTGCTAGTATAGCAAAGTGCATATCTAAAAGTTTCATTATTACTGCACTTTGCTATAACTCTGGTTCTTAGTCTATTCCTGCTTGAGGGATGACCACAACACATAAATAGCCATTTTCACCTATCTACCTTTATGGAATGCGAGATGTGCGGAGGTAAGCCGCCTCTCTTCAGGACTGAAATTGAGGGGACCATCCTTTCCGTGTGCAGATTCTGTGCAAAGCATGGCACGGTCATCCAAAGGGTTCGTGATCCGGCATTCAAGCCTGCATTTCCTGCCTCTTCTCGGGTGAGTGAGCCTAAAAAAGAGGTTGTCATCATCATTGCCGATGGCTACGACCGGCTTATCAGGGAATCCCGCGAGAAGATGGGGCTGACACAGAAGGAGCTTGCCAAAAAGCTCAACGAGAAAGAATCACTGATCCATAAGATGGAATCAGGCCATTTTGAGCCCTCTGTTGCTTTGGCAAAGAAGATTGAGAATTTCTTTGGCATCAGGCTTGTTGACCAGTATGCTGAGGAAAAGATAGGCAGCTCGCAGGCGAAACCCGATTCATTTACCATAGGGGATTTTATCAAGGTGAGGAAGCGCTAGCTGGCGCTCTATGATGTAGCCCCTGCAGGGCTCTTCTCCTATTTCCCTTATGGCTTTTGCGCTTTCTTTAAGGCTCTCAAGCAATCCCTTTTTTTTTGCAGGGCAGGAAAAGTCGTTGGGCGGGCAGGGCATGTCGCAAAGGCTGATGAACACCGTCTTTGCCTGTGGGATTTCCTGCGTGAGTGTTTCTATCCGCTCGCTATCAAGGCGCGGGTAATACATAAGCCTGTCAGCTTTTGCTTCTCCCTCAAGCATGTAGAGTGGGTTTGATATCCATAACCCATCAGTTATGTTTCCTTTCTCATGGATGTATTCCCAGTAGGCGCTGTAGTCCTGCTGGTGTCCCCTCACAAGCAGGATGTCATCTGCTACAGGAATCCAAAAGATGAAAATGACCACAACAAACGAGATTTTGGCGGCTCCTCTTTTTTGGATGGTTGAATAGGCTATAGTGATTCCATGAGCAGAAAGGATAGAAAGGTAGGGAAGAAGTTGCGTTGCAAAGCGCACTTCCTTATGCCCTATCAAGCTATAGGCTGTAAACAGCACAGCAGTGATAAGCGCTATCGCCCTGTATTTACTTGCTTCTTTTTTTGCCTTCCAAAAAGACGCCCCAAAGCCGAGGAGTGCAAACAGGTACAGGGGTGTCAAGAGGATAATCTCCTTTGCGTAAAACCAGAACGGTTCAATATAGGGCCAGCTGGTGGTTTGTGTGATCTCAATCTGGTAAAAAAACGGATAGAGCGGGTTTTGGTACAGCAGGGCGTTCACCATAAGGTAAGGGAATAAGGGAAGCAGGAGCCCCACACATGCAGCTATCAGGTTTTTTGTGCTTGCTTTTTTCCTATGCCAAGCCAACAGTGCAAGCGCTCCAAGGCTTGCTGCTATGAACACCTGGGTGAATCGGGTAGCAAATCCCATGCCAAGAAAAAAACCAGCGAAAAACCATCTTTTCTTCAGGAAGAGCCAGACAGCAATAAGCGAGAAGAGCATTGAGAGATGCTCGGTCATAAGGGTAGAACCAAAGAACAGGAAAGGCCAGCTGGTGAGCAGGAACAGCGCTGCAAGGATCGCTTGTGGTTTTCCAAACCATTCTTCAGCAAGCAAGAACACCACAGCTACAATGCAAAGTGAGATGAGGGAGGCAGCAATCTTTCCTGTGATGATGACAGGAAATCCTGCCTTCCAGATCGCTCCGAGGAGCAGAGGCATGACAAGGGGCCTGGCCCCTTCCCAAAGGCCAAAGCTGCCTCCGGAAAATAGGTATTTGCCCATGAGGACATAGACTGCTTCATCCCACCATAGCTGATGGGGGCGTATTGCGTACCAGAGCAGATAGGAAAGTACAGAAATAAGGGCAATTCCTGCAATGATTCTGCTCTTTACTTCATTATTCATTCTTTTTCCAGCGGTTGTATTGTTTATTTGAGAAGAGTTCAGGGGTGCAAAGGATGTAGATAGCCATGATGAGAAGCCAGAAGGGGAACATGAAAAAAAGGGGGATGGCATGGCGGAGGTCAAATTTTTTGTCAAACATGGCAATGGCCAGAAAATAGAGAGGGTAGGAAAGAAGGGTAGCAAGAATCCCTGCTATGGCGATTGCGTCAAGGGGAGCTGTCCCTGAGAATATGCCTGCTGCCCAGCGGATAAAGCCAACTATTGAGAGCCATTCAAAGAGAAATCTTGCGACGCCTGAACTGAAATAGACACCTTGTGATGCAAAGTAGCTCATGTATCCTGAAATGATCTGGTAGAGGGTGAATGAACCCATGATAACAGCCTGGATGTAGGTGAAAAGGAATATAGGCAGGGTATACATGTCTATTGCCCGCATTCCAAAGCGAAGATGCCGCTTGAATATATGGATCATGCCGCGGGCGAAGCGTGTGCGCTGCCTTAGAACCCCTTTAGGGTCGGAAGGCATGACCGTCTCTGCTATCGAATCCTGCGAGAAGCCTATGTGGTGGCCTTTTCTGATGAGGCGAATGGTTACATCAAGGTCCTCCGAGAAACCGTCTGTGGAGAACCCCCCAATCTCATCGAGCATAGCTTTGCGGTACATGGATAAGGGCCCTGGCGTTGCTATGTTAGCGTTAGCCTTTGCCAGGATAAGTCGCATGAGGGAGTTGTAGAGCTGCTCGATGTGGACCCACATGCAAATTCCAGCTTTTCTGTTCCTTACTCTGACAACCCCTGTTGCTGCAGCTACTCCTCTTTTTCCTACCTCCTGCGCCATGGCCCTTAGCGCATTCTTTCCAATGATGCTGTCAGCGTCAACAATTGCAATCAGCTCAGTATCAGCAAGTTTCAACGCAGCATTGATTGCTGCTGACTTTCCAAGGTGACAGGTCCTGATGGCATTTACTCCTCTTTTTGAGAACTGCTGCGCCACTCTGTATGTTTCGTCGCTGCTTCCGTCATCTACGACTATGACCTCTTTTCTTCCATGAAATGACGCAGCAAGGACAGACTCAATGGCATCAGCGAGAAGCAATTCTTCATTGTGCGCGGGTATGATGATAGTAATGCCTGCAAAAGTATCTCTATGCTCCCTTTTTTTTGGACGGTAGAGCAGCAAAAAGTAGTAGGAAGCGATGACCAGAAGGAAGATGAGGGTGATAAAGTCTGGCAGAGTCATGTTACCTGTCTGTGTTGGCGCGCTTTGGTGTGCAGGACCAGTGCAGTTTCTGGTTCAGTGCGGCTTTCGTGAACGCATAGGTGTTTGCAACGGCAAGGACAATGCCCATAACAAGCACAGAGGCAATCATGTGGGGGAATTCAGACAGCTTCCTCCTTTTTGCAAGGGTCAAAATGCCAAGAAGCAGAAACCCTGCTGTCATGAGAAGCTTTGCCCCAAACTCCATGATATCTCCCCATTGGAAGAGCGTGGGCTCTCCGGTGAACCAGCCGGCAAAGCCAAAAAAAGTCATGACCACTACAAGCGGAGCTGCGAGATTGCCTAAGGTCACAAAAAGGATCATAGCACGCTGCCTTAGGGTGATGCCTTTGCCAAAGAGGATATTTCCAGCATTGTCAAAGAATACCCTGGCATTGCCGTAGCACCACCTCATCTGCTGCTTGATGAATCCCTCAAGAGTATCAGGAACCTCGCTGGGGGTTTCTTCTTCAAGGTAGAGCGTTTTGTAGCCTTTAAGAAGCAGCTTTACCGTAATTTCCGAATCCTCAGTGATTGAATGCAAATTCCAGCCGCCTACCTCCTCAAACATGCTTCGCCTTATTGCTCCTGCCGTTCCGCAGAAGAAGACACAGTTGACCCTGCTGTTGATGGGCATGATGATGGTATGGTATATCATAAGCAGGTATGCTGCAAATCTGGTGATGATATTTGCGTCCTTGTTGTAGAACCCCTGCCTGGTCTGAACAATTGCAATGGTTGGGTCAGCAAACGGCCGGATTACTTTTTGCAGAAAGTCACTTCGTGGTATCCAGTCAGCATCGAAGATGACGAGGATGTCTCCCCTGGTGTATTTCATTGCGTTTCGAAGGGCACCAGGCTTGAAGCCCTCCCTGTTCTCCCGATGGATGTATTTTACTCTTTCAGGATACTCCTCTTCATAACCTCTGAGCATCGCCTGGGTTTGCAGGTCACTGCTGTCATCGGCGATGATGATCTCATACCTGTCTGTTGGATAATCAAAATCAAGGCATTTTCTAATGCAGCGCTCAGCGACGGGGTCATTAAATGTGGGAATCTGGACGGTGACAAAGGGAAAATCCTTTATCTCCTGAAATTCCTCCTGCTTCTTTTTTGCTGTAAGCAGGTAAATTACGGCAAGAAAAATGAACATGAATGACATAAAGACTATCGGCATAAGCATGACGTTGTATACCAATAAGGCAATGTCGTGCGAATTCATGTTATTCACCTAGGAGTATCAGCTGGTTTTTGATAGTGAGGGCAAGGACATCCTCGGATGGTATCCCTTCAAGCACCTGATAATTCTCCCCATTTATTCCTATAAATAGTTTTGGATTGACTGCATATGTCGCAAAGTGCTCGTGCTCAGTCACCTGTTCAAGAATATTCTGTGAAGGGCTTTTTTGCATGCAGGCACCGAATCCCAAAGGATCACCTTCCAGCCGAGAAATGATGCTATCTATCTTTTCTGATGTGTTGACCACTGCTACAAGAAAGCTCATCGCATTGCCCTCTTCTCTTTTCTGGAGGCAGTCAGCAGCCTTTGCGTACTGATAACGCTCAGTATTTCCCTTAAGGTCATCCATTGAAAAGACAGGTTTGATGTAGAGCCGCAAGCGCCCACTCTTTAAGAACTCAGTATCTATTATGGGAAAGAGAACACTCATAAATGCCTTTGTCTCAACGGCAAGGGGGTCCAGATAAACAACCATGGTCAGGTCTGCATCTGGATTACCAAGATAGGGCTGGTCTTCCAGATTTGGCCTTGCAGCCACATAGGCCTCTATGATATCCTGATACCTCCCACTTTCCACGTACCCCCAGATAAGCGGCTTTGTTGCCAGCTCCCTCTGATAGAGGTACGCTGCTGATATCACAAGACAAAGGATGCACAATGCGAACAAAGCAGCAATCATTGCTACATCTTTTCTGATGCTCATTGCCTACGCTCTCCTACAACCTCAAGAAGATCGTCTACAGTGAACAAGCGGCCCTGCAGAACATGGCTATTGATGAGAAGCGCAGGTGTACTGGTGATATTGTAGTATGCCTTGAGGTTCTCTATGCCTGCATGCCCAAAGTAATAGTCTATAGGAAAGAGGATGACATCTCTCCCAAACTCCGTTGCCCTCTTGTTGAACGCATCAAGTTCTTCGCCCTGCCGCACGCATTCATCGCAATTTGCAGCATAGAAATAAAGGCCATGAATGAGATCTGCGTTGCAGTTTTCATACTGGCTTTTAGCAAGAATCCATGTCCTTACTGAAAGCAGAGCGTACTGCTCTTTGAGTAGCAGGTACTCCTCAGGAAGAATAGGGGTATTGCGCTCATATTCCTCAAGCCTGAATGGCAGGCGCTCCCAGTAGAACCTGAGCTTTCCGACGGTTGCATTGAGGGAGATGTCGGAGAATGTGCACATCTGTTCCCTGTCAAGCGTGTTCATGAAGGTCTGCTCAATCTGCATGTCCTTAAGATTGCTGTCAAGGAACTGGACGTACTGGCGCATCTGGGTGAGGTCTTGTTCTGTTGTCTTTCTGAGCAGATTGATATCCTCCTTTGTCTCATGCCTGATAAGCTGGTTGGCATAAAGCCCTGAAAACACCCCTGCAAGATAAAGTATGATGCAGAATACTATTGCGAGGATGATGATGCCCTTTTTTTTGTCTGGCTTTTTGTCATCCATCTTTTAGTCCCGCTGTTCGATGGAGTCTTTTCTTATAGCCTTTCCTTTATATGTCCTGATTCCTACGATGAAGAGGAAGATGCACCAAACCACAAGCGGGGCAGGATTAAACGGAAGCCAGCCGAAGAGGATTATGGGAAGCATGGAATAAAAGAGGATACGCAGAAGCTCGACATACTTAAGATGCCGAAGAAAGGGGACAAGCAAAAGGCTTAACAGGAAAAGCAGGAAGGTCCCTCCGAAGATACAGAAGAACAGGAGAGAGACAGCCTTTCCCGCTGCATAATTAAGCATATTCCAGTAATTGACGTTAGCCTCAAAGAGCAGGTCAAGATATGCTGCTTTTCCTGCTGAGAGCAGGAGGGTAATGATGCTGCCGGCGCTACCGGCAAGCAGGAGGAGCCGAAGATAGTCTGCAACTGCTTTTTCGAATCTGATGTTAGGCATATTCCTGAATGCGTCCTTCGGGCTTGCGATGACGCTGCATGCTTCTCTGATGATGCTATTTGCCATTGTTTCCTGCAGTTTGCTGCTCTCTCATTGTTTTTAAAGATATCTCGTTTTTGCTCCTGCTCCCCTCAGGAACCGCAATACTTAAAATCTTGGCAGTTGACTGCCATTGGCATGATAGCAAGGACGCCGACAGGCAGCAGGATCCTTGACTCACTTCTTGCTGGAGGGTATGAGAACGACATTATTACCACTATCTACGGCCCTGCAGGCTCTGGCAAGACCATCCTTGCCATGCTGTGCGCTACGCAGGTTGCCCGCTCTGGGAAGAAAGTTATCTATATTGATACTGAAGGCTCGTTCTCGCCTGAGCGGCTTTCTCAGGTTGCACAAGACCACCTGAAGGTGCTTGACAATATGGTGTTTTTCATGCCGTTATCGTTTGCGCAGCAGAAAGAGGCGTTTGACAAGCTGCGCAGCGCAGTCTCTGATACGACGGGGCTGATTGTTGTTGATTCGATTGCCATGCTCTACAGGATAGAGGCAGGAAGGACTACTAAGATTTGGGAGATTAACAGGGCTCTTGGCGAGCAGATATCCTTTCTTACTGAGATAGCAAGGAAGCGAAAGATTCCTGTCCTTATCACCAACCAGGTCTATGCCAATTTTGAGAAGAAGAATGAAGTGATGATGGTTGGCGGGGATTTGCTTAGGAACGGCTCAAAGTGCCTGCTTGAGCTGCAAATAACCGCTCAGGGCAACAGGAAATGCTCCGTCCGAAAGCACAGGAGCATCAGGGAGAACAGGCACATCTTCTTCAGGATAGTGCAGACGGGGATACTCGGGACGAAAGAGGAAACCCACGACGGGAAGAGGCGATAGCTTTTAAAAGGGATTCTCATTCATTTTATTGCCAGCATGCCCAAGAGACAGAACAAGCTTTCGGACTTTGTAAAACGGAAAAGCGCCCTGATTGACAAGGAATCAGCAAAGCTAGCGCACAAGAAAGGCAAGCTGACTCCTCAAGAGCGCATAGAGTACCTGCTGGATAAAGACTCGTTCATAGAGGTAGGGGCATTCGTTGAGCTTGAATCTGCAGACCCTGAGCTTTCTGCAAAGGCAATGCCCCGTGACGGCGTGATTACGGGCCATGGAGCCATCAATGGAAGGTCAGCGTACGTGTATGCCCAGGATTTCTCCTGCATGGGCGGCTCAATGGGAGAGCGCCACACGAGAAAAATCGCAGCGATACTAGGGGAAGCGCTGAAGAATGGGGCTCCAGTCATTGGGCTTCTTGATTCCGGCGGCGCAAGAATCCAGGAGGGAATCTCCGGGCTTGACGGCGGCGGTGAGATTTTCTTCAAAAATACCGCTGCGTCCGGCGTGATTCCTCAGATTGCCGCAATCATGGGGCCGTGCGCAGGGATTGCCGCGTATTCTCCTGCGTTGTGCGATTTCATTTTCATGGTTGATTCCACCAGCACCATGTTCATCACCGGGCCCGAGGTCATCAAGGCAGTGACTGGGGAGCAGATAGATGCCGATGGCTTGGGAGGGCCAGTGGCTCATACCTCCAAAAGCGGGGTAGCAGATGCCTCGTTTCGCAGCGAGAAGGATTGCCTGATGGCAATCAGGAAACTGCTGGCGTATCTTCCCCAGAACAACCTTGATGCCCCGCCACAGGGGCATACCAGCGACTCACCTACAAGGCAGACAAAGAGGCTTGATGCTATCGTTCCCCTTGACCCGAAGAAGGCGTATGACGTGAGGGACGTGATTGCAGAGGTGTTTGACAGGGGAAGCTTTCTTGAGATGAAGAAGGAGTTTGCAACCAACATAGTGACGGGCTTTGCCAGGCTTAATGACATTCCCGTTGGCATTGTGGGCAACCAGCCGAAAGTCCTGGCAGGGTGCATTGATATCAATGCTTCTGATAAGATCGCGCGATTTGTGCGCTTCTGTGATGCTTTCAACATCGCACTCATCAACCTTGTTGACGTGACCGGCTTTTTGCCTGGCGTTGAGCAGGAGCATAACGGCATAATCAGGCATGGAGCAAAAGTGCTATACGCTTATTCTGAGGCGACGGTGCCCAAGATATCGCTTGTGATGCGCAAGGCGTATGGCGGAGCCTACATCGCTATGGTGTCAAAGGACATGGGGTATGACAAGGTATTAGCCTGGCCCACAGCAGAGATAGCAGTGATGGGCGCTGAGCAGGCGGCAAAAATTGTTAACAGAAAGGAGATAGCAGCCTCCAAGAAGCCCGAGGAAGCACTAGCCAAGAAAGCCGCATCCTATGAAGAGGCGCTTCTCAATCCCTATGTCGCCGCAAAGAAAGGGAAAGTCGACATCATCCTTGATCCTTCTGAAACCAGGCGCATCCTTATCAGGGCCCTTGCCATGTGCATCAGCAAGCGGGAGAAGCGGCCTGCAAAAAAGCATGGGAGCATTCCGTTATAGGGCCTGTTATCCTTTCAAATAGCATCTTTATTGAGCTGCACCATGGAACACATCAGGATAAAGGTAGATGGCAAGGAGCATGAGGTGGGGATAGAGGAGCTTGATGACGGCAAGCTTCGCGTGCATCTTGATAAGGAGAGTTACGAGGTAGAGTCTGAGCCTGCATCGCATAGTGCAGAGGCAGATGATGTGCCCGCAACCTGCGGATCAACTGAGGATAATAATGCCATCAGGGCACCGCTTCCAGGCATAGTCTTTGCCGTGCTTGTGAAGGAGGGGGAGGCGGTAAAGCAGGGGCAGCCTTTAGTGAAGATTGTCGCGATGAAGATGGAGAATGAGATTGCAGCCCCAAAAGATGCGACGGTTGCTTCGATTGCCGTCAAGAAGAATGATTCAGTGCAGAAGGGTGATGTGCTGGTTACGATTTCTTAGTGAAGGATGGAAAATAAACCATCCTATTTTGAAGCCAATGGCCATAAAACCTGATAGCATCCTCTCTATCTCTTCGAGGAATCTGATGAGGTCTTTCCAAAGAGTATTCCGGTAAGGATGTTCAGCGCCCATGCCTGAAATACGTTGAGATGGACTGAGGGCACCTTGTTGAAGACGTAGTTCCAGAGCCACATCACGGGAAAGGCAAGGATAAGGCCGCCGATGATGCTTAATATGATGACGACGACAAAGGTGTAGCTGATCTCAAAAGTCCTTCTCAGCAATGGTATGCGTTTGAGGGTGTTCATCAGGGGTACTGCGGAAAATTGCTATTTAAATCTATTGGCGCAGGGGATTTCCAAGGGAGCTTACTACATACCTGCCACCGTAATACTTCAGGTTTCTCTATAAGGTCTACAGGAAAGAGGATGCGCTTTTGCTTGCAGAAGGGTATACGGTGAATGTGTTCATCTCCAGGGAGATGAAGCCCGTAAGGGTTCCTGATGCCATCAGGGCATTACAGCAATAGTATGTCTCCATCAGTTACCGTTTGCTTATTCTCCCCCTGCATAACGATGAGGTTGCCGTCTTCGTCAACGTCAACCGGGGTTGCTGTGAATGCTGTTTTTCCTTTGTGGATTTTTATCCTCTGACCGAGTACTGCATTGTTGGCCTTCCATGCAAGGAGGACGGGGAGAAAGCCAATACTTGCGTAAAGCAGATGCCACTGCTCAAGCTGGGCCACTATGTGCGCAATGAGCTTTTTTCTGCTGACGCTCTTTTTGGTGATGTCCCTGAGGGCTATTGCTGGAGTCTTTTTGATTCCTGGCACGGTGTTGTTGACGTTGAGACCAATCCCTACGATGAGTTTTTTTTCATTTCCTATGAAGAATCCTTCGGTGAGGATGCCGCAGAGCTTTTTCTTTTCATAGAGAAGGTCGTTTGGCCATTTTATCCTAGCCTGGACACCTGTAGCCGTGCTGATCGCTTCCCGCACTGCGACGCTGGCGAGGAAGGTGAGATGGTAGAGGGGATTTTCCGTTGGCTCAAGCACGACCGACATCCAGATGCCCCCTGGCTTGGATGACCACTCTCTGCCAAGCCTTCCTCTCCCCCTAGTCTGGATGTCGGCTAGAATGATAGACTTTTTTGGATAGCGCTTTGCAACATCGCTAGTTGAGGTGACTGAGCGAAAATGATGAATGGTGAACATCAATCACGGGGCGCGTTCAGAAGTATAAAAAATGGCAGGTTCAGATCTCCTGCTCTGCAGCCTCTCTTCGCGCCTCAGCCATCCAGTTGCTTTGCTTCGCCACGGGAACGTGCCTTCTCTTCTCAAGATACCGCGAAGCAGCAGCGGTGATAATGAGCAGCTTTTCTTTCCTTCCCAACTCCTTCTTTATCAACGGGTGGCTTTTCCGCCCCTTCTTCAGTGCTTTGATGATATGCTTCTCCTCGATGAAGGAGGTGTAAACGTTGCCCTTGCGAAAGTCTGGTTGGGAAAGAACAAGGCGGTGGAACGGAATCGTAGTCTCGACGCCCTCGATGATGAATTCAGATAGTGCACGCTCAGTTCTTGAGATGGCTTCGGCTCTGGTCTTTCCTGCACACATGAGCTTTGCAATGAGGGAGTCGTAGTGCGGGCTGATGACCGCGCCGGTGTGGCATGAGCTGCAGACACGAATGCCTGGGCCGCCAGGAGTAAGATAGGTCGTTATCTGGCCCACATCAGGGGCAAAATCGTTGTAGGGTGATTCGGCGTTGATTCGGCATTCAATGGCATGGCCGATGATGCTTATGTCTTCCTGCCTGTATGCAAGCGATGCGCCAGATGCGATTTTTATCTGCTCTTTGACAAGGTCAACGCCTGTCACCATCTCAGTTACTCCGTGCTCAACCTGGATTCTGGTGTTCATCTCGATGAAGAAGAAGTTATTTTTCCCATCAAGCAGAAATTCCACCGTTCCTGCTCCGGAATAGCCTGCTGCAGCGACTGCATTCACAGCGATTCCTCCCATCTTCTCCCGCAGCTCAGGAGTGATTGCAGGTGAAGGCGCTTCTTCAATGAGCTTCTGGTGCCTGCGCTGGATGCTGCACTCACGCTCTCCAAGGTGAATCACGTTGCCGTAGTTGTCGGCAAGAATCTGGAATTCAATGTGTTTTGGCCTCTCGACGTATCGCTCCAGGTATACGGCACTGTTTCCGAATGCGGATTCGGCTTCTGCCGTTGCTGAGGGGTAGGCTTTGGCCAGGTCATCCTCTTTTCGCGCAATGCGCATGCCTTTGCCGCCGCCGCCGTCAACGGCTTTGAGGATAACAGGATAGCCAATCTTTTTTGCGATGGCAATGGCCTCTTCAGCTGATGCAAGGGGTTTTGAGCCTGAAAGGACTGGCACCCCTGCCTTGAGCATGGTGTCTCTGGCGCTGGCCTTGTCGCCGAGCATCCGTATGGTCTTTGCAGTAGGGCCGATGAAGGTTATCTTGTTTTTTGCGCAGAGATCGGCAAATTCAGCGTTTTCAGCAAGGAATCCGTAGCCAGGGTGGATGGCATCGGCTTTTGTCTTCTTTGCGATAGCTATGATTTTATGGATGTCAAGGTACTTTTCAGGAGAGCCTATGCAGACAGCCTTGTCAGCAAACCTCACGGCCAGAGATTCCTTGTCAGGCTTGGTGTAGATGATGATGGGCCGTATGCCTAATTCCTTGCACGCCCTGATGACCCTTAATGCTATCTCGCCCCTGTTTGCAATGAGGACAGATTTGAAAAGCTCACCTTTCCTGAAGAGGGTGTAGTCTTTGGACTCTCCAGCGTAGCCTGCACCAAGACCCTTGATGAGCAGGTCAATGAACGACTGAGAGGACTTGTCCTTGATGATGCCTTTGAGGGTATTTCGGCTGACGTTAGGGACGCGCTCCACGATATTATCCATAATCGCTTCAGTGAACAGGTCAACGTTTGGCGAGGCAAGGAACTCCTTGTCGCGGCCATAGCCAACCAGTTGCGACTTGATGACTGCTTCTACCTCGTCATAGGCCTTTGGCAGCGATGCCTTTGTTTTCTTCAAGAGCTTTCGCAGGAACCTATAGAGGTTTGCAACAGGCTGCAGGACGCTGGTGATCGCAGCGTCGAATCGGGTGTATGACCCCATGGTAATGTATAGGTTTTTCCCTGGTTATTTAAGCGTTGTGAGGTTTTTTTGCTTTGGCTTCACATGGACGCTGCATTCTGCTTTTTACGGGAAAGACTTTTAAAGTTCCCCTGCGGCAAAAAGTGAGGGAATGGCAAGGGAAATCTCGCGCAAGGGGAAAATAGGGCAGCCGCCAGGAACCGTCATCCACACGGGCAGGCACAAGCCCGAGTTAAAAATCTCGTTCTTTGACTATACGGAAAGCACCCTGACCGTGCATGAGACGGCAAAGGTTGAGGAGTGCCTGTCATTTGAGAACAAGCAGACGGTATCATGGATTGACATTCAGGGCGTGCATGACATTGAGACTATAAAGAAAATCGGTGAGCATTTTAGGCTGCACTCGCTCTTGCTTGAGGACATAGCAAATACCGACCAGCGGCCGAAGATGGAGGATTATGAAGGCTATCTTTTTGTTGTCTTAAAGGCGCTTTCCCATGACACCGACAAGCACACCACCCTCCCCCAGCAGATATCGCTGGTGATAGGCCCTGCATATGTACTCTCGTTTCAGGAGTCCGACAGGGACGTCTTTGCTATAGTCAAGGAGAGGATCAAGCAGGGCAAGGGAAAAATCAGGAAGATGGGTGCTGATTATCTGGCCTATGTTCTTATGGACCTTGTGGTTGACAGGTACTTTGAGGTACTAGAGCGCTTTGGGGAAAAGATTGAGAATCTGGAGGAAGACATCATTCACAGCCTGACAACTGAGACCGTGGATTTGCTGCACCACCTGAAGCGGGAGATGATATACCTGCGCCGCTCGGTGTGGCCTGTTCGTGAGGTGCTCTCTGGCTTGCAGAGAAACGACTCTGTGCTCATCAGGAAATCCACCAAGACCTACCTTCGGGACGTGTATGACCATTCCATCCAGGTGATTGATACGATTGAAACCTATCGGGATTTGCTTGCGGGGATGCTTGACATCTACCTTTCGTCCATGAGCAACAGGATGAATGAGGTGATGAAGGTACTGACCCTGATTGCAACGATTTTTATCCCTTTGACGTTCGTTACGGGAATCTATGGGATGAATTTTGCCTTTATGCCTTTTTTGAGCGATCCTCACGGGTTCTGGTACATCATTATCGGGATGGCTGTGTTGGGCGCGGTGATGGCGCTGTACTTTAAGAGAAGAGGGTGGGCGTAAGTTTTATAAACCCATGGAAACCCCCCTGTGTTAGACGGCCATAGGGGCCAGGTCACACCCGATCCCATTCCGAACTCGGACAGTTAAGCTGGCTTCCGTCTCTGGTGGTACTGCGCTATGCGCGGGAGGCCAGGGAAGCTGTCACCCCTTTCTTTTTTACCCTTTATCCATACTTAAGGTATCCATGTTTTGGACTTTCAAGAGGTATTTGTTGAGCCAATCGTAACACTTCACCATCATGAAGCCAGCCTGCCTTGATTGCAGCGTGCGCTCGGCATCATTCCCGAAAAAATGCATTCCCTAGAAGCTCATTGCCGACGGCTACTTTGCCAAAAGCGACACTGTTGTCCTCTCTCCTTTTGCCTGCG
>DUKR01000011.1:0-1341 GCA_013329175.1 Candidatus Woesearchaeota archaeon
CTCAGTTATTTGGTTGACACCTCTGACCCAAACCTTTATTAAACTCGCATTCTTCTGGGAGCAACAGTGATGGAGCATGCTTGCAATAATTGTTGTAGTAGGGATTCTAGTATCTATATTTCTCATCTGGAAGGGTTCAGACTGGCTGACTGATTCCCTCGTCCCCGTGGCAAACAGGCTTGGCACAGGGTACATCGCCGTGACAACGCTTCTTATTTCTGCCCTCATCAGCGTTCCTGAAATATTCACCTCTACCTATTCCTACCTCCAGGGCCATCTGGACGTGGGTCTGGGCGTAATCATTGGCTCAGTCATGATCAACATAGGGGTGACAGTAGGCCTTTCAGCAACAATTAGGCCGCTTGAAGTCGAAAAGCCAGTTGTGCTTAGGGATGGGATTTACCTTATCGTTATCGCCCTAGTCGTACTGCTGATGGGGACAGACCTGCATTACACCAGGAATGAAGGCATCATGCTACTTCTCCTGTTCATTCCCTACGCTCTCAACGTCTGGACGTTTGAGAAGATGCGAAACAAAAAGAGCAAGAAGGAGAGGGTGAAGGAGATAGAAAAAAGCCTGAACCTGTTTGGGGATCTAGCCTTTCTTAACTTTAAGCCATCGCTTCTCACCTTCCTCATCGGTGCGGCCATCCTTGTTGCAGGCTCTTATCTCTTCTCATGGTCACTCATTGCATTCTCCGGAATGGTATCCTTACCTGAGATGCTGATCGGCGTCATGATTGGGGGAGTAGGGACAGCAATGCCCAATATCGCTGCTGCCGTGCAGGGGACGCTCAAGGGGTATCCTGATGCCGCAATCACCGAGACCTTTGGCTCAAACATCTTCACCCTGCTCATCACGCTTGGCGCTCTCATCCTGATTAAGCCATTCTCCATAACGGGAAAGCTCCTCTATTTTGACCTTTCCTGGATGATCATCCTGCATGCTCTGATGATAGCATTCATCTTTAAGGGGTACAGGTACAGGGAAGCGCAGATCACCCGCTATGAAGGGGTGTTTCTGATGTTGTTCTATCTTGGCATCATCACGGCTAACGTCCTGCTCTTCTAAACGCATGTGGGGGCATAGTATGTACAAAGTGACCTATATCCCCCATCACCACAAAACCTAAATCTGGGCGTCATTCTAGGGGTGTTTTCTAAAGAGAGCCAGAAATGCTTTTTCTGTAGTACTTCACCATTATGAAGCTTGCCTGCCTCAATGCAAGCGTGCACTCGGCATCAATCCAGAAAAAACGCATTCCATAAAAGCTCATTACCTACGGCCACCTTGTCAAAAGCGACGCTACTGCTTTCCCTCCTTCTGCCTGCGGTGAAATT
>DUKR01000011.1:1449-3256 GCA_013329175.1 Candidatus Woesearchaeota archaeon
GGTGAAATTGCTCTTGAAAATTCAGTCGTGCACTGCTAAGCCGCCCATTCTTCAATCCAGATGGTGCAGCGCTCAAGCCTAAGGCAATAGCCTGTTCAGTTGCCTGTTCAGCTCTTAACACTGAGGCGATGCCAGCAACACATGCCCTTGCCAGCAAGCGAAGCCAGAGCCTTTTTTGGTTTCATCTTTTTTTCTTCACTTTTTTGCCTTCTTTTCTTTCTTCATTTTTATTTTCACCTGTCGGAATGCGCAATGAGAGAATTGCCAGAGTAGAAAAGAATGAAGTTGCGCATTGGCTGTGGAAGCGATGGGAGGAGTGCTAATGCCTTTTTTTTCATAATGATGTTTTTGGGAATGCCCCTTTTCCACGAGCCTATCCACTTTTATTCCTCAAGGCTTGCCACTCATGGCTATCCCGATTGCGTTTCAAGCTTGTGATGTAGTACTAGATATGGCAAGGCTTAAATATCAATTAACAATAATCAATTATTGGTTGAACAATAGTGGCTCAATTAACAACTATCTCACGCTCTCGAGGCAACTGGCCATAAATAAGCTCTTCGCCCTGAGCAGTGAAAAGAAGCGCATGGTCATTGAGGAATTGAAAAAGAGGCTGGAGCCATTACCATGAAGCAGACCATAGCAAAGGACATTCCCCTTGCCGAGATCACGTTGCGAAAGTATGAAGACCCGAAGAATCTCTTCGGAAGGGAATATGTCAGGAAGCTCTGCCTCTCCATCGGGCTTCTCCAGCCAGGTGACTCTAGAGACATCATCGTTGACATCCTCCATGTCCTCTTAAGGGAAAGAAGGCAGCTTTCACTCCCTGAGATTGAGCAGATGATTGTTGCAGAGCGAAAGAAGGCAAAGCTCCAGCTTCTGGGTGTAGCACAGTCAAACATCAGAAGGCAATTGCGAAGGCTGCGGGAGCTTTTTCTCGTCGAGAAGGTCAGGAATGCCTATCGCATTACAGAGAACGAGCATTTGGGCGATCTCTTTGAGCAGAAGATACAAAAGTACTATCTGGAGAGTATCGTCTCGCGGGTGAGGCAGTATTTCTTCAGAGGATTATGATGCTGTGGATAGCCAGGGAGGCCATCGCTAGAAACCTAATACTTGAATTTGTACTCATACTGGTTCCTGTTGCCTGTTGAGCGATATTGCAGGGAGCGGGACTTGCGAAGCTTCTTTAGGCAGTTGGTGATGGATCCGATAGACACCTGAAGCTCGGCGCTGATCTCTTTGGCGGTGAACCACCTTGCCTTGCGCCGCTTGAGAAAGTCATACACTTCCTGCTGTCCCATGGAGGGGTAGTAATTTCAGTTTATTTATATACTTATCTAAATGATTAAAATGCGTTGTTTCTTAACAGAGACAAACCCCCCAAAATGGCTAAAAAGCCCTTCTTGATTCTGGAAAACAGGGCATAGCAACATTTTTAAAGCATCCATCGTTTCACTGGAATCTGCATGAAGATTCCCAAAGTCATCAGGCGTTACTGCCCCCGCTGCAAGAAGCACACTGAGCAGAAGGTGCTTACTGTCAAGAAGAAGCAGCCATCAAGCTTGTCTTACGGTTCAAAAATACGGGCAAGGCGTAGGGGTGCAGCAAGGGGTATGGGCAATCTTGGAAGGTATTCAAAGCCCGCTATCACCAAGTTCAAAATGACGGGCAAGAAGACTACCAAGAAGACTGACATCAGGTACCAGTGCGTTGTGTGCAAGAAGAGCACCGTCCAGTCGCAGGGGATGAGATTAAAGAAGTTGGAATTTGTATAGGCTATTATACCTGACTTTCTGAACTCACC
>DUKR01000132.1:0-2862 GCA_013329175.1 Candidatus Woesearchaeota archaeon
GCTCCTTCGTGAGGGGGTCACCGAGGATGATGACTTGAACCCAGCGACTATTTTTCTTGCCGTACTTCTCTCGCAGGTACTCGCCTCCGGCGACAGCCTGTAACCCCGTGCCATCGCTAAAGACGGCGATGCTTTCGCCTTTTGGCACGGCGAGTGAGTAATCAAGCTGGTTCATGCGACGATTTACCGTTGAGTAATCGTTATAGTCGGGCAGCTGCCCGATCTTGCACAAGTCACGGGTCATTCCTTCAATCGAGCGGAAAGGATAACTCTTCGCGTGCCAAACCGCTTGGAGTTCGATGAGCGACTTCGGNNTTCTTTATCAATAAATTCCGTTAAAACGTCAACAAATATTGCAGAAGATTCAAGCAAAACAAATAAAGTGCTTTTTTCAATATCTTCTTTGCTTTGTAGGTCAAATCTATCATTTTTTGCCATTGATACAAATGAGGGATGTGCAAATTTACATACAACATCATAAAATTCATTAAAATAATCACCCCCCTCCACCTCTTCTTTCTGATTAAATCGCGGGCGTAGACTCCGTCTCAAGCAAAGCGCAGAGCGGAGTTAAGCCTGCTGATGCCAAAGGCATCCAGAGTTACCTGATGCTTATCTGGCTCACTTGCTTCGTTGATGTGTAATCAAGCATGTACTCCCCGACCCTGACAAGTTCCTCATTGTATGCATGCCAGTCACGCCTGTCGATGAACTTCTTGCCCCACCGTTTCCGTTGTTTCTTGTTGAGATTCGTCAGGTGTATACTCAAACACCGATAAGTATTTAAGGATATCTATAGATATCCATAGTATGAGAACTATCCAAACAAGAAAAGGCGACCTTATCATCAAAGAAAAAGTAGAATGCCTTTACGAACGAACCATAACACCATTCGGAAATTCGGCAAAAATAGACGCACAAAAAAAATATATTGGCCGCAGAGCATATGTCATAATACTCAAAGATTAAAAATTATGCAACACAGCAGTTTTTTCTGCTATTGCCTGGTAATGGGCCAGCTCAGGATTGCTTTGGGGATATCTATATGAGAAAGAAAATAAAGAAAGAGGGCAAGGTTGGATGGAGATTTACTTACTGAGTACTGCCTCAACAGCAAAATCTGCCCGCCTATTTTTGGTATTGACTATCGCGGAAACAGTACAAATGCCACTTCCTGCAGTCTTATCCGCTTTTTTGATTGCAACCGCAAATGTTTGCGGAGAATTCGCGTCAAAAAGAAGGGATTGGATTGAGCCCACTACTATAAATCCAGTTTCAGGTAAATTGTTTGTGGCAACGCTGTATGGAACACAAGATACGGTTGGTCCTACCCCACTCCCCGCTATTGCGACTCCATCATTATACATGCTAATTTTAATGATTCCTGATTTATCAGCCTCAAAAACTAACTTGCTTTTTGAGAGTGTAACAGGGTTATTAAGGCTAGCTGGCGAGGGGTCTGCTTCTGTAGCGGCAGCCTGCTCTAATGATTGACTCGCTTTCCCAAACATCGTCCTCATAAACCCTAACCCTAATCCCAGCATGGTGATCGCCAGAATCAGGACAACAATGGCGTTGATGGAAAGGGATAAAGAGCCTTTCTTCCGATGATATATGCTTAAGGGTAAACGAGCCATTACACCATGCACCTCTCTTTTTAGCTGGATAGATTTTATCTGGATGGAGTGACTATAATCTCTTTTCCCTGATGATTTAGTTTATAAATATTGTGTTTTTAAATTTACGGCGCTCCGACGGGATTTGACGCCCCTGTTCCCTGCATTATCTCCTAATTATGCCTCTACACCCTCTTTGAATGCCTCACGGTATGATTCCGATTTCTGTTTTGTACTGCTGGTAGGCATTGCCTTTCTTATAGCAAAGTGCAGTAATAATGAAACTTTTACATAGGCACTTTGCTATACTAGCAGAAAATGGATACCACAGAAGGCATCTCTCTCCAAATCTTCAAATGCCCTAACAATCCAGTCATGGAGACTTCTATCCTCTGTCTTTGACTTTTTCAGCTTCTCAAGTGCTGCCTTGAGTTTCTCATTGCCAAAAGATTGACTTCGGAATTCATTTTCTCCACTTCAATTTAGGATTCGCAAGATACTTTTTGACACCCTCTGGATCCCATATCGCCTCATTTCCCAAAAACAGGCTATTACCTCCCTGTTGGTTGCCACCAGCGTCGTTTCTGCTCTCTTTGCTTTTGCCCGACGTGACATTGCCGTCTGAAACTCCGTCGTGCACTGCTGCCCGTGCCCATCCTTCCTATACGCCTGCGCAGGCAGCAATCCTGAAGCGAAGGGCTGCCTGCAATCCTGTCACATGGCCAGAGACGATAGACGTTCTGCCTACTCGTTTTCCCTCCTTAAGCTTCCCGCCAATTGAGGGGAGGGATACTGAAAAACCGTTTCAGGAGCGTGAAGCAGTGCCGTTTTTTGCTCGGGAAAGGTGGAGCGCAATTTTGCTGCTACACTTGCACCCCTTCCCGGACAGCTTCATTGACTATGGTAATCTGATTGCGTAATCTTTCAAATTCCTCAGGTGTGTAGCACAGGGGCTCAATAGTGTCATTGAATTTCCAATAGGGGTAGATTTTGCTTATCCTTTCAGTAAATTTCATTTTCGAGAAATCAGGCGACACCAGAATAAAGTCATAATCACTTCCCCTCCTGTGGGTTCCCCTTGCCCTGGAGCCAAAAAGAATAATCCTCTCTATCTGAAAGGCTTTTCGCAGGGTTTCTGCAAAAAGTCTTACTTTTTTCTCTGTTCCTTTATCCATTGGATGACCTCTCTAGCTTGTGCAAGCTTTATTTCAGCATCTTTTTTGCCATAGGATTCACTTGGAATTTT
>DUKR01000132.1:2938-7657 GCA_013329175.1 Candidatus Woesearchaeota archaeon
CAAGGTTCTTTCTTGCCGCTTTGATGTCAGCATCAGCCTGAGCAAGCCACCGCACAGCCTCTTCTTTCATTCCGGATGGCAGGATACTGTATTTTATAATCTTTTTGCTGATGCGTAACACTTCATCCCTGTGAAGCTTGCCTGCCTTGATTGTAACGGCGCAGGGATACCAATCCAGAAAAAAGGCATTGCTGACATCCATCTTTGCCAAAAGCGGCGTTGCCGTTCTCTCTTTTCCTGCCTGCGGTGAAATTGCTCATGATATTTCCGCCGTGCGCTGCTGCCCCGTGCCCATCCTTCCTACACGCCTGCGCAGGCAGCAATCCTGAAGCGAAGGGAAGGATTGTAGGGGAGGTATAGGTTTTTATAATCTGCCCTCTTCTTATAGGCTATGCGCTTTATAGATTCCAGCATTATTGCAGTAGATAAAGAACTGAATGACCTTGACCATTTTGTGCTTGATTTTGCAGCAATCCTATGCAAGCACACCTCCTATGCCTTAGTCAGCGGCTATGTGGCAATCCTGCTGGGAAGGGCAAGAGGTTCGGAGGACGTGGATGTGCTTATCAAATCCATGAGCAGGAAAACATTCATCTCCTTTTACTCTGAGCTGTTGGATAACGGATACTGGTGCCTGAATGGCGATGACTCTGATGAACTCTACCCGTATCTTACGGATGGGCTTTCACTGCGTTTTGCCAAGAAGAATGAAGCCATCCCTAATATGGAAGTGAAGTTTGCGCTTAAGCCTTTTGACAGCGCAACTCTAGCTGATACTGTTGCAGTCAAGACTTCAGGAGGAGAGCTTGTCATCACCTCGCTTGAGCGGCAGATAGCCTATAAGCGGGTGGTGCTTGGCTCAGAAAAAGATATGGCTGATGCAGAGCATCTTGAGGATATTGCGAAAGGAAACCTGGATGCCAATAAATTGCGCCGCATCATGAAGGAGCTACAAGATGGAAAAGCTTAAGCCTGGCAAGACGAATGCTGAAGACAGAATGAACATGGTGAGGTACTGGGCAGCATACGTGAGGGCGCATCCAGATAAAGTCTGGTCAAGGCAGCAGGCAATGCTCATCAATGCCCAACTGAAAAGCGCGCGTAAGGATGCGCAGGCCGCTAAGGCTTATCTTAAAAGGAAGGGGCTTGCAATCTAGCGCAATTCACCCTACCAGCCATCCCTACCCTTAAATACGCCGCCATATTCCTATTCGTTCTATGGAGCTTCTTTCCCCGGCAGGAAGCATGGACAGTGTAAAGGCAGCAATCGCTAACGGCGCAGATGCAGTCTTCCTTGGCCCAAAGCTCTTTAACGCCCGCAGGCTTGCAGGCAATTTTTCAGAAACTGAACTAGGGGAAGCAGTCGGCCTCTGCCATCTCCATGGCGTTAAGGCCTATCTCACCCTGAACACCCTTGTGAGAAACGAAGAGATCGGGCAGTGGTTCCGTGTCCTTGAGAAAGCATATCTTGCTGGAGCTGATGGGGCCATCATCCAGGAAGTCGCATTCGCAAAGCTCATCAAAAAAGCTTTCCCTGGCCTTGAGCTGCACGCTTCAACCCAAGCCAGCTTCATGAACTGGCATGGCATCAGCAATTTCCAGGAATTCGACCTTGTAGTCCTTGCGCGGGAAATGACCAGGGAAGAAATCAAAGAGACAAGAATAAAAGTCAGGCAAAAACTGGAGATGTTTGTCCACGGCCATCTCTGCGTCTCCTACTCAGGTCAGTGCCTGATATCATCGCTCATCGGCTCCCGCTCAGGCAACAGGGGAGTCTGCGCTTCATCCTGCAGGAAAAGATACAACGGCAAAGGCTATCTCATCTCTCCACGAGACCTCAACATGGCAGATAACGTTGCCGAGCTTGCCAAAATCGGCATAGACACCCTCAAGATAGAAGGCCGCATGAAGTCGCCAGAATACGTCGCTGTAACAACAAGGGCATACCGCAGGCAGATAGACGACGCAATGAAAGGCAGAAGCAGGCCACTCACAAAAGAGGAAACCGACAGCCTCAGGATGGGCTTCAACCGCGACTTTACCCCTGGCTTCTTTTCAGCACCGCAGATCATAGATGAGAGGATGCCCATGAACCGAGGCATCTCTCTTGGCGAAGTCATAAAGGGCAGGCTCACGCTAAAGCATGCAATAGAGCTGCATGACGGCATCGGCTTCTGGCGAGGAACAGGCATCCTCGAAGGCGGCATCCTGCGGGGCATGACCGTCAATGGCAAAAAGGCAGAGCGGGCAAAAGAAGGCGATACTGCAATCCTCCACATGAAAGAATTCAGGGAGGGAGCAAAAGTATTTCTTACCTCACAAAATAAGGGAAAAGACATCTTTGCCCTTCCGAAAATAAAAGTCACGGTTGATGCCACAGGAAGCCCAGGAGAGAATCTCACCGTACAGGCAAAAAACGGCTCTTGGGCTGCTGCATCAGCAATTGCACTCCAGCACCCAAAACAGCACGCACTTGGCATTGCAGCGCTTGCTGAAGAGTTTGCCAGAAGCAAAGACATCAAATGGCACATAGAAAAGCTGGCGCTAAAGCCTTCCTTCCTCCCCAAAAGCACCCTTAAGGCTCTGAGAAGGGAAATGGAAGAGAAAGCAAGGCAGGCTTGCGGGCCAAAGCGGGAAAAGCATCCCTATACCCTTCCATACTATGAGGACGCCAGATTTGCCAAGCCACGGCTTATCGTAAAAGCCTATAGCCTTGAGAGCCTCAGGGAAGCTGACGCATGCGGTGTTGATGCCATCTACTATGACGTTTTCTCTTCCAATGTGAAAGAGGCAAAATCCCTCTGCAAAAAAGCAGCATTTTTTCTCGACACCCCAGCCATTCTCTCAGACAGCGACATTGTAAGGATTGAAAGCCGCATAGCAGACATAAAACCCGACGGCATCGCCATAGGCAACTGGGGCCTTCTCAATCTGAAATTCAGTGGAGAAAGGCACGGCAAATACTCCCTTAACACCTTCAATGACATCTCGATGAGCATGCTCCTTGACAAGGGCATCACGCCAACTTTCTCAGTCGAGCTTTCGGCAAAGCAGCTCTCCCAATTCAGAATAAAAAAAGGCATCTATTACGCCCATGGCAGGATTCCTGTCATGCACTTTAAGGGCATTCGTCCTGAGCGCTTATTGACAGACGAAAAAGGATACGCCTTCCCCCTGAGAAAGATGAATGGCAGCACCGAAATGCTTTATTCACGCCCAATTGCAACCTATGAAGGGGTGCTCCATCTGATGGACATGGGCATCAATCATTTCCTGCTGGATTTGGAAAAAGACACCACCACCATCATCACTGCGTATCAGAAGATACTTGCAGGAGCTAAGCCTGACACTTCAATGCTCAAGAAAGGGACAACGAACAAGACATTCAGGGTCGGTGTGGGGTAAGCAGCAGGCACAAGCATTGAGGCAGCACAAGTCATTGAAGAGCTTATTGGCCCTGCCAATCCTCCTTGATGAATTCCAGCGGCGATACATTCCATGCTACTCAATCAGCTGCGTCAAATCAAGAATAGTTGGGGAGTGGGTGAGATAGCCCATTGATATGACATCCACCCCTGTATCAGCGTAACTGCTGATGTTTTGGGGGTTGATGCCGCCGGATGCCTCAAAGAGGGCCGCATGGTAGGCATTCTTCTTCTTGAGTTCCCTGATGGTCTCTTTGATCTGGCGGGGAGTAAAGTTATCAAGCATGATAAGGCAGGGTTTTTTTGGCCTTATTGAACTGAATAATTCCGCTGCCTTGAGCGCCTGCTCTTTTTTCTCCACTTCAATCTCGATGAAATTGCCATGGGGGCTTTCTGATGCCTTTTTGATAGCTTTCTCAAGAGGCATTTTTTCACCTTGCTCCCGCATGATGTCAAGATGATTCTCCTTGATGAGGATGGCATCCCATAACGCAAGGCGGTGAGTAAGCCCGCCGCCAACAAAGACTGCCTTTTTGTCCAGATAGCGCCATTGTGTTTTTCTTGTCGGAGCGATTGCCACTTTTCCCTTCACTTTGCTGATAAGGGCATCGGTGATGGTGGCAATGCCGGACATCCTCTGGAGGACATCAAGGGCTGAGCGCTCAACCCTTAAGATGCTCTTAAGGCTTCCGCGTATCTCAAGGATTTTGGTCCCTTTTCTGGCTCTTGCGCCATCCTTGAGGGGTGAGCTTACCCTGAGGCCGTTTTTCTTGTAGAGGAGGACCACTTCTTCTATGCCTGCAATGATGCCTTCCTCTTTTGCGATGATTACTGCTTTTGTCTTTTTGTCTTTTTTGAAGAGAAGGTCAGTTGTGATGTCCCCCTGATTTCCCAGGTCTCCTTTCATTTCCTCGACGATGAATTTTTCAATCCAGGCACGGTAGAAAGTATGTTTCAGGGAGAGGAGGTGGCCTCGCTGGAAGGCCTTATTCAAGGCTAGTCTGCGGTTCATGAAACGAAAAGAAATCCTACACTGCAATTATAAGGCTTGCGGTTTTAGGTAATACTTCACCAGCCTGAAAAGCAATCAGGATAGCCATAATCGGCAAGCTTTGAGGGATATAGGCGGGCAGGCTCGTGGAAAAGGGGCATTCCCAAAAAGCTCATCAGAAAAAAAGGCAATAGCGATTCGCTACTTTACCTCCACAGCCAATGCGTAACTTTCTTCTTTTGGATTCAGGCCATCATCTCATTGAAAATTCCGAGGGGAAAAAAATGAAGAAAGAAAAGAAGA
>DUKR01000013.1:0-526 GCA_013329175.1 Candidatus Woesearchaeota archaeon
GGGCATTCCTAAAAGCTCATAAGATAGAAATCAATAGCTATAGCCTTTTTGCTTCCACAGCCAATGCGTAGCCTCATCCCTTTCGTTTCAGGCCATCATCTCATTGTAAATTCCGATGAGGTAAACAAAAAAAAGCCTCAGTTGGCCAGCAGGCCATTGCCGCAGTGTAGCGAGCTGCTGCTTGCGTGGTTGAAGGATGAGTGGCAATGCAGAGCACGACAGAATTTTCAAGAGCAATTTCGCCGCAAAATAAAGGATGGACAATGACAAAGTGTTCGGAAGCAAAAGAAGCCATATATAATGATTTTTGGGGATGCCTTTTTTAGGGAATGATGCCGAGTGCACGCCACAAAGGGGCAGGGAAGTAGCGGGACTACTCGTCCATGGGTACACTCATGCTTCGCATTCGCGACCTTCCCCCTCCGATGTTCTCTACCGCAGGGCATATGAGGCTCGGCGCAGCGAGACTAGCGTCTCTGGGTTGACTCAAGCTGCGCTTTCGCGACCAGCGAAACTTGCGCAGATG
>DUKR01000013.1:621-11773 GCA_013329175.1 Candidatus Woesearchaeota archaeon
ACTTGCGTTTCTGGGTACACTCATGCTGCGCATTCGCGACAATTGAAGGTACCATTTGACAGGGATAATGCTCCCAAGCTTCAGGCTTGTGAAGTATTACCTTAATGCCATAAATATTTATATAGCATTGTGCCATTTTACAATGGTATCACTCTGGAGGATGGCGAGCATGGATGCAAAAGCGGGAATTCTGTTGAGCATTGCATTAGCAGTGTTCCTGTCACCGATAACATCAGTCAATATCTTTGAGCCGATAGTAACAGGAGAAGAGGCAGTCCTGTCGGTTTCACTTCACAACACTCTTGAAGACAGTGATCTTGAGGACGTCAGTGTGAGAGCGTTCTTCATGGACTCAAGCCATGGCTTTCTCTCAACAGTTGCTGACACCATCAAGGATGGCGCAGTTGTGAATGCGCGCCTTATCGGCACTGAGTCGTATGAGCCAGGCGCCTATACCGTCATGCTTACCGCCTACGGCAGAGATGAGGACGGCCACCCCTTCCGAGAGCGCAAGTTCAGGGAGATTGAGGTTAGTGATGCTGCCGAGCCTTTCCTGATACATCCGTCAGTAGCTGAGGCATTCCCGGCAAGGGTTCCAGAAATTGCAGAGTGAATTACGAGCATTTCTTCATGGGATTTATGCATGCTTTCCTGCTCATGAATGAGGATGGTATGGCCAATTGGCCTGAACGCCTGAGTAATCCAAAGCCTTTTTAAAATCGTAATCTCTCTTCCCGTCGCAATGGGCAAAGACATCCTTGCAAAAGCATTGGAAAAGATAAAGCCAACTGATGAGGAGGAAAAAGCCCTCAACAGAAAAATTGACGGCTTCATAGCAAAAGCAAAGAAATCCCTGCATGGCGCAAGCCTCATCAGGGGAGGCTCGATTGCCAAGGGGACCTGGCTTAAGGACGACTATGATACTGACATCTTCGCCTGCTATTCTGTTGCTGCCTATAAGGGCAAGAGCACACAGCTCTCTGACTTGCTGGAAGCATGCCTGAAAAAGGCATTTCCCAAAAAGGAGATAGTGCGCCTGCACGGTTCCAGGGACTACTTCCAGTTAGAGTATGAGGGAATCTCTATTGAGGTCATCCCCATTCTTGCTATCAAGGAGGCAGATGCTGCTGCAAACATAACCGACGTTTCGCCATTGCATGCCGCCTGGGTAGCAAAGCACCCGCAGTTTCGGGATGACGCACGGCTCTTGAAGCAGTTCTGCAAGAGCCTTTGCGTGTATGGCGCTGAATCATACATTGCCGGGTTCTCTGGCTACGTCTGTGAGATACTCACTATCCATTACCGTGGATTTAGGAGCGCAATTACTGGTGCTGCAAAGTGGAAGCCCCAGGTGGTCATTGATACTGAGAAGCACTATGCTGATGATGACCCGCTGTTTGTGCTCAACGCATCAAAGCGGCAAGGGCCTCTTGTTATCATTGACCCTGTCCAGAAGGGAAGGAATGCAGCAACTGCCGTAGGGACAGAAGCTTTCAGCACGTTTGTTGCAGGGTGCAAGAAATTCCAAAAAAAGCCATCATTGTCCTTTTTTGAAGAGAAGCCGCTGGTGTACGAAGAGCTAAGGCAGAAGGCTATAAGGAAGAAGGCAGAGCTTGTCGCTCTCTCTGCGGCTTTGCTGAAAGGAAAGAAGGACATCGCCGGAAGCAAGCTAGTAAAGGTGTTTGTCTTTCTAAAAAGCAAGCTCAAAGAAGCAGGCTTTATGATAATTGAAGAGAACTGGCATTGGGACGGCAAGGGCGATGCTCTGTTGTATTTCCTTGCCGACAAAAAGCCTCTTTCGCAGGAGGAGGTGAAGCGGGGGCCTGAACTGGTATTCCACCAGCACGCTGAAAGGTTCAGGCTGAAGTACAGGAACACCTTTGTGCGTGATGGCATCATCTATGCAACAGCCAAAAGAAAGCACATCACAATCCAGCCATTGGTCAAAGAGCTGCTTGCGCATCCCTATGTGATGGAGCGGGTGAAAGAGATAAGGCAAGTCAATAATGTCAGACATTAAGGTATGCATTAAGCTATAGAGGAAGCTAGGGCGTTTTTCACCCAGCAGAAAACCGTTACGTGTGCTGTCGGCTCGCATCCTGATATCGCATGACACTAACCGAGAAGCCCATCGGTAATGGCCTGTTTGGGGGAATGCTCCGCCATGCGACCCTACGGATGGGGCGAACCAGACAAAAATGAAAGCAATAATCCTAGCAGCCGGATTAGGGACAAGGATGGGAGAGTTGACAAGGCATACCCCTAAGCCTCTCCTGAAACTCGATGAGCGCACCACGCTGCTTGAGCATAACTTACTCCAGCTTGAGGGCATTGCTGATGAAGTCATCATAGTCGTTGGCTATCTCAGAGAGCAGATCATCGGGCACATCGGCACGTCCTATAAGGGGATGAAGATAACCTACGTCATCCAAAAAGAACAGAGGGGAACTGGGGACGCTTTGCTTGCGGTGAGAGAGTACGATGCCTCTGCCTTTACCAAAAAATTCATCCTGATGATGGGCGATGACCTCTATGTCAGGAGGGATATCCAGAAATGCCTGGCGTTTGATGATGCAATCCTAGTGCAGAAGGTTGCCGACCCTTCCCGATTTGGTGTGTTTGTTGTCAATAAGCAGGGCATCATCACCAAGGCCGTGGAGAAGCCAAAGGCATTCGTCTCAGAGCTAGCCAATGCCGCATTGTACGTGTTTTCAGACCTAGCTATCTTTACGTTTCAGAAGACTACGCGGGGAGAGTATGAGTTTACCGATCTCGTCAAAAGGATTATCAAAGAGAAACAGGTGCATGCCGTTTCTGCTACAATGTGGATTCCTATTGGCACCCCTGAAGATTTGATGAAGGTGAGATTAACGCTTTCCCAATGAGAATAAGAAAAAGAAAAAAAAGCCTAATCCTTTGCAAGATTAGACATCTCTTTCAGTGCAACAACTACAGCGGCAGGGACGACGAAGACAAGGATACTGTTTAATATCCCCGCGAGATATCCGCCCACAACCGCACGATTTTCCATGCCATTATAGCCAACGCCTCCGGCATAGGCTATGACGACCAAAATGGTTGCCAGGGTCAGAAACTCTTTTGTTTCCGAATGCGTTATGTTCAGGAAGCCGACTACCAATCCCATGATGACGAGCACGGAGGTAAGCCATGTTGCTACAGTATCATTGATAGGCAGAGTCAGCCCCAGAACAATTGCAATCACGACCCCGGCAATGAATGAATATCTGCCAATGTTCTTATCCATCAAATATCACCCCCTCATTTGTTGATGCTGATGCGGATTGACTATCCACATTGATAATCAATAATAGCATAGCTAATATATAAATCTTTCTGCTATTGATAATCAACAATGGTAATCTTTATAAATCTACAACTGCAATAGCTATATGAATAGCTATATGATATACTACCTTTTTGGTGGCTGCTACTATGTTTGACTCCTCCATTGAAAAGAAGATTGTTGATTTTGTGAAGCACTCGCCACTGGGGGTGACTTCAACCGAGCTAGCCAAAAGCCTTGGCATCAACAGGATTACCCTCTCAAAGTATCTTGACATCATCAGGGAGCGTTCCCTCATTGATTTTCGCCAGCTTGGCATGGCAAAATTATGGTACATTCCAGTGCATCTGAGCCAGGAGGAATTCTTAAAGAAGCTCTCACTCTCGTTTCTGCACCAGCTTGGCAAGGGAAGCAGAGAGGATGCCCTGCGGGAGACGGGAAGGGAAGTCGGAAGCTACATCAATAGTCTGTATGCTTCGTTTCACGGCGTAGAGAAACTGAAAGGGCGCCAGTTTGAGGAGATGCTACGGGATGCTGGGGAAAAGATTGGAGGCAAACTCATTGTCACGGAGCTGAATGAGGGGAGGTATGCAGTATGCGTGGAGAGATGCCCGATTGAATTTGCATCAGAGGACATCACGGACATGAAGGAGATGGGCAGGCAGATATTCCTCGAGATTGTTGCAATCAATTTTTCAGGGGGGACGGTTGAGGTGAGTGAGGAAGCGGGCAAGATAGTGTATCATCTACAGGCGGCAACATATGAGGGTACAAAAAAAAAGTGAAATGACAGCAGAAAACATTAATTGTCCCTTAGTGTCCTACTATCGTTTCCAGAGCCTTCCATCCTCCTCGAGGGAATAGTAGGCCAAGAACGATTTAAGGACACGAGGTAATTATCAACAAAGCTTAATAACGTAAAGCAAGCATTGCCTTGCCATGTTCCTCAACCCAGGCATCCTCTGCGGCATCATAGCGATGCTGGCTTTTGGCATAAGCGATGGCCTTGCCAAGGCTCCATCGCAGAAGTTGCACGCTACAACCTTTATCTGCTACAGAAACGGCATAGTCAGCCTGCTCCTGCTCGGTGCTTTTTTCGTTTTGCCCCTGCCCTTCACTTTTTCCCTTCACTATGCCCTCATTGCGCTTGCCATAGGAGCCGCAGGATATATTCCGCTAGCGACATTCTATGCAGCGCTTGCGAGAGGAAAGACTGGCGTCGTCACGCCGATAGCAAATGCTTCAGTCCTGTTTACGGTGCTGTTCTCTATGTTTTTTTTTAGCGAGCGCCTCACAACCCAGCAAACCATTGCACTGGTTATGATCATTGCAGGTATCATCGCCGTCTCCATTAACTTTCGGGACGTGCGCTCATCGCACCTGTTTACGCTGTCCTCAGGCATCCCGTATGCCCTTGTGACCTGCATCATGTGGGGCATTGTATTTTTCCTGTTCAGGATTCCCGTTGCTGTTTTGGGGCCCATCCTGACCTCGCTCCTCATCGAGTTTGCCATTTTTCTGTGCAGTCTTTTGCATCTTATGTCATCTAGCGCAACATGGAAGATTGCTGAAAGGAGCATCCTTGCAAAGGTCATCCTTGTTGCTGTACTTGGAGCGATCGCCCTTGCTGCTTATGCTGTAGGGATTCTTTATGAAAAGGTCAGCATTGTCTCAGCACTGGCGTTTGCAAGCCCGGTAGTTGCTTTAGGGTATGCGAAATTGGTGCATAAAGAAAAGCTGAGCAAGAATCAGCTGGCAGCTGTTTTGATGCTGGTAACAGGCATCGTGCTCATCAGCATGTAAATCCGGTTCTGCTTTCCTAAGTGAAAAGAGAGGCTTTAAACCCCTCGCTTTTGTACATCTTCCCTTCAATAGAGACAAGAAGTGCCTCAATAGGCAGCCTTTTGGAAAGGGCAATGCTCTCAACAAAAGTTGAAGTGCAAAGTGCTGTTGCATAGGCATCCGCATCAATGCCCTTCCCCGCCAACACAAAGGAGCATTTCAGCTCGTTTGCCGGAAGCCTTGTTTTTGCATTGAGGAGATGATGATGCTTTCCCCATCTCCTCCTGTTAGGTGATGAACAGGTTATCGCTTTCCCGTCAAGCTGTATTGTTCCAATGGCTCTGGAGGCATCAACCGGATGCTCAAGAATAATAATCCATGGCTTGAGCCCTTCACCCTTTTTTGCTAGAATATCCCCCCCAGCATTGAGGTAATAATGCCGAACTCCTTTGCTCTCAAGCAATCCAGCCACCCTGTCAAGCGCAAATCCTTTGCCAAAGCCTCCGAAATCCACCTGCTTTTTCAGATAGACCTGACTTTTTGCGCTATCTATCCTGATAGGAAGCGTGAAGCGTTCCATCGCCTTCTTCAGCAAATGCTTCTTTTTCTCGACTTTTGGAGTAAAGGAATAACTGGCATCATAGCCGAGCCTCTCAAGGTCATTTTTGATGGTGACGTCAAAAGCGCCATTGGTCTCCCTGTTCAACGCAAGCGCCTTTTCAAGCAGGAAGAGAAATTCTGTTGAGATAGGCTGCCAGCGGTTAAGCCTTGCATTAGCCCGTGAGAGTTCAGAGCCATCCCGAAACCGTGAGTATGCCTTCTCAATGCGCTCAATCTCAGTATGGCAGGCGGCAAGTGCTTCCTTCTTTGCTGAAGGGAGCTTAATCTTTATCTCTGTCCCTAATGCTTCAAAAGTTTCCTGCATTTCCCTTGCTTAATGCCGAATAATCAAATCAGCGATGTGCTGCTTGAGTGCCCCTGTTGTTAGCGAGCTTCCTGCAACCTGTTTTGGGATGTTAAGCTCGTCAATCTTCCTGCCAACGACCAAGTCAGGCAGTGCATTGTTCACTCCATTGATGTAATTGGCTGAAACCTTATGTGGGTTGTTGCCTGTTATTGAAGCATCGGTGATGATGTCATCCGCAACCGTAACGCTGATAGTGATTTTCTCTGAACCGCTGTGATAGTTATAGGTGACATCTTCAGTGTATGTCCCGTCAGCTATGGCCTTCTCCAGTGACTCCTGCACCTCAACCTGAGCTGGCTTTTTGTCAGCAACGTCGAGAGCAACCTGCTTTACTGGCAGTTTACCGCTGCCTTCAGGGGCCGTGTCATCATCTGCCTGCTGTTGCGATTCAATTGAGGCATCCACTATGTCTGATGGCGTGCCCTGTGCAGGGACAGTATTTCCAGCAGGCTGCACCGCGCAGCCAGCAATCAGAAGTGACAGTGCCATGCAAAGTACAAATGCGTTAAGCAGCGCCGCTGCTGCCTTTCTCATCAGCCCTTTTTTGCTTTTTTCTGCTTTAACCTCGTTTCCAGACACCATATATCAGCACCTCCCAGTGCTATTGCAATTGTTGCAGTCGTAAGCCCAATATCACGTATAGCAATGTCATTATACCCTAGCTCTATTGTTATCACGAGAAGATGAAGTGCCAGTATTGCTGCCGTAATCCTTGTATATAGGCCAAGGGCAAGAAGCAGCCCGAAGACAACCTCAAAGATTCCGTTAGCAATGACTGCAGCATGAGCAAAACTGCTCTCAAATATAGCAGGCGGCAGGTACCCTAAGAATGCTGCAGGGTTAAAGAACTGATTAAGCCCGAACCACAAAAAGACAAAGCTCATGCCAAGCCTTAGCGTGACAGGCGCATACTGCCTCATGCCCTCCAATGGCTTCATTCTTCACTATCGTGAAGCCCCACTTTATAAATTGTGCGGATGTAAAAGCTTCATCCAAAAAATAAAGAAAACGGTAGAACGAAGCAATCCAGCGAAAGCGTAGCTTGAGTTGACCAAGGGACGAAATCCCGCTGAATGGATTGCGAAGTCAAAAGGGATTTTTTGGATGAAGCCCCTCCTTCAGTAAACCTTTAAATATCACGCTTAAGCAACAACCAGCATGCTCTCACAACGCGCCAGACGGGTAGACCTGCTGATTGATTATATCCTCAGCGACTCGCCATTTCCCTCGGCAAACCCGACGAACATGCGAACTGCCTACCGGAAGTTCAGGACTGAAAAAAAGAATCCTTCCTTCAGGTATGAGAAGCCAAAGCCCTCGCTTGAAGCGCTGCAAGGAGCGCTCATTGAGCTTCCTCTCAAGGATGAAGGCATTCTGGGAGATATTCTTGAGCACAAGAAAAGACGGCTGATAAGGCGCATTGCAATGATGCAGGCGATTGGTAAGGCAAAGTACCCGAAACTCTGCGAAGTTCTTTATCCACCTCCAGATGAGCATATTATAGCAATAGCCAGCGAGATTGTCAAACTTCCGATATCAAGGGGCCAGGGAAAGATACCCAAGGCTGAGGCGGTAAAGGCTATCAGGCACGCCCTCACACTACTTGGATTCAAATGGAAGATTGTCAACAGGGACATGGTCACCAGTGCCGCAACGATATCAGGAACTCGGGTTCTTGAGCTGCGCAAGAGAGAGCGCTTCTCGAAAAAATACGTCAACAGGCTCATCATCCATGAGCTGGGAACCCACGCGCTACGTGCAGAAAACGGAAGCATACAGCCGTTGCGCCTGTTCAGGCACGGGCTTGCTGGCTATCTTGAGACTGAGGAGGGTCTTGCTGCGTACCATGAGTTCCTTTCAGGTGTCATGAGCACCTCCATTTTGCGCAACTACGCTGGACGAGTCCTTGCCATCCATTATGCCAGGCATACGGATTTTGTGACGACCTACAAGCTGCTTTCAAGGCATTTCAGGGAGCAGACTGCATGGAAACTGGCTGTCAGGGCCAAGCGCGGCTTAGCTGATACCTCACAGAAAGGCGCATTCACAAGGGATGCCGTCTACCTGAGGGGCTTTTTAAGAGTCTATGCTTTCGCAAAGAAGCACGACATCAGGCAGTTGTATGTGGGAAAGATTGGAATCAGCGACATGGCATCCCTCCAGATGGTCAAGGACATGAAAAGGCCACTCTATACTCCCGCAGTCGTGTGCAGTGAATTTGGCAATTCCGAACCTGAGGTCACTTCTGGGATGATTGAGGGCATCCTCAAGGCAGTAAAGGGAGGGAAGTAGGCAGCAATGGCTCTGCAGCGCTGCTTCATCGCGCTTGAGATTCCGCAGGAAGCACTGGCAGAAGCTGTGAGAATCCAGTCAATCCTGCGAAAGCAGGCACTGCTTGAGGGAAACTTCACTGCTTCAGAGAGCATTCATCTCACCCTCAAGTTCCTTGGTGAGATACCTGAGGAGACAATAGAGGGGGTGAAAGGGCGTCTGATGGAAGTGGTGATCCCAAGGGGTTCTTGCACCCTTGCAAGCGCCGGCGTGTTCTCTCCCCATCATGTGCGCATCATATGGCTTTACCTAGCTGGCGATCCAGTCATGGAGCTACAGAGAAGGGTTGATGCCAGCCTCGACGGGCTCTTTGCTCCTGAGCAGCGGTTCATGAGCCATATCACCCTAGCTAGGGTGAAACGCCTTACTGATAAAAAGAGGCTCCTTGCAGTGCTTGATGCGATTGCTATCAACCCCATCACATTTTTCCTGCGCTCATTTTCATTGAAGAAGTCAGTGCTGACTCCCAAAGGGCCTTCCTATACAACTATAGTCCATTATGAAAAATGATGGATGGCCTAGTTATGGAGAATTGCGTTGATTTCGTGAGGCCGTGATAGCCTGCATTGGCTGGCACTCCCCCTTAATGCTCACCTGCGCAGCGCTCTAATACTGAGGCGATGGCTGTAACACATGCCCTTGCCAGCAAGCGAAGTCCCGAGCCTTTTTTGTTTTCGCCCTTTTTTTCTTCACTCTTTTTCTTCTTTTCTTTCTTCATTTCTCCCGTCGGAAAGTGCAATGAGATGATTGCCTGAAATGAAAAAAAGGAAGTTACACATTGACTGTGGAAGTGATGAGATGAGTGCTCATGCCTTTTCAGAGAATGAGCTTTGGGTGGAATGCCCTGGTGATTCCTCCCCTCTAAGCTTAATCCCTTCCTATCCCCCAACAAACTTATAAAGCACTCCCCTTTCTCTAAGAAGGGGTGATTACACATGCCTGTCATAAAGATAGACACATGGCCAAAACCAGCTGAGAAGAAGAAGCAGATGATTGAGGGAATAACAAAAGTATTCACTGACATGGGTGTAGCAAAGGAGCACATCACCATTGTCGTTACTGAAGTACCCAAGGAGAACTGGGCATTGGCTGGAGAATATCAGGGAGAGGAGTAAGCCATGTTTACTATCCAGTATCCGCTGTCAGACAGGAAGGGAAAGCTGTTCATCGAGGACGTTGCAGTTGATATGCTGGCTAAGGAATTCAAAACTCCCCTGTACGTGTATAGCGAGAGCCATATCAGGAAGCGTTGCAGGGACATCATTGGCGCGTTCTCAAAGCATTATCCGCGATTTCTTCCAAGGTACGCCATCAAAGCGAACAATAATCCTGCGCTCCTGAGGGTGATTCGCTCTGAGGGATTTGGGTTTGACGCATCGGGCCCTCATGAGATTGAACTTAGCCTTGCAGCAGGAGCACATCCATCCGATATCATCTACTCAGGCAACAACCACAGAAATGAGGAGCTGCAATTTGGCCTAGACAAGGGAGTGCTGATGAACCTTGATGACCTTGACCAGATTGAGCGGCTGAAAAAGCTTGGCGTTCCTGATTTTGTCAGCTTTCGCATCAACCCCATGATTGCTGCAGGAGACATCAAGGGGCTGGTATTTGCAGGGGCCGATGCAAAGTTCGGCATCCTCGAGGATAAGGCCGTTGAAGCCTACGGCATAGCCAAGGAGGCTGGAGCACGGCGCTTTGGCATCCACATGATGACAGGGTCATGCGTGCTGGATTCCGCCTATTTTGCTGCTGCCACTGAAAAATTGCTGATGATAGCAGGAGCCATCAGAAAAAAGCTTGGCATCACCTTTGAGGTGATTGATGTGGGGGGTGGGCTTGGCGTAACGTACAGGCCAGGGGAGAAGGATCTTGAGCTTGAGGCTGCAGCAAGAGGCGTAGCTGAGGCGTTCTCGCGCTTGGTACCTGAGCTTGAACTGGGAAATCCCCATCTTATGATTGAGCCTGGGAGGTACATCGTGTGCGAGGCAGGATTTCTGCTTACCAGAGTGCACTCAATAAAGCAGGCACAGAAGAGGTTTGTTGGTGTTGATGCAGGAATGCACTGCCTGCTTCGGCCCGCTTTGTATGATGCCTATCACCACATCGTGGTTGACGGCAAGCTTGCTTTTAGAGATGGTGAAAAGGTGAATGTTGTAGGGCCTGTCTGCGAGAATACTGACCAGCTTGCAAAGGACAGGGAGCTGCCAAGGATAGGGCATGGCGACCTGCTTGCCATCTTCAACGCAGGGGCATACGGCTTCTCCATGGGAAGTAACTACAATACAAGGGAGATGCCTGCTGAGGTTCTGGTGCATGGGGCTGTCGCTGATCTTATCAGGAAGCGGGAGAGCCTCTCTGATTTCCAGGCGATGACGGTGATGCCTGCAAGATTGCAGTGAATTGCTTTTTTGTCAATACTTTTTTATAGGGCGCTTTCCCTATAGCTTTTGGTGGTGCCCAATGGCAGAAGAAAAAGCCAAAAAGAATGACTTGCGCAAGATTCTTTCTGAGGACGTCAAGGAAGGCATCGAAAAGGCGAAGTTTCTGGCAAAGAAAAAGAAAGAGGATGCCGAAGCGTGGATAAAGAAGCATCCTTTCAAGGCTCTGGGCATTGCCGTTGGTGTCGGCACTCTTGCCGGGCTTCTTCTGGGAAAGAGAAGGAGATAGCCCTTTTTCTGCTTTGATTCTTGCTGTTTATGCTAGCACTTCACCATTATGAAGGCTGCCTGATGAAGCCTGCCCTGCCTTCAATGCAAATGTACGAA
>DUKR01000013.1:11926-14047 GCA_013329175.1 Candidatus Woesearchaeota archaeon
AAAAATGCATTCCCTAAAAGATCATTGCCGACAGCTTCTTTCTCATCTCATCCCTTTATTTTTCCCTCCTCCTGGGAAAGTGCAATGAGGGGATTGCCTGAAACGAAAAGAAGGAAGTTACGCATTGGCTGTGGAAACGATGGAAGGCATGGCTAATGCCTTTTTTGAATGAGCTTTTGGGAATGGAATGCCAGCTTTCCACTAACCTGCCCCGTTCTTCCCAGATGAAGCCTTCGGGTGAGTGAAGTGTTACGATCTCTACACTTTTTCATTATCTGCATTATGTTCTAACTCTTTTCCCGTCCCGAGCGTGTAAAAAACTATGCGCCTGGGAGGATTTGAACCCCCGACCTTCAGCTCTCTTCAGCCCGCAATGAGCAGTAGAAGGCTGTCGCTCTATCCAGGCTGAGCTACAGGCGCATGGCAATCTGGTTTAGACATCATTTTATAAATGTTTCAGCACCTCTGCTCCTTAGCATGGCAAAACTCATCATCAACAAAGCGGCTGAGCAGAATTACATCAAGGATTCCGAAAAAGACTTCCACTTCAAGCACGGCTTCATCAGGAAAGAAGACCTCACAAAAGAGAGGGCAGCGACCAACACGGGGGAAGAATACGCTATAATTGAACCACAGTTCATTGACCATTACCAGAGGATACGAAGAGGAGCACAGATAATCCAACTCAAGGATATAGCAGCAATAATTGCCGAAACAGGCATCAACAAAGAGTCAAGAATTGTTGATGCAGGGGCTGGCTCAGGAGCGCTGTGCTGCTACCTTGCCCACATCGCAAAAGAGGTATTCACCTATGAAATCAGGGAAGACTTTGCAAACATAGTGCAAAAAAACATAGAGTTCCTCAGCCTCAATAACATCACCCTCGTAAGCAAGTCCATCTACGACGGCATTGACCAGCAGGATGTTGACCTTATCACCCTTGACCTTCCAGAGCCATGGAAAGCGATTGAGCCTGCAAAGGCTGCATTAAAAAGAGGCGGCTTTATGGTCTCCTATTCCCCAACTGTTCCCCAATTCCATGATTTTGTCAACGCAGTCCACGACAATGAATCTTTTGTCCATCTGAAGACTATTGAGGTCATCCAGAGGGAGTGGGAGGTCAAAGATAGGAGAGTACGGCCTAAGACCGTAGGCCTCTGGCATACGGGTTTTTTGAGCTTTGTGAGGAAAGCCTGAATAGGCACGCTGATAACCCTGCGCGGTGTCAGAACTTTCGAAACGTCCGCCTGAGCACGTCAGCTATCATCCTCACGGGAAACAGCAGGAGCCTGAACATAGGAAGCGGCCTTGACACAACCTCCACTTTCCCATTCTTTATCGCCTGTATCACAGATGCAGCATCTTTCTCAGCTGTTATGAGGGAATAGGTATGCTCAAGCTGCCACAGCTCATGGATGTCACCGTTGCCTACTAGCGGAAGCTTGTACGCTGCTGCCCTCTTTCGCGCAAGATCGTTCCAGTAAGAAAGCAATGAGCTATGGATGGAGGTCACTTCGATAGCATCAAAGAGATGATGGTAGGAATCAAGCTTCCTGCCAAGTGAGTTTACGAAAGGCACGTACGGATGCGGCGCGATGATAAGCGTATCATCCCTGCGAATCTTAGCAATGTCTGCAAGCTTCCCTATGCTCACTGATTCTACCTTGGTGATGTTATAGGCAAGCACGTCGCTGCCTTCTATCCTCAGTTCTACGCCAGGGATGAGGGTGATGCCGTACTGCCTTGCCTTCTCCCTGTAAATATCAGGATCGTACCATTTCTCATGGAGGGTTATCGCCATCACGTTGTAGCCAAATGACGATGCCATGGCAAACAGCTCGTCAGCAGTATAGGTGATGAAATCCATCGGGTCATCTGAGCAATGGGCATGCAGGTCAGCTTTGAGTTTCATGGCGATGGGGCTTTGCACAAGCCATTGGAATAAAAAGGTATCTGTCGGCAAAAGCGACGGAGCTTACTACATACTGTCGCATGGGCCAAAACTGCCCATCAATAGGCATAAATACCTGCATAGTAGTACTTCACCTTTATGAAGTTGCCCGCCTCTTTGTAGCGTGCTAATGGCATCATTCCCCCCAAAAAGCATTCCCTAAAAGCTCA
>DUKR01000104.1 GCA_013329175.1 Candidatus Woesearchaeota archaeon
GGAAAGTGCAATGAGATGATGGCCCGAAACGAAAAGAAGGAAGTCACCTTTTCTCTAATGAGCTTTTTGGGAATGCCAGCTTCCCACGAGCCTGCCCCGTTATCCCACAAAGCCATCAGAATTAAAGATAGGGCAGCAGATTTAAAGGATGGTGGGCCCGAAGGGACTTGAACCCTTGACCTTTGCCATGTCGAGGCAACGTCATAGCCACTAGACTACGGGCCCTGATGCCTTTTGCGGAAAACCACTCATTTTATATATATCTTTTGTACTTAATACACATAATAACATCATAAAAAAACCTGCCGTCTGTTTTCCTAGAAAGCGTAAAGTGATGAAACGGAGAAAGACTTAAATCGTCTTTGAAATCCGAAAGATTTAAATAGAACTTGTTCTGCCCTATATATAAATTTATTTCCTTTATCAAAGGGACTTGGGGGGTTTACACGCTTGCTTATGGTTCTATGAGCAGTTATATGCGGGTTAGGGAATCGCGTCATCGCTGTCACTGCATTACTGATGCAGGGATGACCGGTACAAATGACACAGGTGATGGCCATGGCTGAAATGCTCAAAAGGTGTCCCGAGTGCGGGAGCATCAATCTTTCTTGGAACAGGGACAAAGGCGAGATAGTGTGCAAAGATTGCGGTCTTGTCATTGAAGACAAGATGGTTGACTTCTCGCAGGAGTGGCGGGAATTTGACTCAACAGAAGCCGACAAGAAGCGCAGAACTGGTGCTCCGATGACCTATACCCAGTTCGACCAGGGCTTGGGAACTGAAGTTGGCCAGAAGGGAGACATTTTTAGGCTAGGCGGGCGGGACAGGAATAAATTCTTCAGGCTTCGCAAGTGGCAGTACAGGATTTCTACTGCAATCGAGAGGAACCTTAAGCTTGCTCTTGCTGAACTCAAACGCGTTTCTTCATCTCTTAAGTTGCCACGCTCAGTTGAGGAGGAGTCTGCAAGAATTTATACCTTGGCTGTGCAGCGCGGGCTTGTCAGGGGCAGGAGCATGGAATCTGTTGTTGCCGGAGCATTGTATGCAGCCTGCAGAAGGCATGAGGTTCCGCGAACGCTTGACGAGCTTTCTGAAGCGTCACAGATTGAAAAGAAGGAGATTGGAAGGACATACAGGTTCGTCACTCGTGAATTAGGAATCACTATCCTGCCCTCTAACCCAGCTGACTATATCGCTCGCTTCGCTTCAGCTCTCAAGCTTGCTGCTGAGACCCAGTCAAAGTCTATCGAAATCCTTGAGAAGGCGCAGAAGGCTGAATTGACTTCAGGAAGAGGCCCTACAGGCATTGCTGCTGCCGCTTTGTATGTGTCCGCGCTGATGCACGGTGAAAAGAGGACGCAGCGGGAGGTAGCTGATGTTGCAGGCGTTACTGAAGTTACCATCAGGAATCGCTACAAGGAGCTTCTTGACAAGTTGAAATTAGAGAAAGATATCAAGAAGACCAAGAAGAAAAGGAGGAAATAGCACTCAGCACAACCTCTTCAGCTTTTTCTCAAAATCCTCCACATTCCCATCTTTTATACCGACACCCTCCTCCCTAAGCAGTTGAGCCTTTTTGGGGTTATCCATCTTTCCTGCATACCCGCCTATCCTTCCGTCTGATCTGACCACTCTATGGCAGGGCACGCCAGGAGCAAAGGGATTGCGCTTCAAAGCTGTGCCGACAGCCTGAGCAGAACGTATGCCTAAAGCTTTTGCTATCTCAGCGTAGGTTGTGATTTTGCCTTTTGGTATCTTTTTTGTGAGGCTATATACCTTTTTTTGGAAATGAGTCAATGGCATTGTATCCCCGAAAGAATCTCATCAACTATTTTTTTATCTGGATGATTCCTGTATGCTTTTGCCAATATTATAATCCTCTCTTTATGTATGATGATGCCTTTCTCCGTTAGCCTTTTCTCTAGTGAGATGATATACTGGCAGCACTGCGTCACGTTGCTTGGCCTTTCTGTCTTGTGGCATCGCTCAAAGTCAAGCAGCACTGGCTTATTCCCTTTTGTGATGATAATGTGCTTATGAGGGTGATGCATCTCCTCCTTTGATATGCTCTCTGCATCTATTGCCAGCATTTGAGTGAAGATATCAGCAATAATGCCTTTTATCTTCCTGTTGTCTTTTCTTCCTGCCTTCTCAAGGAATGATTCAAATGGAACTCCCTCTACGAACTCCATAACCAGATAATCGCCCTCACTGTCTGCGGCAATCAGCCTTGGGCCGATGCCTTTTGCGTTGAGAATTTTCAGGAAATTCGCCTCATTTGCTATCCTCCCGACAGCTTTGGACTTTGGGTTTGCCGCTTTTATTGCTACCTTTGTCCCGTTGTATCTGGCCTGCAGGATGAGGCCCCGCTTCCCTTTTGTCACATACCATATCCCTGATACCTGATTCCTGTGAAGTTTAGCAAGGACGTTTGATTTTGTGATGCGATAGACGTAGAGTTCCTCAAAGCTGTGCTTTTCCCTTGCAAGCTCCTCACCCTCAAGCAGGTTCTCGGAAATGACGCGCTCTACATCCGCCCTACCAGTGAGTGATGAGAAGAGGAGAAGAATGATGCCGCCATCAGCCAAGTATATTTTTGAATCGCGAAGGAAGCGCTCGATCACCTCATGACCTTTCTTCCCTCCGTCAATCGCCGCATCTTTCACACCTTGGTCATCCGGAAGATAGGGGGGGTTGAAGATGATGGTATCAAAGGTGTGCCTTCCTTTGCTAAAAAAAACAGAAAAAAGGTCAGACTGAAGGAATCTAGCTTTTTCGCTGCTGATGTGCTCCTTACAGTAGTCAATTGCCTCATCAGAGATGTCAACACCGATTACCTTTGTTACAGCAGCAAGTTTTGCGGCAGTCCCAGCAAGGTAGCCTGAGCCTGTTCCCATGTCAAGGACTTCTCCTTTTGCGTGCTTCTCCACCTCTTTTGCTATCAGGAAGGTGTCTTCTCTTGGCTCATAAATCATCGTGCTTTCTTATTTATTCGTACGGCCAGGCCCTTAAAAGGCTTTGTGTCCACAAAAGTCGCATTGGAATATCAGAGGGAACAGGCACCGACGCGAAAAGGCAACGCCGACGCCCGGATTCAACCGAGGCGCAAGCCGAGCGTTGTGCCAGAAATGCGCTGGCATTTCTGTGCGTGAACCGCAGGTTCAAAGACGGGAAAAGGCAACGCCGACGCCCGGATTCAACCGAGGCGCAAGCCGAGCGTTGTGCCAGAAATGCGCTGGCATTTCTGTGCATGAACCGCAGGTTCAAAGACGGGAAAAGGCTACGCCGACGCCCGGATTCAACCGAGGCGCAAGCCGAGCGTTGTGCCAGAAATGCGCTGGCATTTCTGTGCATGAACCGCAGGTTCAAAGACGGGAAAAGGCTACGCCGACGCCCGGATTTGAACCGGGATATCCTTTCGGAAAGCGGTTTTCGAGACCGCCGCAATACCGGATTATGCGACGTCGGCACCTACGCAATGAGAATCAGAAAAGCTCTCTTAAATGTTTCGCCAGCACTTAGCTTTTAGGATAAACTATTGTGGATTATGGCTTCACCGCCAATTCTCTGCATGACTCCGAGCGTCCCTTTTGGAACAAGGTGCTTCCATGGCCTTTTATCAGCTATGGCATCCCGCACTATTGTTCCCTCAACGCCCTTCAAAAAGTCCACCTGTTTTACTGCAATGCCCTTCTCTTCAAAGAGAACTCTTGTGTGCTGATTCCCGGTATAAACCCTATCAATGTCCCCCACTATCCCTATCACATGAGCTACCCACAAAGCGTCATCGCCGATGTCAGGCACGTTATAGATAGATATCATCGGGATGCCCTGCTGCCGCAGCGTCTGTGCTATCATCTCCTTACGCTCTGCTGCGGTGAAGGGATTCTCTTTTGTGCGCGACTCGTTTGAAGAGCCAATGCCAATGACAAGCTCACCCACCTCCCTAAGTGCATCCCTGACGTCTTTCAGGTGTCCGTTGTGGAAGGGCTGAAACCTTCCGATGAAGAGGCCACGCGTCATAGCCGCTCCTTAAGCTTGCCGCTCTTGTAGATGTCCTGCTTGTATGGTGCAATGCGTATAATCCCAGGGTGCAGGCCGCGCTTTGCCAGTTTTGCATTCAGATCATCAGTCATCGCCCTCTGGTCATAGCCAAGGCAGAGAATATCAGGCTTGTGCTCTTCAATTACTTTCAGGTAGTCCTCAGGATTGCCAAGCACTGCTTTGTCCACCAGCCGAAGCTGGCGCATGAACTCCAGACGGTCCTGCTGGTGGAATTTTGGCTCAGTGCCCTTGGCTTTTTTGATGGTCTCGTCTCTGGCAACGACTACTATGAGGGTATCTCCATGCTTTCTTGCCTCTTTAAGGTAATAGAGGTGGCCAGGATGGACAATGTCAAAGGCGCCGAACGCCATGACGGTCTTCATTTTGCTGTGTCATCTTAAGACGGTATAAAAGTGTTTTGCAGAAAAGTATGCAGTAAACCCCGTTGCTGTGGTGCGCCTTCACCATTATGCATCCGGCCCGCGCCTCTGTAGGGTGCAGGGTATCATTCCAAAAAACGGCATTACCGACGGCTTTCTCTCATCCGAGCCTTTGTTTTTCTTTCATCACTGGAGATTGATAAAAATGCTGATGAGTGACCCCTTTCAACCCCAAGTGCTCTCTACGCCCGCACTCATTTCTAAAGCATGATCTGATGTGTTATGAACTTTTCAGAGCAGTTGTTCGCCAGCGGCTCATTGCCTGAACTATAGAATCCAGTAATGGTCGCATACTTAACTTGCTTTTCGTTGATAGGGTAAGACAGTACCCTTATTTCTATGAAGAAGGGAGGGTGGCCGGCATAGTTAGGATCTTCAATGCCAAGATATTTCCATGACGCAGGCTGTTTAGGGTAGGGTCCAAACAGCATCAGCTCTTCAAGTGGTAAACTACTCACATCTGGAGAAGAGGCAACAGCAAAACGCGCCACCTCCTTGGGATTATCTGTTCCGATGTAATACAAGCCTGCGCCAATACCAGAGAAGGGCACGCCCTTTGTGGCTTCCATGAGACTTTCTGCTGCCAGCGCATGCTGGCAGACATACACGTTATGCTTAGTTACATGTATCTCTGCCTGTGTTGGCGTTATTTCATGGCCATTGCTACAGCTTATCGTAAGCATAGTTAGGCCAAACAAAGCTTTCCTTACGTAATTTCCAAGGCTCATAAGAAATAGCGAGTGCATGGCAGCTTTTATATTTTGCCGACAAGCCTCTGTGCCTCATCAAGAAGCAGTTTTATCCTGTGCTGCTCTTTAGTGTCAATGATAATCCTGAGAAGGCCTGCTTCTGTCTTTGACTGCCTGAACCAGACAAAGGTGGCATCATCTACCACTATCTTGATGCTGTCACCTTCCGTCACCTGATATCCTTTTCTTGAGTAGTATTCTCTGATACGCTGCCTTTTTTTTAAGAAGCCCTTAGCTGGGATGTCCTTTCTTACGGTGTGGTACTTTGGGTAGGAGCCAATGATGTCCTGCACTGGCATCTTTCTTTCTGCTGCAAGCTTCAGCACAAAGAGCAGGCTGAGGAGGCCGTCCCTGCATGTTGATGGAGCCACAATGCTTCCGCCGGATGAGCCTTCACCGCCGACTTTTGCCTGTTCCTTCTTCATGGCATCAACAACATATATCTCTCCGACAGGGACTTCCTTCACCTTTGCGCCAAATCGGGCTACAATCTCATGCACCACCCGCGATGTTGCGTCATTGACTATGACTCTCTCTGCTTTTGCGTTGGGAAGGGATGAGAGAACTGCATCAACAACAAGGGCAAGGACGTAGTTTCCTGAGATGATGCCTTCCCTTGTGGCCAGCTCAACGCGGTCAGCATCGCAGTCAAAGCCTGCTGCAATAGCATAGCCACCTCTGCTTATGCTTGCCTTAAGACCATGGAGAGAGGATGCCGTTGGCTCAATCTCCCTCGCAAACTTCCCAAGCGTGCTATTGATAACATCCGCAGGTATCTCAAGCTCCCTGAGGACTTCATGGTAAACTATTCCTGCGCCGCCATTCGGGTCGAGGAGCAGCTTGGGATGGGCATTGCGTATCATTTGTAATGCCTTGTTGCCCATGATTTTGGTAATGAACTTTACGTAGAGGGCTATGCCTTCTTTGTGCTTGTCAATACTCCTGTTGCCATTATTCACACTTGTTTCTTTTTCGGGGAAGTGATAGAGAGAGATGACTCGCTGCGCGTCATGGGGCCTGAGGACCGCACCATCAGCATCGAGGAACTTGAAGCCGTTGTATGCTGGGGGGTTGTGGGAGGCGGTGATGATGATGCCGCCGTCTGCATGGTATTCCCTCACCGAGTTCTCTGCTATAGGGGTGGGAAGGCAGGTGAGGTCATAGGCCTCCTCAAAATATGAGGCCATAGCATCGTGAATCTCTTTTGAAGAGGGTCTTGTGTCCATGGCGAGGACGATACTCAGCTTTTTCTTGCTTGTCTTATCAATAAGAAATGAGCGGTATGCTCTTGCATAATGCTGCGCAACCTCTTGAGTGAGTGATTCACCGTATATCCCCCGTATCCCTGAAAATGACTCGATAAGCGGCATGAAGAATGAGCATCTGGCTCAGCATAAAACGTTAACTGTTTAACCTGATGATCTCCTTGTCTGTGACAACGATGTCCATGATAATGTCATGTGGCTCAGTGGGGACATATGCCATGAGTTGCTCTGAGAATGCAAGGGCTATCTTTTTCCCAGGATACCTGAATAAAAGCTTGTCATAATAGCCCTTGCCAAAGCCCATGCGGTCTCCCATGCGGTCAAATGCGACGCCGGGCACGATGACAAGGTCAAGGTCATCAACCTCCACCTTGCGTATGACTGAAGGCTCAAGGATGCCGTCATCGCTTGCATCGTCAAGGTCATCAAAGCTTCCGATGGATGAGAGGATAAGCCTGCCCCCATGGATAATCGGGACACTGACTTCCTTGCCCTGCCTGAGCAATTCCTTTACCAGCTCATGCGTCCCAACCTCAGAGCGGAAGGAGACGTAACAGGAGAGGCGCTTTGCTCTTCTAACCTCTTCAAGTGAAAGCAGCCTTTTCATCACCTCTTCGGTGAGAGTTTTTCGCTCACTTTCCGGGATGCAGCGGCGCTTTTTGATAGCCTCTTTTCTAAGAGGGTCCTTCACGGGGTTCACTGCAGGATACATGCCGTTAGCGCCTCTTTACTGCTGCCATATGCTCAATTCTTTTCTGCAGCAACTTCTTTGTTCCGATATCCTTTCGAAAGGCAATGGGCCCGCGGATGCTCTCTACTGCAATTTGCGCCAGCCGCTCTGCCTCCTCTATTGTCCTTCCTATTCCAACAACTGCAATCGCACGTGATGCGCTCATGATGAGCTTTCTGTTGTTCTCTGCTACAGATGCATAGTAGAGCATTGCGTCTTTTGGCACTGCTGAGACGTCAACGGCTTCTCCTTTGACAGGGTGCTCAGGGTAGCCTTTTGGCACTGCATATTTACAGACCGTCGGGGCGGGGTCAAACTCAACCCGCATTTCATGAAGCGTGCCCTCAACCATTCTCCTGAATAGCTCAACGATGTCTGACCTGAGGATGGGAAGGACGTTCATGGCCTCAGGATCGCCAAAGCGGGCATTGTATTCAATGAGCCTGACGCCATCCTTTGTTATAATGAAGCCGCCATACATGATGCCTACATAGGGCTTTCCAAGCTCTTTCTTCAGTGCCTGCGCTACCTTCACCGTTATGCCGTGGGCATCCACGAGGTCCTGCTCTGTCATGAAAGGAAGCAGCCTGCCTGTGGTGTAGGAGCCCATGCCTCCGGTGTTTGGGCCCTTGTCATCAGCGTAGGCACGTTTATGATCCTGAACTGGCGGGCAATCGGTAACGGTTGTGCCGTCGGTGAATGATTGCAGAGAGAATTCCTCGCCGTCAAGCTTTTCTTCTATCAATACCGAGCCGCCTTTGTGCATGAGCTCCTGAGCATAAGAGAGGCCTTCTTCTTTTGTTGCAAAGTGGTCGCCCTGCACCTTAACACCCTTGCCCCCCGTGAGGCCGTCAGGCTTGACCACAATCTCTGCAAGCCCGCCTGCAAACTCCTGTGCTTCGTCCATTGTTGAGCAGATACGAAATTTTGGAAGGCCAGCAATTCCATATTTCTGCATGAGGGAGCGTGTGAATCCTTTTGAGGTCTCAAGCCGCGCCATTGCTTTCGTGGGTGAGGCTGAGACTATGCCTACCTCTTTGAGAGCATCAACCACTCCCTCAGCAATTGGCGCTTCAGAGCCTACTACTGCCAAATCAATGTTATGCTTCATGGCAAATGCCTTGATCCCTTCCCTATCGCTGTAGGGGCCTATTTCTGCGGCAGCCGCAAGCCCAGCAATGCCAGGATTTTTTGCTGCCATGTAGGCATAAAGCTTTGGTTTTTGTGGAGAACGAAGGATGGTCTCAGCAATCACGTGCTCGCGCGCCGCATTGCCAATAAGGAGGATATTGGCCATAGATATACCGGCATAAGTGTAACCTTTTTATATTTTATGCCGTCAGATGGCTTGCATGAACACCATCATCTTTGATGCAGGGCCCATTATCTCTCTTGCGCTGAACAACCTGCTGTGGGTGCTGAATCCCTTAGAGAAAGAGTACAGGGGGAAGTTCTGCATCACCGAAGGGGTCAAGAAAGAGATTGTTGATGCACCACTCCTTTCCAAGCGTTTCAAGTTTGAGGCGCTGCAGGTGATGCGGCAGATCAAAGACGGGACGCTTGCAATCCTTTCTGGGGGGGGCATTGAGCGCCTTGGCGATGAGCTTCTTAATCTTGCTAATAGGAGTTTCTCAGCAAAAGGCAACCCCATCCATCTTGTGGATTACGGCGAGATCACAACAGTTGCAGCAAGCATCCTGCACCAGGCTGATGCCATTGTCGTTGACGAGCGTACGACAAGGCTACTAATAGAGAATCCACTGCGTCTGCAGTACATCCTTTCCCATAAGCTGCATACTCAGGTAAATGCAGACCAAGGCATGCTGCGCCGCTTCCATGAGACCGTGAAGCATATCAAGGTCATCAGGAGTGTTGAGCTTATCACCGTAGCTTATGAAATGGGGGTGCTTGACAGCTACGTTCCTGACCTCCCTGACGCAAGAAGGCACCTTCTTGATTCTGTGCTGTGGGGAGTGAAATTGCAGGGTTGCGCCGTCTCCAGAAATGAAATTGAGCAGATCATGAGGCTTGAGTTCAGGCAGAGGCCAAGGGCTTCCTAGGATACCCTGTTCATAGCGTAGAGCTTTTTGAGAAACGAGATGTTGATGAGCTCTGACTCGACGTCCATAAGGTACCTTACCAACTCACGCAGGTTGTCACGCAGGGCAGTGTTGGTCAGGCCTTCTACCCTATTTCTTGCTGCAGCAAGCTGGCCTTCAGCAATGCGGGAGAACATCCCCCTGCCATTTCCCAGCAGATATGCAGCGCTTCTTCCAAGCTCTTCCCTTACGAGCTTTAAGACGTGCTCCATGACTGCCGCTTCCTTCTTTTCACATGAGGCAGAGCCAGAAAGATAGTAGATGTTGTCAGCGATGTTCTCGAGTTTCTTGCTGATGAGGAAGTATGACGGGATGAGTGTTACATTCCTTATTCCTGATGATTGCAGGATTGCCGCCTCCTTGAGGGCTATTGATATGACCTTTATTGCCAGGTGATAGAGCCTGTCAACTTCCTCCTCGTTTGCCTCAAGCTCCTTCCTGTTTCCTGGCCCAAGCAGATTGATGATGGACTGCTCGATGATGAGGACGATGCGATAGAGGGACTGGTTGATGTCCACTTTTGCCTTGTCAATGAGCACTTTAATGATGATGGTGTGCTTGTCTTCAAAGCTGACCTCTGTCCCACTCATGTCAGTTAGGGTCTCACGGATTCTTGACCTTTCCTGAGGGGCTATCTCCTTCTTTGAGGTTATCCGTATGGCCTCCTTGCCAAGATAGTAGACGGCAAAGAGAACCTGGTCTATCACCTCAGCATAGTCCGCAAGGTTTATGCTAATCTCAGGATGCTCCTCTGACCTGTGCTGAAAGGGTGAGATGAGCAGCGCTCTGTCATCCTGCTCGTGGATCTCAACCTCGCATTTCTCCTTAAGGTTGTTCTTGAGCACCCATTCCTTAGGAAGGGAGACTGTGTAGGTAGCCCCTGCTATGAGCTGGAGCCTTCTTCGATACATGGGCTGCCTTTGGTATGAACTATATATAAATTTTTTGTACTATATAGTTTATGTACCAAAAATATATAAGTTTCACAGCCTTACGTACACGGGGGTGATGCTGATGCCTGAAGAATCCAATGAAGAATTTGTATTCAGTATACGCGCTACGCGTCCTGATGACCGAAGCGAAGAGTTCAGGGAGAAGTAGGTGTTGCGCTTATTTTTGGGGCGCTGCCCTGAATCTAGGCAGGCTCGCGTGGGAGTTAGCCATTGTTGAAAACCATTAAAAACTGCCCTTTCTTTCCCTGACATTATGAGATTCGCCCATATGGCAGACTGCCACATCGGAGGATGGAGAGAGCAGAAGCTTCGGGAAGTGAATAGCAAGGCATTCGAGAAGGCAATAGCAATTATTCTTGAGAGAAATGTTGATTTTGTGGTGATTGCAGGGGACCTGTTTAACACCTCCATGCCGCCTATTGACGGGCTGAAGATGGTGACAAGCAAGCTGAAAGTTCTAAAGGACAGGGGAATCTCTGTGTATATTATCCCTGGGTCGCATGACTATTCTCCTTCGGGAAAGACCATGCTTGACGTGCTGGAGGAGGCAGGGCTTGTTGCCAACGTCTACAGGACTGAGGAATCAGAGGGAAGGCTCCGCTTGCGGTTTACTACGGACCAAAAGACAGGGGTGAAGCTGACAGGAATCCTTGGACGGAGAGGGCAGCTTGAGCGGGAGCAGTATGAGCTGCTTGACAGGGAGCATCTTGAGAAAGAGCGAGGGCATAAGATATTCCTGTTCCACTCTGCAATCGAGGAGTTGCGCTCAGCATCGCTCTCGAATATTGGAGGGCATGCATTGTCGCTGCTGCCCAGAGGGTTTGACTATTATGCAGGCGGGCATGTGCATGCCATCAAAACCGCAATTGAAGAGGGGTATGGGCCTATAGCATATCCAGGCCCGCTTTTCCCTAACAGCTTCTCTGAGTTTGAGGAGCTGGGGAGGGGAGGGATGAACATTGTCTCTGATTGGAAGGTGGAGCAAGTACCGATTGTGGTGCATCACCACATCGGCATCAGGCTTGACTGCTCGGGGATGGAGCCTATATCCGTTGCAGCAAAGCTTGTGAGGGAGCTTGATGAAAGAGACATCGCTGATGCTATCGTGACCATCAGGCTTTCTGGCTCGCTTTTTAACGGAAGGCCGTCTGACATTGATTTTAAGGCAGTGTTTTCTCATGCCTATTCCAGAGGGGCATATGTGGCCATGCGCAACGCCTCAGGGCTTGAGTCAAAGGAGTTTGAGGAGGTTGCCGTTGCAGCTGAGAAGGTTGCGGATATCGAGGAGGAAATTATTCATGCTCATCTTGGGCAGATTGCTCTGGAAGACGTTGAGCAGGAGAAGGAAAAGGCAATGACTCTGGAGATGATGCGCATCCTGTCCTCTGAGAAGAGAGAAGGGGAGACCATACCTCAGTTTGAGCAGCGGATTGTGTCAGAAGTGGAGGGAGTGCTGCCGCGGATAAAGAGGGAAAACGGGTAGGGGTATATTCTGTCACGCACTCCATGAGGAGCAAGATTTATAATCGGCCTCCAGATTCTTTCTTCCCTTCATGCCCCTGTAGTATAATGGATTAGAATAGAAGGTTGCGGTCCTTCAGGTCTGGGTTCGATTCCCAGCAGGGGCATAGAGTACCCCATTGAATGCCTTTCTGTGGGCTTCAGTCTCTGGGAGTTTAAACCCTTTGGCCACTAAGCTTCTTTTCGGCGTAGCCCTTGAGCAATAGATTTCCCATCTGTGTAAGGCTGGCAAAAACGTTCTTGCTTTTTTCTTTAGTCTCCACAAGGCGAAATTCCTTCAATCCCATATACTTAAGATTGCCGTTGATGTGATAGGAGAGAAGCGAGATGGATATGCTGACTTTCTTTGCCAGAACCTTGAGGGAGACAGGCTCAGAGCCCTCAAGCGCCCTAAGAACCTTAAGCTTGTTGCCAGAAATCTCGCTGTAGTAAGAAAGCTTCATGACTGGAAGCAAAAAGCTCCTGCCGTCAGCAACTCCCAATGCCCTAAGGCCGTTGGCGTATGAAGCTGATAGGCACGCCATGGTTGACATCCGGTCGCCAGTTGCCACGTTGACGACAAGATTGTCTGGATCGTTCATTGCAGCAAGATTACCAAAAATCCTGAACGTACTCTCAAGCACATTTCCGTTAAGCTCGATGATCTCTGATTTTATGGCGAAGCTATCAAGCTTCTCCTGCAGCTTTTTTGCCTCAACGCCATAATCATAAGGAGTTAACAGGATGACACGCTCTGCTGGAAATTCCTTCATGCCGGCAAAAAGGGCCTTGGGATTGTCGCCGACAGGAGCAATAACTGTATAGCCCATAGTGCTTCACCTGCTATTAACAATAGTGAAGAGTATTAAAGCTTTACTGTTCAAATTATTCGTGATGCAGATTGATCTTATCTGAGCCGGATTTTTGGCAAAAATTGTCATCATAGGAATTTTTTGTGGCAAAAAGCAAAGCGATATTATTCCCCATGGGAATATTTTTGGGGATTTTTGGCTTCAGCTTAACTGATTCTGCATCACGCAAATTATTGCTTCAGCTTGTTGAAGCCTGCTACCCTGCCGCATGGCCAGAGACGTCAGTCTCGCTGGTTGCGAAGGCTTTTTTTTCGAAGAAAAGGCCAAGGGCCGAGTAGTCCCGCTGCCTGCCTGCCTCTTTGCAGCTTTGACGGGCATCATTCCTGAAAAATGCATTCCCTAAAGGTTCATTGCCTACGGCTATGGTGAATTGCGCTAGTTAGTTGAATAATTTTCCGCATTTCACCATCTCAGAAATGCGTTCTATTTTTAATATAATCAACGCATTTCTCTATACTTTGCCAAATGCGATGCTGCTGTTCTCTCTTCTCCTGCCTGCGGTGAAATTGATGATGAACATTCCGTTGTCCACTGCATAGCCGCCCATCCTTCAACTCCACAGGTGCAGCGCTCAATACTTAGGTGATTGCTGCAACAAATGCCCTGCTGCCAGCGCAGCCCGAGCTTTTTTGGTTTCGCCTTTTATTG
>DUKR01000075.1:0-3115 GCA_013329175.1 Candidatus Woesearchaeota archaeon
GGGAGCGATAGCGACCTTTCTTGATACTTGCCTCCGTAACACTTCACCATCATGAAGCCTACAACTCTGTCGCTGCCTGCCCCTTTGTAGCGTGCACTTGGCATCATTCCCCAAAAATGCATTCCCTAAAAGCTCATTGCCGATGGCTTCTTTCTCATCCCATCCCTTTATTTTTCCTCCCTCCTTTGTTTGTGCTGCAAATCCTGATGTTGTAAATTCCGCCATGCTCTTCCTCAGGCACTTCCCCTTAATACTCACCTGCGCAGCGCTCAATACTGAGGCGATGGTCTGCGAAAGGGGAGCCTTTTTTGTTTTCGCCTTTTTTTCTTCTTTTCTTTCTTCACTGTTCTTTTCCCCCATCGGAAAGTGCAATGGGAAGATTGCCATAATTCAAAAGAAGAAAGTTACGCATTGGCCGTGGAAGCGATGGGAGGCATGGCTAATGCCTTTTCAGAGAATGATTTTTTGGGGAATGCCAGCTTTCCACTAACCTGCCTGCTTTATATCCCTCAAAGCTTGCCGCTCATGACCATCCTAATTCCTTTTCAGAATAGTGAAGGAGTACTTGCCTCCGCAAATTATATAAAGAAAATTCTTGCCCCATAGCCGATATGGCTGACAAGGCAATCACTATTAATGACATGGCAACCTTCTGCAAGAAGAAGGGGTTTGTCTTTCCTAATTCCGAGATGTATGGGGGATTCTCAGGGTTCTTTGACTACGGGCCATTAGGGGTTGAGGTGAAGAACAACATCAAGCAGAGCTGGTGGAAGCGGTTTGTGAAGTCACGGGAGGACGTGTTCGGGATTGACGGGAGCATTATCTCCCATCCGAAAGTATGGAAGGCGTCAGGCCATGTGGACTGCTTTTCAGACAAGATGATATACTGCAATAAGCACAAAAAATCCTTTCGGGCTGACCAGCTGATTGAGGACGTGGTTGGAAAGCCTGCTGATGGCCTGTCTAAAAAACAATTGCTTGCTGAGATCAGCATCCATAGTGAGAAGTTCAAAAAGGCAGGCTATGATTTAGCACAAGACATTTCTGACTTCAACCTGATGTTCAGGACGTTTGTCGGGTCAAGCCAATCTGAGGATGCTGTTGCGTACCTTAGGCCGGAGACTGCGCAGCTCATTTTTGCGGATTTCAAGGCGGTGTGCGACACCTCACGGGCGAAGCTGCCATTTGGGATAGCGCAGATAGGAAAGGCGTTTCGCAACGAGATTTCTCCCCGTGATTTCCTGTTTCGGACAAGGGAGTTTGAGCAGATGGAGATAGAGTACTTCATCCATCCAGAGATGAAAGAGTGCTCACTGCTCACCAACAGGGATTTCTCGTTTAATATCCTGACAGCGAAGCACCAGAAACAGGGAAAGGAGCATGGGCAGATGAGCGCAGCGCAGATGCTTTCCTTCGGCCTTGCTGATGAGTGGCACGTGTATTGGCTTCTGGAGCAGTACAAGTGGTTCCTTGATATGGGCATTGCGCCCCTGAGTTTAAGGCTTAGGGAGCACCTGAAGGATGAGCTGGCGCATTACTCCTCAGCGTGCTTTGACATAGAGTATAAGTTCCCCTTCGGCTGGAAGGAAATTCACGGCAGCGCCAACAGGGGGCAGTTTGACCTGACGCAACACAAGAGATATTCAAAGGAGAATCTGGAGCTGTTTGATGAGGAGAGCAAGCAGAAAGTCATCCCGAGGGTTATTGAGCCTTCCCAGGGAGTGGACAGGGCATTCCTTGCCTTCCTGTTTGATGCCTACCATGATGACAGCGAGCGGGGCAACGTTGTCCTAAGGCTGCATCCAGCACTTGCTCCAATAAAGGTAGGGGTTTTTCCGCTGGTGAATAAGTTACGGGAAAAGAGTCGCGAGATTTTTGACCCGCTGAAGGAGGAGTTCGAGTGTTTTTTTGATGCGTCAGGCAGTATCGGCAGAAGGTATGCCAGAGCAGATGAGCAGGGAATTGCGTATTGCGTGACGGTTGACTTTGAGACGCTTGATGATGCCTCTGTTACCGTAAGGGATAGGGATACGACAGCACAGGTGCGGGTGAAGATTGGCGATATTGCTGATACGCTCTCCAAGCTCTTGTCGGGAAAGGTCGCTTTTTCTGATGCAGGGAAAGCGGTATAGGGGAGAGAAGACGATTCTCATCTGGATTCGGATATACTAGCGACCTCGCAAACTTTTTATACCTTTATAGGCTTCTCCCTCGCATGAACATATCAGAACTCCAAGCAAAGCAGGGCAACGTCGAAGTCGTCGCTGACGTGGTTGAGAAGGGTGAGGTGAGGACATGGGAGAAGTTCGGCAAGGAAGGCAGGGTATGCTCGGCAAAGATACGGGACGATTCAGGCACCGTCGTCCTCTCCCTCTGGAACGAGCAGGCTGAGAAGGTCAACGTCGGCGACAGGGTGAAGGTAACCAACGGCTACGTGAGCGAGTTTCGCGGCGATATGCAGCTGAGCACCGGCAAGTTCGGTAAGCTTGAGGTTGTGGGAAAGGCAGGGGACGAAGCCCCACAGGAGCATGATGCACCCTCCTTTTCTGAAGACAGCGAAGAGCCTATCAGGAGCAACGTGCCAGAGCCTGAGCAACGGCAGGATCCTGCACGAGAGCCTGATGATATGGGGGCAGATGAACCCTATGACCCTGACGATGAGGATGCGCCGATAAAGGATGAAGAGTATATCGGGTGATTTATTCTTGAGATAGCAAAGGGCACACCTCATTGAGCCATCAATGTTGTCCGTGAGTATGCTTTCATCAAGGAGCATCTTTTCCGTGGAAAAAACAGGCTGACGAAACATATTTAAACGATTTTCTAGCTCTTCGACACCTTACCGGGAACGTAACTCAGACCGGGAGAGTGCCACGCTGAAGACGTGGAAGTCGAGGGTTCAAATCCCTCCGTTCCCACCTATTCCCTACTCTTTCCTAAACCCCAACGTAACCCTTCACCATTATCAAGCTTGCCTGCCTCTTTGCAGCTTTGATGGGCATCAATCCAGGAAAAAGTGCATTCCCTAAAAAGGGCATTACCTACGGCCACCTTGCCAAAAGCGACGCTATTGTTCTCTCTCCTTTTGCCTACGGTGAGATTGCTCTTGAAAATT
>DUKR01000075.1:3303-9791 GCA_013329175.1 Candidatus Woesearchaeota archaeon
ATGCCCTTGCCAGCAAGCGCAGCCAGAGCCTTTATCTGGTCAAAGGTGCTTTTCTTGTCATCAAATATCAATAGAATTTGCTCTTTGAGAAGGTATGCCCTATACATGCCTTCATTGTTGTTCATCAACTGTTGCAGTTCCTCTTTTTGTGTCTCTTTCAGATTCTCTGCCTTCTTGAGTATGACGAATCTCTTTTTCTTCATCTGCTTTTTTTCTTTCTTTATCTGTTTGCTTTGAACATCTCAATATAGGGTAGGCGAATCATTCCTGCAATGGCCATGTCTGGAAAGCTCTCTCTTCTTATGTTGTAGGTGTTTACGCTGTCATTATAGAACTCCCTCCTGTCAGCAAGCTCGTTTTCCAGCCCGCTTATCCTATCCTGAAGCTGTTTGAAATTTTTGCTTGCTTTTAGGTTTGGATAGCTCTCTGCTACCGCAAATATGCTTTTTAGCGCACTTGATATCCTGTTGTCTGCTGCCGCTTTGTCTCCCATTGTTTTTGCTTTAAGGAATACTGTCCTTGCCTTTGCGAGCTCACTTAAGGTCTGTTTCTCGTGCTTTATGTATCCTTTTACAGAATTGATAAGTTTTGGCAGCTCATCGCTCCTCTGTTTTAAGAGTACGTCGATGTTTGCCCATGATTTCGTTATGTTGTTTTTCAGTATTACAAATCCGTTGTATACCCCTACTGCCCATCCTATCATTATCAGTGCAACAAATAGTATTACCGTTGTTGCTAGAATCAATATTCCGACTGCCATTTTTTGGCCTCCTTTCTTACCTCATTTGTAGGACACAGTTATCCTGTGCTACCGTAATACATTGAGTTCCAGCAATAATCCTGCTAAGCAGAGTGCCATAAGTATTCCTCCGCTTACTATTCCCCATAGTGCATTCTGTTTCATGCTATTCAAAAGCTGCTTTTCTTCCTTGTCTGATATAATGAATATGCTGCCTCCCTTTCCAATCATTAAGTCTTCATTATTGTTTATTGCTGTTCCCTCTTCAACATGGGGATTGTCTCCTGCCTTTCCCAGAACATAGATGGCATCTCCTCTTTTAAGATACCATTCCCTGTACCTCATAGTCTTGTTAATCCCAAGGAACCCTTCAAAACTCATTTTGCTCTCTTTCAGGAAGGACATGACGTTTTGCGGGGGGTCTTTTCCAAACCCACTGTTGAATACTGCATCCAGTGCAACGTCCAACTTAGCCCCTCTTGGGTCTATCAGCACACATCCCGTATCATCCTGGCAGAAGAATTTTTCTCCTGCGCTTGCCTTTTTCAAGGTCACCCACCTGCTGCTCTTGCCACTTTTTCTGTATTCTTCTATGGTATATTGGTACCACACACACGGCTTCTTTGTAAATGGGGAGGCAAGTGAGCTTTCTTTTTTTGGTAACACTTTACCTTTTATCTCGACTAGCCCCATCGCTATGCTCCTTATTTTGGATGTTGGAATATTGCTTATAATCTGAAAATTTTTCCATGTCTTTATCCCCCACATTGCAATTACAATTCCTACAAAAAATCCGATTGTTACATAGATAAATTTCATGGTATCTGGCATATGCAATTCCCTTTGATAACAAAGTACTTCTCTTAGTGGAATTTATAAACCTGCCTTATTGCGTTTTTAGGTTAGTTCTGGATTTGATATCCCTGCCCTACCATAGCCAACTGGGCCAACTATTGCTTTTGGGGTATCTTACACCCCAACAACCCCCGCCAAAACCTGCGCCGCAATCATGTTGAAGATGAGCATGATGATAAGGGAGATGATAACATAAAGGATTGTTGAATTGGTCAGGTTTTTTCCCATGCTGTACTGCTCAGCAAGGGAATCTGAGCCGTTCTCAACGCCGTTTGACAGGATGGTGAGAATCCAGGTTATCTGCACGACGTAGATGCCGACTATTATCTGAAAATAATAGGCGGAGATGCCTGAGCCGAAATCAAGGCCGCTTAAGCCGCCTAAATCTGCCTGATCAACTGAGCCCTGCCGGATGAGCGCGTCAAGCTTAATCATGATGGTGCTTATCATGGAAGTTATGCCAACGACTATCCCCGATATTGCAGGAGTCAGAAACTTTATCTGGGAGGACATGGAAGAGATTATCTCAGCAAGCAGGTCCTTAAGGCGCTCGTTGACGGTGTGTATCTCCTTGATGTAGCGGGAGATGTTCATGAGGCCCTGCGCAGCAACCAGAGGGCCTTTGGTTATTGACTCGGTCAGCACTTTCATCGAGCTTTCGATTAGCTTTGATGGGTAGTAGAGAAGCGCTCCGTAGCGAGGGTGGAATATTGCGTCGCGAATGCCAAAGCCAAGCCTCCTGATATTTGCATCAACAAGCTGGAAGAAATTGCCTGATGTGGTCCCAGCCATCATGCTGGCAACCTTTCCTACGGCGTTTTCAGCTGGAATGCCGTCCCCAAGCCTGTTGCCCAACTGGAAGAGCGCTCCTGCAAACTCCTCCTCTAATTCTTTTGAGCGCTCACGCACCTTAATGAGATTCTGCGAGCGCGTTTTGTAGTACATGCCAATGCCCAAACCAAGGGCGAGAGGGATGCAGAGAGAAAGGAGAGCAGCCCCTATCCCAAAGGGTCCTGCTGATTCATTCCCTTCCTGAAAGCCAAGGAAGCAAAAAGTAGCACCGCAGGAGGATGTCGCATCCTCGCCTCCCCACCCGATGTCAACGTATCCCATGAAGCTGAAGAGCAGAGGAGAAAGGCCAATGAGGAGGAGGATGGATCCGAAGAGCATGCCTATCCATAACGGGCTGATGAGCAACTCTGATGCGCCTATCCTGATGATGGTACCGCTGTATTTCTTCAAATGGGGATTTTCAGAAGCTATGTTGTTCTCCCCGTAGCCTGTAGGCCTCTGAGAGAGGATGTTCTTTCCCAGATAGAACACCAACAGGGGGATGGTGACGTTGTAGAGCGTCGCTATGTGGTACCATTTCACGTCATCCATAAAGCTGACGATGAGGGGCAGAATGACCAGGCCAAGAATAGGCAGGATGACGCCAAGCATGTGCAGCATGGTGATTGGAGACTTGAGGTTATAGGCATAATGGAGCATCTTCTCGTAAGTCCCATTGAGGATGATATCAAGCCCCTTATCCAAAGCCGAAAGCCTTCGGTCATCAGATGCCTCATAGAGTGATGACTCCAGCATGTGAAATGATTCGATGAACTCCATGTTCCACTTGCGCCAGGTCCCAAGATAGCCCTCAAGAGAATCCTTGACTGAGGGGTATTGCTCTGTCTCTACATCCCAGAGGACCTTCATGAGGTCAAGGGAGAGCGGAGGGGCAAGATGCTCTGCCGCAAACTCTATCGCACGCTCAAGGTTGGATGAATGGCGCATGTAGGTTGAGACATAAAAGATGCAGAGCACCATCTGGTTGCTTGCGCGCATGCGCCAAGCATTGGCAGTGAATTCAGGAAACTTGCCTAAAGGGATGATAAGGCAAAATCCTGCCAGCAGAAAAAAAAAGACGAAAAAGAAGGAATCTGGCTTTATCGCAAAAGAGATAAGGGAGCCAAAAAGGATGACCGCAAGAGGGCCAAGCAGGGAGAATGAAACAACGCCTGCCGGAGTGACGTTGAGATGGCAAATGCGTATTGCTTCCTCTATCATCTCTGCTTTCTTAGGGTCAGGCTGGACCTTGAGAATCTTCTCGCTTGCGTTACAGGCCTTCTCGTAGAGGGAGAGGTGTACGGGAAGATAGGTCTCTTTAAACTGGGCATATTCCCTGGAAGTTATCTTCTTTGGAGGCTCGTATTCTTTCTCGCCAAGTTCTAAGGCTACTTTTTTCTTATAGCGATGGAGGATATCCATCAACTCGTCCCGCGACAGGTCAGCCATCGTTCCCCTTTGTTATGCAGTATCTGAACATTCCGCTCAAGAATATGGGCTCTCGCGCCTATGCCTCTATAGCCTTTTTTTTTACCTCGCGCTGGAGCCACTCGTTCCATTCGAAAAAGATGCGCTTTGAGTCCAGAGCTCCCACTTCCTCCTTGACCTTGTCTGATGCCTTGTGGAACTCATCATTTGCCCTGATGACAAATTCTGCCTCAAGCAGCTCTGGCGCCTTCTCCTTTACCGACATCTCAACCAAGGTCTCCTTTATCCTTGCGCGAAGCAGAATATTGTCCCAGACAGCGTCCCAGTTGCCTGCCCACTCCTTGACGTTTCCTGCTATTGCCTTGATTATCTCAGAGTCGCCGTTCATGAGGTCTGGCGAGGGAATCAACTCATCTTCTTTTGAGTCATATTTCATCAAGTCCACAAAGCCGCTCTCAAGGAGCGGGTCCTGCTCCCAGTGCTTGCGCACTTCTGATATCTGGGTAATCCTGCGGAAGCGATGGAGGCCGTCAGCTGAGCGCACAGGGTTTGCGACGACGATGATGTCGGTAGCCTTAAAGCTCGTCCTTGGAACGCCCAAATCATTGACGACGCGGTCAAAGACGCCATAGGGGCTGTCGCCATGGATGGTTCCAGCAACAACGTTTGCAAGCGCTCCGATGCGCATGGCCTCATAGAGCGCTCTTGCCTCGACACTCCTCACCTCCCCTATGATTAGGCTTGAATCACCAAGGCGCAGGGTTGTCCTGATGCCCTCCTCGGCAGCAACCTCGCTTGTCCCTTTGGTCAGGGATGATGCGACTTTCATGGACTGGATGTTGTAACCAAGATTTCTCAGGGATGAAACCGGCAGCTCTAAGGTATCTTCAATCGTTATAACCCTATATCTTCTCATGATCTCAGTCATGACCGCTCCAAGAAGGGAAGACTTTCCTGCGCTTCTCGTCCCTGCAACAAGCATGGTGCGTGCGCCATCTATAAGGAAGCTGAGAATGCCCGCTGCAAGGGAATTCAACATCCTGTGCTTGATGAAAAGCGGCAAGGTCCATGGCCTGTCGCGGTGCCTTCGCAGGGAATAGGCCAAACCTGTCGGGTTCAGGGGAGGGGAAATGACAGCTACACGGGACATTGCACCTGGCAATGCAAGCTCGGTATCAAGGATGGGGTTCGCTTCATCAAGAGGCCGCCCTGACATCATCCTCAGCTTTGATGCCCAGCTCTCTGCCTCTGATTTTGTAGGAATCATATTGGTGACGCAGTCTCCATAGTCCTGATGGACGATGTAGATAGGGATGTTGCCCATGGGAGAGTTGATGCTGATGTCCTGAATCTTCTCGTCCTGGAGAATGACTTCAATCAGGCCAAAGCCCACTGTGTAACGGACAAGGATTTTGGTGAGCTTCTCGATGCTCTTTGGCTTTATCTTGTAGTTCTTATGGGAGATAAGCTCCTCTATGAGGTCATAGCCAACGTTATGGAATACCTGGCGCATGCGCGCAGGATCGACAAACTCCTCTTTTTTGGGCTTGTGCTCAGCCATGATCTTTCTTGCTGCATCAAGGACCTCGTACTCGTCTTCTGAAAGCTTGAATTCAGGAGGGACGAGATGGTAGAGATACTGGACGGTATCAGGCAACTGGAAGATGGTGACGTCAGTATCATCAGCGACGGTGTAGTTGTCAAGCTCATCACCTTCTGCCGGGTAGGTCGCCATGAGCTTGGTGAACATAAAGTCAGGCTTGATGGTTGGCTTGAATATCCTACGATAGACCTCACGGTCACCCATGCGAAAGCCCGAGAGATAGGGCTTTGCCTCCTGGATTATCCTTGTCTTTTCAAACATTGCAAGGATATGGGTGAGCCAGGAGATGACCTTCTGCTCTGAGCGTATGCAGCCATCATCAATAGTTGATTCTTCCCTAATCTTCTCCCTTCGCAACATCCTTCGCAACTCGACGTAGGAGCCGAGTGGGTCTGATCTCATCAGGTTGTTGACCGCATGCCGTATCTCAGAGAACCAGTTGGGGATGCAGCGCTGGAAATCAGGGTCAGTGACCACCGCATCATAGCCAAGGATGTCTTTTCTGCGTATGAGCATGTTGTAGAGCTTTGCAACCTCTACAAGCATCGCTACCTGCGAGAAGTCGTACTCATAGTTCCGCTTCTGGGCGAATATGATCTTTGTCGCGTGAGAGACCGATGCTAGGATGTCACATGTCTTCTCCATGGTGATGGGGTCATCCTCTATTGAAGGAAGCTTGAAGTATTCCTCGCAGTCTATGAGAAGGGTAACTTCCTCGCCCTCCCTGAGAACCTCGTAAGAAAACGGCTGCTTTTTCGCATCGAATAACGCCATCTATGTACCTCTTTTTCCTGACAGCCCATCCTTTCAGGCCATGCCGCTTTACCGACGGCTGGGTTTAAATAGTTTGTTCTTGGGTTTTTATGGTATAGAATGGTGCCTTCTGGCTTCATCCCAAAATGCTTTTCGCGCTGTATCACTTCGCAATCCATCCACCCATGGCAGCAGGCCAATAGCATCTCGTGCAGGGCGCTGCTACCTGCGTGGTTGAAGGATGGGCGCCGCTCCTGTGCACGACGGAATTTTCAAGAG
>DUKR01000075.1:10063-17238 GCA_013329175.1 Candidatus Woesearchaeota archaeon
TAATTACAGAGGGGCAGGCAAGCTTCATAATGGTGAAGTATTACCCCTTTTCCGCAAGATTATTATAGGCTGAAGGCGGGTGCAGGCAGCATGCAACAGCAGCAGGGGGGAGGGCTTTTCACCTTCCCTGGACAGAAGCAGCAGAGGCCCCCCAAAGAGCAGCAGAACAGCTTGGCAACTCCAGGGATGAATGACGTCATCCATGAGGTGAAGGACGTATCGCGTAGGCTTCGGACGCTTGAGGAGCGGTATTCCAACCTGCAGACCAAGAGCCAGATTACCGAACAGAACACCCTCTCTAGGCAGCGCAGGACATCTCTTGAAATCAAGGCACTGAATGCGGACATCAGCGAGGTGAAGAAGGACCTCCTCGAGATTAAGGACAGGATGCTGATGATCATCAGGGAAATGCAGAACCTTGCTAAGCGAGAAGAGGTGACTATACTTCAAAAATATCTTGGCTACTGGGAGCCAGTAAACTTTGTGACAAGAAACGAACTGAAGGAAATCCTTGATGAGCGCCTCGGAAAGCGAAGGCAAGAGGAGCCTATTGAGCATAGGGCAAAGGTTTAAAAAGAAAGGAAAGAGAAATTTTGGAACATTCATACTAAAAAAGAGGGAATCGTGGCACTTTTTGGCAAGCAACAGCCTGGAACTGGAGGAGCGACTGCCAGCCAGATACAGTCTATGCGCCAGCAGGGATATGCAGATAACCAGATAATCCAGATGCTGCAGAATCAGGGCTATCAGAGCCAGCAGATATTTGAGGCGATGAGCATGGCTGAGGCTGCAAATGCACCCCAGCAACAAATGGCCATGCCCCAGCAGCAGGTCTATCCAGCACAGGACCAGAGAATGATGGGAGGGGGTCAGGAATTATATGACGTGGGCTCTTCAGTTGATGACAGGGAAAGGATTGAAGAGGTTGCTGAGGCCATCATTGACGAGAAGTGGAATGACCTCCTGAAGGATATCAATAAAATATCTGACTTCAATGCCAAGACTGAGTCACGGCTGACAAAGATTGAGCAGGATATCAAGAACCTGAGGGACAATTTTGATTCATTGCACAGGGGAGTGCTTGGTAAGATATCTGATTATGACAGGAATCTTGTGAGCGTGGGAACAGAAATCAAGGCTATGGAGAAGGTGTTCCAGAAGATACTGCCTGCGTTCACTGACAACGTGAATCGGCTTGCCAGGATTACTGATTCTATGCCTTCTGTTCATCCGCAGCCTCAAAAGCAGGGGCAAGGGATGGTTGTGAAGAAGCGGCCAATGGAGTAGAAATCCACTACCCTCTATCTCTTCACCATCAGAGCAACAGTCACGGCAGCTATGGCAAAGATCATGAGCATGCCAAGGACCATGGGGTGGAAGATGATGTTTGTAGCCTTGCCATAGTCAATGCCCTCATCGCTCTCTTCTCCATCAACAGGAGCAGCATCGCGGGCGTAGGTTGCGGCGCCTATGATGATTGCGATGATGATGCCGGCAATGGAAAGGGCCTTAAGGCCTGAAAACTCAGAGGAATCCCCTGCTCCAAATGACTTCATGATCATAGAGAAAAAAATCATGAAGATGAAGACAATGACTATCCAGGGGGCAGTGACGTAGATTATGTTTGTCGCAAGCTCTGAGACAAGGACAAAAATAGCAAGAATGAGGGCTATGAGGACGTTGACTACCTGATTTACCCCAAGAAACTTGAAATAGTTCAGGATTGCCCAGACTGCCAGAAAAACAAAAATGAAGACGAACAGGCTCCCGAACTGCTCCAAGCCTGTGACGTCAAGAAACGTTGCCATCGTCGCTGCTTATTTCTTTCCGCCAGGGAAGAGGTTGCTGAACCCCTGACCTATCTTTCCCAGGGCGTTCTCAGCCTTCTCGCCCTTACCACTGCCTTTCGTGACAAACCAGACAATGAGGGCAAAGACCAGCAGCATGATGACTATTGCTATGGCATCGGAACCGAAGGCTTCAACGATATAGTTCCAGCCTCCCCACCAGTCTGCGCTTGCTCCGAAAATCCAGATGACAACGATTGCAGCCAAGATTACAAACCAGCCTGAAAGGGGATGGTCTCCAAGCATGGCTTCACGGCCGACAAGACCGAGGATAAGGAGGAACATAGTCAGCCCCAACAGCAGGAGTACGGTCTGGGGGAGGGCATTCTTGAATTGCTCAACCACGTCAAACTGTGGCGGATAAAGCTGCAGCACGTGAGGGATGGTCACCAGCAGCGCGAGCACAAGTGCAATTGCCCCATTGAGCCTTTTCTGCTCTTCCCCAAGCAACTTTGACTTTGCCAGGACAGCATAGACGATGACAAATATCAGCATGAAGGGAAGCCAGAAATCAGACAGACCCCATCGCTCCATGATTTTAAGTAAATCTATCAGGTTTTCTCCGCCGATTGCCATGGTACCACCTTTTGTTTAGCTCTCTTTTAATACTTTTGGTTTTGTATCCTTCAAGATGTACATCATGAACATGATGACAAGGATAATGAGGATGATAGAGCCAATTGCAGTAGAGTTCCTTCCACCACTGAGGACCTCCCAGAATATCTGAAGAAAGCTATCGCCATTGCTGTCAGTTATTGCGTCAAGGAAGATGATAATGATGCCGATCAGCATGACAAACATGAAAAATATCTTCCATCCACCCTCAAGGGACTGCATCTGGCCCTCCTTCATGAATGAGCCTATCAGGAGCATGAACAGGACGGATATCATCAGCAGGACAATGACGTTTGAAGAGACCGTGGTTATGGTTTCAACGAGCTGGGAGGATGCGACGACTAGGAAGCCAACGACAAATGCAACCATGGCGTTGATGTTCTTCCTCGTGTAGTCCCTGTCGCCAATCTTTTCCACGCCAAATACCTTAGTCTTCTCCAGCATTGCAAAAACGACGGTGAAGACCAGCAGGAACGGCAGGACTACGTCATACAACCCTACTTCGTGAAAGAACTCGATAGTCTGCCTGAATATGGAGTCTGCCATAGCCTTGCTTTTTTTTATGAAGTAGGTATTTAAAGTTTTCGGTAGCTTTGTCGAGGGGATTTGAGGAAACATATTTAAATCAACCGAATGCCACTACCATCACAGGATGATGCCACCCATGATAGACAGGAAAGCATTTGCTGGGATGAGAGCAGAGATGAAGGCGCATGAGGCTCGGCGAGAGCAGGTCATAGCGCTTTCGCGGGATATCATCCGTGCTTCCAAGCAGATCATCTATGCGGTGCATCGCGGCGACATGGCTAAGGCTAAGAAGGAAATTGCCCTGACCACAAAGGACAGGCAGAAACTGGCCTCTTTAGGGAGCGGGATTGATACGGATATTGATGGAACTGCATTGCAGGAATACGTTGAGGCATTGTGCTATTATTCATTTGTTGCTGAGAAGAAGATACTCACTGCTTCATCGCTTGGCGTTGATACCACTTCGTATCTTTTAGGGCTTTGCGACCTTACAGGAGAGCTTGCCAGGCGGGCAGTCAATGCAGTGATCAGGAAGGAGTTTTCAGAGCTTTCGCTGGTCCACAAGGCAGTTGAAGGGATTTATGGCGAGTTTTTGCAGTTTGACCTTCGCAACGGGGAGCTTCGCAAGAAGTCCGATGCCATCAAGTGGAACCTGAAGAAGATTGAGGAAGTGCTGTATGATGTGAGGGTGAAGGGGATGTGCTGACCAATAAGGAATGGATTTTCCATCCCCGGAACACTACGTTACGGCCATGCTCATCGCTTTTTCTGGAGTAGGACTATCGCTACGAATAACAGTATAAGGAGGAAGGCTGCAATGAACACTGCTCCTTTGATAATCGTCATGCTGCTGCCTTGCTGGTTAGGCTGACCCTGGCTCCTTTCAGCTTCTTCAGAGGGCAGCAATTCATGGGCATCTTCTTTCTGGACCGCTTCCAGCGTGCCTGTTGCTCTGGCTTCTTGTGCTGGTGGCATGGCTCTTGCCTGAATTCCAAAAAGACCAAAATAGGGAACCTCAGCCTCATAATACTGGTAACCTGCCATGGCAGTTGTGGGATGAGCAGAAAGCTCCTGCCATGAGGAACCAAAGAGGGACAGGCTGACACTATCCTTATCCAATACTCCGTCATCAATGGCAAGCGGCACCCTGAATTCTACTGAAGCGTCAGTGTATTGCTCCTCTGAAATCTTAATGTGGGTAACCTGGTCATATTGATAGGCATCAGGCAGGGGATTTGCTGCGCTCTGAATGGCCTCAACTTTGAGGGTAAACAAAACAAGCGGCTGCTCTCTTGCACGCAGGATAAGTTTAGTAATTGCAATGCCTGGATGGTCAATCTCAAGAGTAGCCAGTGCATTTGCTTCTACTCTTGTCTTTCCTACAGCGACGATTGCAGGACTGTCAGCTCCTGCGCTGACTGACGTGGATGCTGCACCACCACCGCCTCCCCCGCCGCCACCGCCGCCTGAGCTGCTACTTGAGCTGCCGCTCTCAACAGGGACAGGAGTTTCCTCTGAGACGTATTCGCTCCAGCCAGGAACGCTAAAAGTCAGGTTTCCGTCTTTGTAGTTGAGGATGACACAATCGCTGCACACGCTCCCATCACGCAGGATACGCGGATTGCTAAAAGCCAGATTATAGAAGGTTACATTTGCCGGCTTGTTCAGGAGGTCAAGATGTAGTGAGGCAATGCTGGTATCAATCCTGATGCGGTTGTGCTCTATAATGATAGCGTCAAGGTCAAGGTAGTCATGATACCTATTGGAAGCGTCCACTAGGGCATTGTAGTGGAGAACGGATACATTCTCGATGAACTCGACCCTTCCTCTGTCTCTGATGCCAAGGCTCATTCTGCTGACGTTAAAAAGGTCATGCACCTTTGCAAAGTCAGTGCTTAATTCATGGTCAAACTTCGTGGCTTTTGGCATGGGACAGCCATTGAAGGCACTCACCCTCGCTTTCATAGATGCAGGCGTCTTTGGGCAGCGATCACTGTAATCAGCAACCCCATCACCATCTTCATCGCTCAGGCAGGCTTCGTTTGGCGTACAGCTAAGCAAGGAGCATTCCCCTTCAGAGCATTCTCCCTTATCATCACTCACAACACACAAACCCTCTGCCGTATCTTCAAACATAGCTATCTCGTCTTCTTTGCAGCCTCCTATGCCGCAGGTTGCCGGAGGGCACTGTGTTACCTTGCACTTGTCATTCTGGCCGACACAAGCACCGTGCTCTCCAGCTTCGTCTGAGCAAACGGCGCATCCTTGGCACCTGCCGATGCCCTCATCGTAGTCATTACAATCTATGCCATTTGGAACTCCATCGCCATCCTTGTCATTTCCTCCTTTGCGAACAGTCAACTGGTTTGATGAAGTAACCGTAATTGCTGCATCCTCACTAAGTGCTGCATCAAAGACGTATTCAGGGTCACCTGCAATGTCGCCAGCCCATTCTGCTGTCCATGTCGTGGTTGCCTGTCCTGATGAAAAGACAGCAGGCTCTGGCTGGTTTGTTGCAAGATCCATTCCTCTGATAAGGCCAAGGATGCCGCCATCGGTCTCTGCAACAATAAAATTAGTGGTAAGCCCATCGCAGTACGCGCCTGCTGCCGTTAGCGTCACCTCTTCCCCTTCATTTGTCTCTGTTGTTGACCAGAAGGCATCACTAAGTGCGCATTGGTTGCAGACACTCGGGCTTCCTGTGCAGGTATATCCTGCTTCTCTTTCGCATGCTGCTGAGCAGCCGTCACCGTTATCGGTGTTTGCATCATCACATTCCTCGCCTGGATCAATGGTCCCATCACCACATACTGGAGGGCAGATGCCGCAATCGGATGGACAGGTGTTGCAGGTCTCATCGCCGTTGCAGGTGCCATCGCCGCAGGCAGGAGTAGGAGGGCAGGCACCACAGTCACTAGGACAGCTTGCGCACGTTTCGTCGCCATTACAGGAATCATCACCACAAACAGCGAGAGCAGGGCAAGTACCACAATCATCCGGACAGGTGTTGCATGTTTCATCTCCATTGCATACATTATTACCGCAATCTTCTGGGCACTGGCCGCAATCTAAAGGACAGGTTTTACAAATCTCGTAATTGTTGCATTCACTGTCACCGCACACGGCGCAATCTTCATCAATTATTCCATTACAATTATTATCAACCCAATCACAAATGTCCTCAGCATCTGGGCTAATGGCTGCATCATTATCATTGCAATCGCCACACCGCAGGACCCCATTGTTATCATTGTCATTATCTGCGCAAGCCAGTACTGGATTATCTTCGCTGAGTATTACATCCTCCGGGTGCATAACCGGATACGCTGAAAAATACAACTCAACATTGCCTTCCGGGTTGTAGTTTGGTACTATAACAAAATTAAGACTATCCCCTATAGATCGCTCATATACTTCACCTGTTGAAGACGTAATTATTAGTTTTTTTCCTGAATCATAACAATATTCGGATGTTAGCCAGACTTCTATCCTTTTGCCGTATATAGTATGAGAACCGCCCACATCATTCCAGTCAGGATTAACAATTAAAGAGGTGACTCTGCATTTTGATTCAGGAACAATGAATTCTGCAACCTCTGAATCTGTATTGGTTCCATCGGTAACAGTAAATGTGACACTATGTTCGCCTACCTGAGATGGTTCTGGCCAGAATGTAATATAATCACCATGGAGTTCCATGTTTGGCGGCATCGCCGTAGATGTATATTTCAAATCTCCAATTGCATTGATCGTCTCAAAGTGGTATTCAAATTTTCTGCCAGGATGAACTTCGTGTTGCGGTATCGGAAGAAAATCCATTCTGGGACATCCACTGTTATCTATACTTTTGCAGTCTTCACTGCAGATCAGGGTTCCATCTGCAAAGCCATAACTTCTGCAGGTATTCAGCCTCAGATCATCCCCGTCGCAAACCTCATCAAGCTCAGCCCTGCCATTCCCGCAGGATTTGCAGTCATAGGGGCATACATGATAGGTCTCAGTCCCTTCGCAGATGCCGTCAAAATCACACCCCTCAGGCATCATATACCTGGTGTTCCTCTCATCATAATACACCTGTTCCCAGACGACAGAATCAGCAGGCCCGTTAGTGTTGTAAGCATAAACCTGCTTCCCGTCTGCTGCTACTATCTCGATAAGGCCGTCATTGTCAATATCAACAAGAGC
>DUKR01000075.1:17542-22299 GCA_013329175.1 Candidatus Woesearchaeota archaeon
TCCAATAGCTGAAAATCCTGGTTATATACAGATGCGCCACGACCAGTAAATACTATCTCCTTCTCTCCATCATTATTTGTATCAACAAAGGACGCAAAAGAGCCTATTTTCTCTTTTTTCTCGCCTGTTTTGATGATATTCCCATAATGGTCATAGAGGTAGATGGAGTTATATTGTTTATAGGGACTGTCCATCTGTACATATTCAAGAGCTAAAATCTCAAAATCACCATCATCATCAAGATCACCAATAGCAAAATCATAGATATATTTAAGGAAATATTCTCCAAACACGTCCATAATAGCGACCTCTAACGTGTCCTCCCATAATCGTCTGCCATCCATGGAATATGCAAGAATACTGCCCTGCCTATTGACGAGGATCTCTTTTTTGCCGTCAAAATCAAGGTCAACTGCAACCTGTTTTACTCCGCGGTGTTTCACCGAAAGGAGGTTCTCATTAGTTTTTACAGGCCATCCCTCAGCATAATTCCCCTCATGGTCAAACGTATGTATGATAGTATTATATTCGCCCCTAGAAGGGTTTCTATAAATTATTGAAGTGACAATAATCTCAAGGTCGCCATCATTATCAATATCAGACAGGGTATTGCAGGATATACTGCCCTCAATGTCCTTCTCAAAAACCAGCTCACCGTCAGAATGATAAACCCTGAGCTTGCTGTTCTCTCCCCAGTCAACGCCTTTTAGGGGACCATTACTTGTTTCCGTTGTTCCGCTCATCACCATTTCCATAATGCCGTCTCCATCAAGGTCGCCGACGCTTGGCATTAACATTCCTGAATGGGTTGGCGTTACTATCGGATCAGCGAAGAGGGTTCCGTCATGGCTGATAATTTCAATTACACCCTTCATCTCTTCATTTGTTGAAGAAACTACTATCTCTTTGAACCCATCGCCATTCATATCAACAACCTTTGGGCCGCAAGCAAAATGTTCAGGAAAGCTAAACAGGTCTTCATTCACATAATTGGCTGTTGTATAAGGAAATCCAGAAACAAGCTCCTTCTCAACAAATACCCTTATGGTGTAAGCAACCTCCTCCCCATTATTAAGAATGGTTGTCAGAACTAAGGTATAATCTCCAGTCTCTGGAACAGGCGCAGTATCCCATCCTGCAAGTATGCCGCTCAGAACAGGAGTGTTTCCATTGCCTGAGAGGGATATTCCTTCGTCGCTGCACAGCTCGTCTGCATCGCACCATTCAATCTTAAAGCGGGAAAACAGGGCATGATACGAATTCCCGATAATATCAACATGGCCAGCATTTATGTATCCGTCAGTTGGATCGCTTGTGTACATCCCTTCTTCTGTCGGGTCTGATTCCTGGTATGCCCTGTCTTTTGGATACTGAATCCTTGTGTTTACTATATTGATATTCTTCTCATCAGTAACGGTTGCATCAGCTGTCCTGACAGTCAGGCGAAGCTTGTATTGGCCGTCAAGCATCCCTATATTAAGGCTGCATAATGACTCCCTATTCTTTTGGCTTGTCCCGGAACAGATGCCTTCCAGTCCGCTCTCAGTCTCCATCTCAAGTGCATACTCCTGAAATCCGCTGCCCTTTGCTGTGCCGATAATGTCAATATTGAGCCCAGTAACATCTCCCAATGCATTGATATGGGCAATCGTAGGGTTAGAAACACCTAATGCAGCATTGAGGTCCATTACCCCTGAGCCCTGGGTATTCTGGCTTAAACCAATATCCCTGGCGCTGATCATAAGAGCTACCTTGATCTCTTCAGGAGTCCAATCAGGGTGAGCCTGTTTCAGGAGGGCTGCGCCTCCTGCAACATGTGGGGTTGCCATGGATGTTCCGGAAATTGCTATATGCTCATCATCAAGGCACTCCCTGTCAGAATAAGCATCACCTAATTGAGCAGCGCAGATGCTCACGCCTGGCGCAATAATGTCAGGCTTGTTTATAGATTCCGCCCCGCCTTTCTCATTAGTCCATGTCACAGGCCCCCTAGAGCTGAACCATGCAATCCTGTCATAATTCATTGATGTATCCAGCCTTACAATGGGATCCGGAAGGCTTGAGAGATATATACCATCAACATCAGAAATAAAGAAAGCAGGAATATCAGAGCCTTCGCTCAGTTCAGTCTCGACAATCCCCCCATCGTCATTGCGTATTATGACGCCTACAGCCCCATTGAGAACAGCATTGTCAACCTTTTCCTGAAATGTCATAACGGAGCCCTGATAGGGCAGGCCCCTTATTATCAATGCAATTTTCCCTGCTGCATCAATTGAGCTGAAATCCTCAGCCCTTCCGTACTTGGCATTGACAACATGGGCGGTAAGGCTTTCAGGCACAGCTGAGCGGTCTATAAGGTCACTCTCTATTACTCTTTCATCATCGTTAACAACAGTAATGCTGTAAAAAATGCCTCCTTCGTTGTTATTATAGCTTGCTCCAACAGTGATTGCATCTCTTGCTACACCTGGACTGCCGATTGACCATTCATCGGGCCCTCTGTTTCCTGCAGCAATGACCACAACCATTCCTGCAGAAACAAGCATATTAGCAGCCCTGCTTAAAGGGTCCTCAGGCCCGCAGACAGTGGGAGGCACATCCGGAAAGCAATTCGCTCCAAGGCTCATGCTGACAACATCAGGCCTGTCAGAGAAATCACCGTCACCATTGGGATCAACTGTCCATTCCATCCCCTCAACAATGTCCTTGACCGTGCCCCTTCCTTTTGCCAAAACCTTAACCGCAAGAATATTGGCGTCAGGAGCAACACCTTTCAAAGCTCCGTTGCCTGCTGCAATTGCAGCAACATGCGTACCGTGCATATGGTCATCCATGGGGTCAGAATCATCATTGGCAAAATCATACCCTCCCATAACCTTGCATCCAGGGCCAAAACAGCCTCCTAGATCAGGATGGGTGTAATCCACGCCTGTATCAAGTATTGCTATGGTCGTCCCCTTACCTGTCAAGGGATTTCCTTCATCATCCTCCATCAGCCAGATATCATCTGCATGAATAATCGGTATTGAGTCAGAAAGCATGGCATTGACCCTGAGATTGGGATAAACATTTTTCACTCCTGGAATTTTTTTAATCCCTTCTATATCCGCGCGGTCATCAACATAAAACCCGGTTAAAACATTCTTATACAGAATATCATCTGGCTCGCCAGCAAGAGCCTGCACACCTGCCCTGGCCCCGCCTTCTTTTCTTTTGATTTCTGTTATTACTTTTTCTCCCAGGTCATCAATCACCTCCTCCTGCGCCTTAACTCCCCTTATAACGTCTTTCTCATTCGGCGCAAATAGCTTTCTGACATACTTTGATGGATTATACCATCCTATTTTTCTGATCGCTTCCCTTTCCCTGTACACCTCTGCCTCAAGCTTTTCATTGGTGATAACGAGCGGCTCAGCATCCAACTCAACAAGATATCCCTCAAATGCGCCTTCCTCAGGCTCGATCGCTAAAAGCATGGGCCTGCGGTACATTTCTGCGGTTTTGTTCGCGGCTGTTTCATTAAGGCAGTTCCTGAAATCAAAGGTGCATTGATGACTGCACTCCATCTCGCCGCTCCAATACCCAAAGGCTTCGCACTCCAAATCGCTTGGAAGGCCTCCATCACATTCTTCACCCCTATCAATAATCCCGTTTCCGCACATTGCTGTATTTAACAGAGAGGCGCATGCAACCGAGCAGCAGGAGCTCTTATTGCATTCTCCAGCCACATTGTCCATGCCGTCATCGCAAAGCTCCATCCCGTTTACAATCCCATCCCCACAATACTCTAAGGATATGCAATCGCGCCATCCAGTGCCATTGGCATTGCACCATTGAACGCCTCTATACCCATCAGCCAAACAGCTTGTATTTTGCCCTACTGTACAATTGAGCGAAATTTCAACCCTGCACAATGCCGAGCAGCCATCGCCATTCACGGTATTGCCATCGTCACATGCCTCTACACTATTGATTACCGCATCCCCGCACCACTCATGCGGGATGCAGGGCTGCCACCCTGAGCCGTCTGGATTGCAGCTTTCAGTGCCGTTGTAGCCATTTTTTATGCAGTATCTTGACTGGCCCCGATAGCACAGGACAGCCTCTACTGTACAGCTTGCCGAGCATCCGTCACCATTCACCGCATTGCCGTCATCACAATCTTCATCTGCATCAATATTGCCGTCGCCACACACGAAAGTGGGTAATTCTGCAGCAAGCACTATATTGTCCATGTAGCACATGGCGTGCTCACAATCATTGTTTGTCCTTGCCTTTGCATAGCAGGACAGCGCCAGAGTCTGGCCTGCATAGGCTGACAGGTCATAGCTCTTATTTTTCCATCCTGTGTCGCTCCATTGCCACGGCGTAGAATCAGCAGACCTTTCAAGCACAGAATTCCCAATCCTCAATTCTGCATTATTGTCATAATAGCCATCATATTCCCTCATGCGGAGGTCAAGAGTCAATACGGCGTTTTCAGGAATGGTTATTATCTCTGAATTTAGGGTTGCCGTACGCTGTGCTGAGCCGCAACCGCTTGCCTTCACATAAGCATAGGGTGAATTTCTATCCTCAGGTGTTGTCAGGCATTCTCCTCCGCTTTGTGTTGAGCAGTCCCATCCATCCAAATTCCTATCATTAAAATTATCTGAGAGTGATGTCTGGCAGGTTCCACAGTCTGATGAGCAGCTCTGGCATGTCTCAGCGCCATTGCAGGAGCCATCGCCACAGGATGCTTGGCATTGGCCACA
>DUKR01000076.1 GCA_013329175.1 Candidatus Woesearchaeota archaeon
CGTAATTACAGAGGGGCAGGCAGGCAGCGAGACTGACGTTTCTGGGTACACTCATTGCATTCGCGACCAGCGAAACTTGCGCAGATGAACTTGTGTTCAATAGCTCACGTTTGAAATGCGCTTTCATGAGTTTCTGGCCATGCGACAGGGCCGCAGGCTTATGATGGTGAAGTGTTGCGATTCGGCTTATTGCAGCGGGCACCAAAGGCATTAAATACTACTCTAAAATAGTTTGACTTAGTAACTACTCTGAAATGCTCACAGAACGAAAGCTTTAAATAGGAGCTTGCGTTAACCAGAGGACATTATCAGCTTTATGCTACAGATATAACGTTGGGGGTACCACAAAAATGAATACAACCGGAAAATTTTTCGGCGTGCTTGCGCTGCTTGTGGTTGGCATTCTTTCAGCCGGCCTAGTGAGTGCAGCAGAGCTTGAGGGTCCGTTCACCTTTGATGCGGATCATAACGTCAGCATTGGCGTTGAAGTCAACGACGTTCGACTCGACCTGAATGATCGAAAGAACATTGAGAAGAGCGAAGAGCTTGAAACTCTTGTTACCTTTAGGTTTACAGGCGCAGATGCCATTGAGAATCTCCTCATTGAGGCTGAGCTTACTGGCAGCGGCAGAGACAGGGATGACATCAGAGAGAAATCCCGAGAGTTCACTGCAAAGCCAGGGGATGTTTATGACGAGAAGATCACCCTGAATATCCCTGTAAGGACAGAACAGGACATCTACTCTCTCAAGATTCGCGTTGAGTCAAGGACTGAATCAAAGACCTTTCTGTATGACCTTCGCATCGAGGGCGATGAGCATGCTCTAGAGATCCGCGATATCGTCCTTTCTCCAGAGAACCAGGTCCAGGCAGGCAGAGCGCTGCTTGCAGCAGTAAGGGTCCTGAACAGGGGAGAATATGACGAAGAGAACGTCAAGGTCAAGATAACCATTGACGAGCTTGCCGGAGTCTCAGGAACTGACTACATTGACGAGGTTGAGGCTGAGGGCGATGATGACGATTCTGTGACCAGCGAAGAGATCTATCTGCGCATCCCTGACAATGCAAAGACAGGCCAGTACACCGTACGGGCCACTGTTGACTTTGATGACGGCGATGACTTTGTAACAAAGACTCTGCCTATCTTCATTGTAGGAAGCGAAGAGGCAGCAACGGCAGTTGACAAGCCAAGGACCATCATAACCATCGGTCCGGAAAGCGCAACCGTCGCACAGGGTGCAAGTGCTATATATCCAATCACCCTGACTAATGCAGGCAAGTCTGCTAAGACCTATACACTCGTTGCAGACGGAGCAGGCTTTGCTACCTTCCAGATAACGCCTGCCAGCGTTGTTGTTGTTCCTGCCGGTGAGTCTAAGGTAGCCTACGTGACTGTGTCAGTTAAGTCAGATGCAGTTGTTGGCGACCAGATGTTTGCCGTAACCGTCATGAGCGGCGATGAGGTCATCAAGCAGGTTCCTCTGAAGGCTCAGGTAGTTGCAGCTGAGCAGAAAGCAGGCGATGCATGGGATAGTGTCAAGAAGGCTCTGTTGATTGGCCTGATAATCCTTGTGGTGCTTCTTGTCATCCTCGGCCTTGTTGTTGGATTCAACAAACTCAAGGAAGAGGACGACGAAGGCAAGGAAGAGGGCGGCCAGACCTACTATTAAAGGGCATACGCCTTATTTTTTCTTTCTTTTTTTCTCTTCATCTTTCTTACTTCATTCCCACATATCATTTAATAGCCAGCTAGCGGTAGCGGCTTTGAGGTGTTTTGATGCGGACCATGAAACTATCCCTGTTGCTGGGCTTTAGTCTTGTTGCTTTCCTTAGCGGGCTTTCTTTAGCTCAGGAGCAGGCCTATTGCGCATGCGCTACCTACACCTTTGGCTTTATGCTTACCAACCCTGAGTCCATTGCTGATTCTTTTGCCATAGGGGTGGACTCTTTTGCGGATTCCATTATCCTCTCCGAGAATCCCGTCATTCTTGAGCCAGGTGCAGCAAAGGCAGTCAACTACCGGTTCACGATACCCTGTAATGCATCCGGCACGCCAACAATCACCTTTGTGTTTGACGGAGAGCAGAGCGGCAGGACATTCTCGCAGCAATTTCCCTTTCCTGTCTACCAATGCTTAGGGGTTTTGGTAGAGTTTGGCGAGCCTCTCTCGCTTCTTGATGAGGATGAAGAAGCTTTGTTTGTCCAAGCAGACAGCGAGTATGTGGTGTGCCAGGGCGCATCTCTTGGCATCCCGTTTATCGTGGGCAATGCTGCGGCTGTCCAGCAGAGCTATACTGCTAAACTTTCCGGCCCTTCATGGGCAGCTTTGGAGGGCAACAGCTTTCCGCTCGAGCCTGAGCAGAAGGGATTAGGCTATATCATCCTGAACGTCCCTGAGAATGGGACAGGGATGCATGGGCTGAACCTTACTCTTAGCTCAGGGAGTGATCTTGCGACGGGCATTCCACCTGTAGCTGAGGGGCTATCGGTCCTTGTTGAGGAGTGCTATTCGGCTGAGCTTTTTGTGGAGGAGCCAACATCGGCGGTGTGCGGGTGCGAAGAGCAGGGGTTTGCCATCAGGCTTTTGAATACAGGGACGCATGACCTCTCACCACGCCTTATGCTGGATGCTCCTGAGTGGGTAACCTTATCTTTTGATAGCGCCAGTGTTTCGGCAGGCCATCTTGAAGCTAACGCGGCGCTCACTGGCCAGGTCATGATCAATCCTCCCTGTGATGCGTCGGGCACTGCTTTGGGAGTATTGATGGTTGAGAACGCCTTAAGCGGCGCTATCCTCGCAAGGCAGGAGTTGTCTTATTCTTATCATCCACCATCTGCCTGCTATAAAAGCACGATTTCAGAGAGGGGCTCTTACTCTGTGCAGTATGGAGATGATTCTTTTTCACTGGAACTTTCAAATAGGGGCGTAGTCAGGGAGGAATATGCCATCACCCTTGAGGGCCAACCGTGGCTATCTCTGGAACAGGCTGAGCCTGTCACCCTTTCTCGCGGGGACCAGCATAGTATTGTCATCCGCTCTCATGCAGAGCCATCTGTCCCTTCGGGAGTATACAACGCCACGCTTTTTGTTGAATCAGATACCTTCTCTGAGACGCGCGAGCTTTTCATCAGGCTGAGGGAGCAGCCAGCGCTCCTGAAATTCGCTCTTCAGGCGCGGTATGGCTACTGGCCTCTTCTTTCCTCGGGTGTGGCGGGCCTGGTGCTTGCAGTGCTGCTAGTTTTTGCGCTTGCAAGGACCAAGGGAAGGGGCATCAGGAAGAAAAGGCAGCGAAAGAACCTGAAAATAATCATGTGGGCTCTTGCATTCCTCATTCTTGCTGCAGTGGCCTACTCGTTTAGAGTAGCAATGTCAGGGTTCCTATTCTGGTACCGGTACTATCTCTATACCCTCATTGTTCTTGCGATTGCAGGCTTCCTTTTGTTCATGGCATACCTTTACCATAAGCGGTTCAGGCTCATCAGAAAGGAAGCAGGGGCCGCCGGAGAGCGATTGAGAAAGGTCATGCTTGGAATGTATGTTTCTGCTTTTGCCCTTGCTCTTGGATTTGCTGTCGCTGTGGTATTGGTGAGAACAGGCGCATGGTGGACGATTCTTGCGTATGCGTCGTTCTACTGGGAGTGGTATACTGCGCAGGGCGTTCTTGTTGCTGCCTTCTTATCAGGCGCAGCATGGAAGCCTATTGTCGGCGTGCTTCTTGCGCTTCTGGTGTCAGCGCTTTTGTACGGACTTTTACGAAGAAGGGCGAAGCAGCAGAAGGGCAGAAGGAATGCGCCTGACGTAATCAGGGTAATTGGCATGGTCATAGGAGCAGCTATCGCTTTTGGGCTGCTTGGATATGGAGCTTATGCGTTTGGGCTGCATACTCTTATTATTGGGTTTGTCATGGAATATCTTGTGTATTTTGGGATTGGGATTGTGCTTCTTCTGGTGATTGTTGGGGTGATGGGATTGAGGAAGGGGAACAAAAGATAGGGAAGGGATAAATGGGGACGCAGGGACTTTCACTGTGCGATCCTGCAAGCCTTTTAGGGTCGGCGCAGCTTTGAACCCTGATCAACTGGTAGCTTCCTGTTGCATTCATCGCCGATTCAATCTCGGCTCATCGCTCTACTGTCTGGAGCCAGTTATACTAGCCAGTTTATACGACGCCCCCATTAATGCAATCAGCATGAAAATGGGCGCTTTTTTAAATGTTGTTTGTTTTCGATGGCACAGCCATAAGGATTCAGAACGAGATAGCATCCCCTATCCTTGTCCTTGATATTTTGACGGTCCCAGCAGGAAGCTCGATGACGTATCTAGCTTTCTTTTGGGGTTGATAGAAGGCGAAGGGAGCGAAGCACTCTTTCATCTCCACCACTTTCTTTCTGCCATCAAGATAGAGGACGTCAATAGGAAAAAAGACAAAGAGCATATGCAGCGGAACATAGGCTTCTTTTTCGAAGATGAAGAGGTATGCCTCATCCTTTATTCTTCTCCGGAATATGAGGCCCCTTGCTTTCTGCAAAGGTGATGTGCACATGACCGCACATTCTGCGAGCTTGCTCTTTCTTGTGATGTTTTTCATTGCCATGCTATGCTACCTTTTACATAACCCTTCGCCATTAATGGAGCTTGCCTGCCTCTTTGCAGCTTTGATGGGCATCAAATCATGGGAAAAAGGCATTCCCCAAAAATCATTGCCGGCATCCTCTTTACCAAAAGCGACGCTACTGTTCTCTATCCTTTTGCCTGCGGCGAAATTGCTCATGGAAATTCCGTCGTGCTCTGCATTGCCGCTCATCCTTCAACCACGTAGGTAGCAG
>DUKR01000071.1 GCA_013329175.1 Candidatus Woesearchaeota archaeon
GAAATCATGGACATCCCGCGATTAGAGAGAAAAATATGCAATCATACGCAAGACCAGGCATGTCGATGACTTCTGGGCATCAAGCTACTATTGCGGAACCGCAGGCCATGTCTCAGCAGAAGCGGTTGCAAGGTACATAAGAGAAAATTCGAAGAGACTTTGATGCGCTTACGCGCATGGTGGGCATACATCTACCCCACTATCGTGGGAAGGTTTAAGCCCACAGATTTTTCTGACTCCCTCCTCCTGAAAGGGCTTCTCAGGCTCGTGAAGCAGCACTGCAACTCGCAACATATTTATAGCACACCTGTCCACGTGACGGCAATGGCATTCGACAAAAGCCTTGACAAGGAGCTCTTCTCAGAGAGCGTAACGTTTGACGCAACAAAGCTGACAGTTTCTGTTTTCTCATACAACGGTGGAAGGCAAAAGCTACAGATATCCAGAGAGAACATTGACACCACTTCCGGCGATTGGAAGTTTGCCAAGCTTGGAAGGATGCTTCGGGAAGAGGTTGAGGCAGTCCTTCCTCTTATGCAGAAGGCGATACAGCACATGGATGGCATCGGCAGGCTTAACTCCGCTCCGCGCTCCGCTTGAGGCGGAGCCTACGCCCGCAAATTCATTATTTAAACCGCCAGCATGGGCGATGCAGCAATGAAAATTCTTTTGGCTTACAGGGCAAACGAGGAGTATTGCGATGCTCAGCAGCAGGTCATACCCAATGGGCTGTATTATATTGCTGCGCTCTTGCTTGACAACGGCTTTGATGTCAAATTGAAGAACTATTCCTACTGGAGCAATGCAAAAATCAGGGATGACCTGAGGGAAGTAAACCCTGACATCCTTGGCCTGACCTGCTATACCTTCAATGCCGTCAGCAATTTTGAAGTATGCAGCATGGCAAAGGAAATCAGCAGGAGCGTGCTCACTGTTTTGGGAGGGCCGCATCCCGGGAACGTCATTGATGCAATTTTTGAAGAGATTCCATCTGTTGATGTCATAACTCTTGGTGAGGGCGAGATGACCTTCCTTGACCTTGTTAATGCGGTAAAGGAAAAAAGGGATTTGGAGAGCGTCATGGGCATCATCCTCAGGAAAGGGGATAGTACCCTCAAAACCCTTCCGAGAAAGCCTAATCTTGATCTAGATAGCCTCACTATTCCAGCAAAATACTTCCAGTATCTTCGTCTCATCACAACAAGAGGATGCCCAGGTGACTGCATATTCTGCTCAACCCCTGCAATATGGGGAAGGCGTATCAGGAAGCGAAGCCCTGAGCACATCTTAGAGGAGCTGAAACTTCTGAAAGAGCAGTATGGCCAGACCTTCTTTGTGTTCTCTGATGACACCTTCACAGCCCACCGCAGGAGAACAATTCGCATCTGCCAGCTGATTGTTGAAGAGAAGCTTGACATCACCTGGGACTGCAGGAGCAGGGTGAACTTCATTGATGAGGAGCAACTGCAATGGATGAGGAAGGCTGGCTGCATTTCCATCGCCTACGGCCTGGAATCTGGATCACCTGAAGTCCTGAAAAATCTTTCCAAGATGATAACCCTTGAGCAGATACAAAAGGCGGCAGACATCACCCGCAAGGCAGGAATGCAGTTGACATTTTTTCTGATTGTAGGCTCACCTGGGGAAAGCGATAAGACGATTGAAGAGACTATTGAGGTGCTCAGGATGACTAGGCCTCATGACATCCTTGTCTCTATCATGAGCCTGACGCCTGATACCCATCTTTGCAGGAAGGTTGGCGTGCCTCCTAAGGCATGGTTCACCAAGATGGCAAAGCCATATTTCTATACCGAAGAGCACACCCTCGAGGAGATGGAAGGCTACAGGGACAGGATACATGCCGAGTTTGCGCAGATGCACACTGCCTATACTTTTGAGGAGCTGGTGCAGCTGATTCGTGATGAGCCTGATTCTGCTGCCCTGCCGTGGAACAATGTCGGGCTTATATACCTGTCAAAGGGAATGGTTAGGGATGCTCTTGGTGCCTTTCTGAGGTCAGTCAAGCTGAATCATGGATATCCTCACGCATGGAATAACCTTGGCATCGCATCCCTTCAGGCAGGCAACAGAGAGAGGGCACTTGCATGCTTCAGGAAAGCTGCAAGGCAGCATCCGGAAGACATTGACATCCGCATGAATCTTGGAAGGCTGCATGCCTCACTAGGGAATGCTGAGGAAGCCAGAAATTCATTTGAAGAGATTCTTGCAATTGACTATCAGCATGCAACGGCAAAGGCGGAGCTCAGGGCATTGAACGGCGGACACGCAAGTGATGCTCTCAGCCTGACCGCAGGTTAAACGTAGTACTTCACCATTATGGAGCATGCCTGCCTCTATGCAGCTGTGAAGGGCATCGCTCCCGAAAAATGCATTCCCTGAAAGCTCATTGCCAACACATCCTCTTTGCCAAAAGCAACGCTACTGCTCTCTCTCCTCTCGCCTGCGGCGAAATTGATGACAAAAATTCCGTCGTGCACTGCATAGCCGCCCATCCTTCATGCACGCAGGTAGCGGCGCTCAAGCCTAAGGCAATGGCCTGCTGGCCAACTGAGGCTTTTCAGGAGAGTGAAGGGGTACGGTTAAACCAAATCTTTAACTCCCAAAGAGCAGCATTAAGAGCTTGACACCCCTTTTCTTAACCATAGTTAAGATAATCCGATTGCAAAAGGAGGAAAACACCATGCCAACGACATTGCTTGTGACCTATACCCCAAGGGGAGAGCGCTCCAACACCAAAAAGCTGGTTGAGCATTTCAGGAGCGTTGCAGGTGGAGAGATAGTTGAGCTTGACCTGCTCAAGGATGTTCCAGACTACTTTTTGGCTTCCAACCTTTCAGCCTACTACAAGAGGAACTACGCAGGAGAAAAGCTGACAGAAGCTGAAAAAAAGGCGATAGCAAAGATGGACAGGATGACCCTGCAGTTCACACAGGCTGACATCGTTGTGATGGCATATCCCATGTATAATTTTTCAGTTCCTGCCATGGTCAAGGCATATTACGACTCGGTCATGCTCAAAGGCAAGACATGGGATTTTGACCCAAATACAATGTTCAAGGGCCTTATGGCAGGTAAGAAAGCGCTCATCTTATCTACAAGCGGAGGCGTGTATGAAGACAGCATGGCGTCATTCGATCACGCAAGCACCCTTTCAACAGCGGAATTCACCTTCATGGGATTCTCTGACGTGAAGGCAGTCAATGCTGGGGGCGTCAATAACCCTTCGTTCAATGCGCAGGATATCCTTGCCAAGGCAAAGGCTCAAATAACAGCGATTGCTAATGAGTGGTACGGCTACCGCCCTACATAATGGTCCCAGATGGCAAGCAGAAGCTATCTCTTTTTTTTCCTTCTCTTAGTCGGAGAATCAATGGAGATTGGCCCAGCACCGAAGTGAGCAACCATCAGCAGCCCTCCGATTATTGAGAGATTCATCACGAACTGGCCAGCCTGCGCAATTGATGTAGGGGTGTGAAAGATGATGGTTGTTGGAACAAGCAGCAATATGAGCAGCAGTGCACCTATCTTTGCCTTGTAGCCAAGCAGCAGGGAGACCAATCCGATAGCCTTAATGATGATAGCACAGATGAGAACAAAACCGGCAAGGGGTATTCCTGCCTGCTCCATGAAGCTTTGGGTTTCTGCAAAATCAGTGACGTTTTCAAGAGTGGTCATGACAAATAGTGTTGACAGCAAAGTCCTTCCCAGAAATGCCGTGTAGCAGCGCATAGATTATCCCTCCCTTCCACCATGGAGTGTTCCATTTATGTATAAAAATATTATCAGGCGGCGGAGATGCCAACTCTCCTTAGCTACTGCGAGCAGGAGCGTGAGGGGATGGTTATCAGGAAAAAAACATCAGCCACACTGCGACGCAAGAAAAAGATTTAAAAATAGATTTGGGATTCATGAAACAGAGATAATCCTTGAGTGGCTCAGTGGCATAGCCTAAAACTAAGCTGGCACGCTCCTTGGTTATGTACTTCGTGCTCAAGCCCACAGGAAAAAAATTTGCTCCCTTGGCTCAGTGGTAGAGCGTCACCTTGGTAACTTCCCAGTATGAAGCACAAATAGGTGAAGGTCCCGAGTTCAATTCTCGGAGGGGGCTTCCTTACTCTGTTCTCTGGAAAAATAGATTTAGGCAGCAATATATGCACACCATTTATTAATCTCCCTCCCTTCTTCATGAATACGCATGCACATCCCCATCCAATGCACCTGCAAAGGCCACCCTGGCAAAGTGTTCTGCCCTGTGCATACGCCGCAGGCTGCGCAATGCAAGGTGAAAGAGCTCCTGACAAAAGAGGACTTTGCCTCTGCAACGCCTGCTCCCTTTGTCGGACATCATAATTACCCTACCCTCAATGTAGGGATATTGAGCCCGCCTGTGCAGAAAGACAATACATGGGAATATGACGCTCCGCGCCACTGGGCAGCGCATAACTACCAGATACCGCGTATTGTTGATTTCAGAAGCCAGCTTATCAATTCCCGTTTTAAGGCAGATATCAAAGGCAACAGCAGACTTCTTGATATCTCCAGGGAAGTGGGCATAGCAAAAGACCCGGTAGATATTGAGGTGTCGCTCAGCCAGAAACCAAAATTCAGGCTCAACACCGACACCTATCATGCGCCAACTGGCCCTGCAGCAAAGCTCAGGGAATTAGAGGTGACATCAAATCCCCATATAGACTCTCGGGTTGATAAGATTGTCGCTGATACCGACCTCAAGGCATCTGTTGCTCTTACCACCCTCTACAGCAAAAATTTTGATGAGAATTTCCTTGCAAGGGCATTGAGCGTAGGATCATTTGGCATAGGCAAGGACAGGAAGCTTGTGCCGACACGGTGGAGCATTACGGCTACTGATGACACGCTGGGGAAGTGCCTTATCAGGGAGATAAAGGATTATCCACCTGGCGACTACCAATCCTATTTTGGCGGCTATCTTGGCAACTACTTTCTCATCCTCACCTTTCCTGAGGTCTGGAGCTATGAGCTCTTTGAAATGTATCTTCCCTGGCTTATTAGTAACCCCCTGAAATTCACCACGGACCACGAGACCTACGCGGGAAGAAGAGATTATGCAGAAAGTACCGCTGGGGGCTATTATGCAGCACGCCTGGCAATTCTTGAGAAGCTGAGGGAGAAGAAGCGACAGGCCACGGTTCTGGCGTTGCGGTTCATTACTGGAGAATACACAACTCCCCTTGGTGTCTGGGTTCCCCGCTCAGCTGTGCGCAAGGCGATGGAGGAAAAGCCTCTGACTTTTGCTTCACGGGAGCTATTGCTGAAGTACGCAGAGCATTTCGTGAGAAAGAAGTTTGGGTATGACATCACCACCATTACAGGGAGGAGCGTGCTTCTGCATTCGCTTGGGAGGCAGGCGAAGCTTTCCGCATTCACCAGTGAGTAGATGCCCAAAATGTCACCAGGCATTTTTGGTAATAGTTCACCTTTATGAAGTTGCCTGCCTCTTTGCAGCGTTGCAGGGCATCATTCCTGAAAAATGCATTCCCTAAAAACTCATTGCCGACAGCAACTTTACCAAAAGCGGCGCTGCTGTTCTCTCTCCTCCTGCTTAGGGTGAGATTGCTCTTGAAAATTCCGT
>DUKR01000079.1 GCA_013329175.1 Candidatus Woesearchaeota archaeon
CACTCAAGTATTTGGATGTCACCGTTAATAGAAGGATTTATTAATTTGAAGCACAGGGGGGAGTGTTCCAATAATGGACAACAAGAGAGTGCTGATTGTTGGCGCTGGTGGTAACGGGAATGGCAAATGTGGTTTTCCCATGATGGATTTCTATGATTGGTTAGAGTATTCTGCTCAGGGCGACCGGTGTATAACGAAAGAACAAGTCGATAGAGCTATTGGTTTCCTTCCTTATGGGCGTGACCTCGAGGTTCTAATGAGTGAAGGCACATTGAATGGAGCTAGCGTGGTTATCAAAAACCCCCTTGCCTATATGGAGGGAAACGACCCCACACCACTCTACGCGTTGGATACTCTTGGGATTCTCTCGTTGTTTTTTCTGGAACGCAGCAAGGGAGGTGAGCCAACCAACGAAAAAGGTCCACGCCATCACATTGCTGCCTACTCCTCTAGATTTGAACTCCCAAAATGTTTCGGATTTAATATTCCATACTTTAACATTAGCAAACAACAACCTGCCCTTTTCGAGTATCTCAGGAAGGCATTGTAACACTAGAATTATCTCTGTTGACTGGCAATGCTTCACCCATTGAAATTTCTTGCTGGAAAGAGTGATGCAAGCTCGTTGAGGCATTTTGAGGCATTTAATCATCAAGTCCAATACGAGCAGAACAGATGAACAAAAACAGAGTGATTGGAGCAGGAAAACCAGCAGCAATGCATTTTTGGGGAATGAAGCCTCTCGCCATTGCAAAGAGGCATGATAACCCCATAATACTGAAGAATTATCCTGACCGCCAACATTTATATAATGACTTCTCATCTCAATGGTTATGAAAATCTTAGCCTTCACCGACGTCCACGGCGTGGTTTCCTTCATCAGAATCGTCAGGGAAAAGGCAAAGAAGCACAGGCCTGACGTTATCATCTTTGCAGGCGACCTCACCATCTTCCAGCAGCACCTTGAGAAGCTCATGGGCATGCTTGACAGCTTTGGCTTTCCCCTTCTGCTCATCCACGGCAACCACGAGACCGAAGGGGGGATGAGAAAAGCAGTACGGGGGAAGAAGAACCTCACCTTTCTTCACAAGAGGCACTTGGCTATCAAGGATTGCGTATTCGCTGGCTACGGAGGAGGAGGCTTTGCTGTCATAGACGCTGATTTTGAAAGACACACTAAGAACATACTGAGACACAAAGCAGAGCACCCTGAAAAAAAGCTCATTCTCGTAACGCATGGCCCTCCCTACAACACCAGGCTTGACAGGATAGGCAAAAACCCATGCGGCAACAAATCAGTCAGGGCATTCATAGAGAGGCACAAGCCAGACCTTGTCATAGCAGGCCACATCCACGAGAACTTCAGGAAAAGGGACAGAATAGGAAAAACAAGACTGGTCAATCCTGGCCCTCAGGGAAATATCATTCAGATTTAGCCGCAATCAACCCCCCAAGGATGGACCAAACATTTTCTGCTAGCATAGCAAAGTGCCTATGTCAAAGTTTCATTATGTAGGACATTTTGCCTTTCGCAAAATGGCCGTCTGCCGTCAAGAATGAATGGATTGCGGAGTGATGAAAGTAAAAAGCGATTTTTTGGATGAAGCCACACAATACGAGAACCATTAAAAACTGCTCCATCAGGGGAAACCCTTTAGCATGACTATTATCCTCAAGGTAGATGCGAAAAAGCCTTCCATCGCTGCAATCAAAAAGGCAGCGGCAATCCTGAAATCAGGAGGGACTGTCGCTTTTCCAACAGAGACAGTCTATGGCCTGGGGGCAAACGCACTTGATTCGACTGCCGTAAAGAAGATATTTCTCGCTAAGGGAAGGCCGCAGGACAATCCCCTTATCGTCCACGTCGCGCATCGCGATGACATCAGGATGCTTGCTAAATCAATCCCCAAAGCTGCTGAAAGGCTGATGGATGCTTTCTGGCCAGGGCCGCTTACGCTTATCTTCAGGAAAAAGGCCATCGTTCCATCAACAACCGCAGCGGGGCTGTCAACGGTTGCAGTGCGCGTCCCTACCCATCCGGTAGCCAATCTTCTTATCAGGGAGGCAGGCATCCCCATTGCAGCACCCTCAGCAAACATTTCAGGAAAGCCAAGCCCTACAACAGGCAAAGAGGTCATCAACGACCTCTACAACCGCGTCGACGCAATCATTGACGCGGGCCATACCTACATTGGCCTGGAGTCAACGGTGGTTGACATGACTTCCTCCCCTCCTGTGCTTCTTCGCCCTGGCAGCATCACCCTTGACGACCTGCAGAGCGTATTGCCTCACGTCGAAACACACATGGTCATTCATGGCAAAAATAAGCGGGTAGTCCTTGCCAGGTCCCCTGGGATGAAATACCGCCATTATGCGCCGGAAGCACATGTCATCGTGGTGGAAGGGGATGCGGCAAAGCGTCCAGCGAAAATCCAGGAGCTTGCCGATTCCTATCATAAGCAAGGCAAGAAGGTCGGCATCATGGTAAGGCACAGGCTTAAGTATGCGGCAGATGAGATATCCCTTGTAGGTGATCCTCACGAAACTGTCGCCAGAAGGCTGTTTGCGACCCTTCGCGACCTTGATGCGAAAAAGGTGGAGGTGATTATCGCTGAAGGGGTTAAGGACAAGGGTCTTGGATTAGCCATCATGAACAGGCTGCGCAAGGCAGCGTACAGGATAGTGCGGGTGTGAAGGAAAAGGAAAAAAGCTACGGTAGGCATGACGGCCGCTTCATGAAGAGCGTGGCCCTTCTGGACGGGAAGCTTGATGAGGCGCCCTACGATATTGGCTGCTGTACCCTTTGCCTCCACTGCGCATCTGGCTGTTACTTCTCTCTCTATTTCCATGCCTTGGCGCATCCCATCGCTGCTGGTCACCCCCTCTTGGCGAGCCTCTTGTAAACCCTCCTCGTCTGAATCCATCTCTTCCCTCAGGCGAATCCCTTGAGAAGAACACCCTCTCGACATAGGGCATCTCCAATTTTTCTATCCGCATCTCGCGGTTGTCCCAGAGCACTGCCCTGAAATTGTCATGGTCTCTTGATGCCAATATATTGACTGCTATGCCATCAGCGCCGGCCCTTGCGGTGCGGCCAACCCTGTGGATGTACTGCTTGGGATCTGTTGGGATGTCATAGTTGTAGACATGCGACACATCAGGAATGTCAAGGCCCCTTGCAGCAACGTCGGTCGCTATGAGCACATAGACGTCTTTGGTGTTGAACTTCTCCATGATCTTGCTGCGCCTTGCTTGCGATAATCCTCCGTGGATGGCCATTGCCTCTATTTTGTTCTTAAGGAGGTTCTTTTCAACAAGGTCTGCATTCACTCTTGTGTTGCAGAACACCATCACCAGGCCCGCATGCTCCTGCCGCAAGAGATGCACCAGCAGCGAGAACTTGAGGTTATCGGGAACAGCATAATAGACCTGCTTGAGTTTTGATGGGTCAACATAGGAATCAACCCGTATCTCGACTGGCTCATGCATGAACTGCCTGGTGAGGACCTTTATGTCAGCAGCCATGGTGGCTGAGAACAGCAGAGTCTGCCTGCCGTCTTTTGGGCACTGGCTCATGATGCGCCGGACATCATCGATGAATCCCATGTCAAGCATCCTATCAGCCTCGTCAAGGACGAGCGTCCTCACTTTTGAGAGGTTAAGCGTCCTTCGCTCAAGATGGTCAAGCAACCTTCCAGGTGTTCCGACAACGACATCAGCCTTTGGAAGCTTAGCAATCTGTGGCTCTATTCCCACGCCGCCATAGACTATTTCGATGAGAAGATGCTGGTTCCTTGATAATTCGGTAAGATGTCTGCCTACCTGCTCGGCGAGCTCCCGCGTCGGCACAAGGACAAGAGCCTGGATGCCGTTTCCTGGCGTGGTGTGCTCGATGATGCCTGCGCCAAAGGCGAGGGTCTTTCCTGAGCCTGTGGAGGCAAGGCCAATGACATCTCTTCCCTGGAGGACATGCGGGATGGTATTCTCCTGGATTGGTGAAGGATTCTCAAATCCTTTTTCGCTGATGACTTCTAGTAGCTGTGGACTTAATCCTAATGCATTAAAGTTCATGTGTATCTTTACTCCTCAAACTCTTTAGAAAAAGACAGGCACTTTTTGCTGAGGTGATGATAATCACGCAAGCCTTGTTCAAAGCAGGTCAAAAAGCCGCTTTTTCTATAGCCGTTTTGATGATGCGGGTAGATAAGTGCGGTTCACTTATAAAGGTTTGCAAATGGCGTGACATCCAAATACTTGAGTG
>DUKR01000059.1 GCA_013329175.1 Candidatus Woesearchaeota archaeon
TCGCCCTTTTTTTCTTCACTTTTCTTTCTTCTTTTCTTTCTCCACTTTTTTTTCACTTTTCTTTTCCCCCTCGGAATTAGCAAGTGCACTATGCTCTGCAATACAAAGGATGAAGTTACCTACTGGCTGTGGAAGCAATGGGAGGAGTGCTCATGCCTTTTTTTCTAATGATTATTTTTTTGGAATGCCCCTTTTCCACGAGCCTGACTCCTTCCTCCCCTGCAGGGCTTTTCAGGAGGGTGAAGTGTTCCCGAAAATGCAAAAACCTTTTAAACGGATTCTCTCTATTTTTTCCCTGCATGAGTGCAACCACAGCCATTGTCAGTGACGGCAGGAATACTGAAAAGATAGTGGTCGGCCTTGTTGAGCGAGTGACCATCATGGGCAAGAAAAAAAATACCTTCATTGCCCGAATCGACACTGGCGCCACCAAAAGCTCTATTGATACCCAGCTGGCTGGAGATCTTGGCTTAGGGCCTATCATAAGCTCCCGCCTGGTAAAGTCAGTTCATGGCAACAGCGTCCGTCCTGTCATTGAAGCAGCGGTTACCCTGGCAGGCAAGCAGGTGAAAGCTGAGTTCTCGCTTGCCAACAGGTCGCACATGAAATACCCTGTCCTCATCGGGCAGAATATCCTTAAAGAAGGATTCCTCATTGACCCTTCACACCCCCTACCAGAATGAAAGCAGCACTGATATCCCTAGGAAGCGTCAGTTCGCAATGGACAGCTGATGCGATGAAGAAGCACTTCGAATCTGTTGACACCCTCAACCTCAATCGCATCGAGGTGTCCATAGGAAAAGAGATTGAGATATTGTATGTGGGAAAGCCTCTCCCTTCCTATGACTGCATCTATGCCAAAGGCAGCTTCAGGTATGCTGCTATCCTTACCGCAATCACCTCTATCTGGTACAAGAATGCCTACATGCCCCTCAAGCCAAGGTCATTTGACATCGGCCATGATAAGTTCTTGACCCAGATTGCGCTCAACCAGAGAAAGGTGCCCATGCCCACAACTTACATATTTCCAAGCCTTGAAGCAGCAAGGAAGATCCTTGAAAAGGTCAATTACCCTATCATCATGAAATTCCCTCAGGGAACGCAAGGGAGAGGCGTCATGTTTGCGGATTCCTACGCATCAGCCTCCTCAATCCTTGATGCGCTGGCGTCGCTCAAGCAGCCCTTCCTTATCCAGGAATACATCGATACCCAGGGTACCGACATCAGGGCTATCGTTGTAGGCGAGAGGGTTGTTGCAGCGATGAAAAGGACTGCTGTGAAAGGCGAGGAGCGGGCAAACATCCATGCGGGCGGCTCGGGAAAGCCAGCACAACTGGACACCTACACAAAAAACATCGCAGTGGAAGCAGCAAAAGCCGCAGGCGCCGAGATCTGCGGCGTTGACATTCTTGAAAGCAACAAGGGGCCTTTGGTGATTGAGGTCAACATCTCTCCTGGCCTCCAGGGAATCACTGCCACCACCAAGATTGACGTGGCATCAGAAATAGCAAAATACCTTGCAGCACGAACCTCTGACATCAAGGAGTCAGGAAGAAAGAGCGGAACTTCCCGCATCCTTGACGACTTGGGAATAGAGAAGACCGCTACATCACAGGCAGAAAAGCAGATCATCATGAACCTTGACTTCAGGGCTGAGCGCATTCTTCTTCCCAAGGTCGTGACTGGCATCACCAGGTTTGCCGAGAAGGACGACATCATCATCAGGGCTGAGAAGGGAAAGCTGACTGTTGAGAAGGCGTAGGCCCCAGCCACCAAAAAATCATATAAACCCCGCCTCTTTTTGCCGATCCATGGATGTCATAGCTGACCTGCACCTGCACGGCAGGTACTCACAAGGAACGTCAGGCAACCTTTCTATACAGAAGCTTGAGGAATGGGCCAGAGTCAAGGGCGTCAGCCTTCTGGGAACAGGTGACTTCACACACCCCGAATGGCAGAAAGAGATAGCGTCAAAACTCACGGATGACGGCTCAGGCATCCTGAAATCAAAGTCAGGATTCCCCTTCATGTGCACCACAGAGATTTCCCTTATTTATTCACAGGGCGGCAAAGGAAGAAGGATCCATAACGTCGTTCTTGCCCCAAATCTTGATGCTGTTGAGCAGATTACCGGCTGGCTAAAAACCAAGGGAAGGGTAGATTATGACGGCAGGCCCATTTTCAAGATCCCCTGCCATGAATTTGTTGAGTCGCTGCGGGAGATAGATGAGAAGATTGAAGTCATCCCTGCCCACGTCTGGACGCCGTGGTTCTCATTGTTTGGCTCGATGTCAGGCTTTGATTCCGTTGATGAAGCCTTTGGTGACCAAACAAAATACATCCATGCCCTGGAGACAGGGCTTTCATCTGACCCCGCCATGAACTGGCGCCTATCGCAGTTGGACAGGTATGCGCTTGTCAGCTTTGCTGATGCGCACAGCTTCTGGCCATGGAGAATCGGCAGGGAGGCAACCCTCTTTGACGTCAGGGAGCTGAGCTATGATTCCATCCTCTCCGCTTTGCGGACACAGGAAGGACTTAATGGAACAGTGGAAGTTGAGCCATCCTATGGCAAGTACCACTGGGATGGCCATCGGGCCTGCAATCTCTCGCTTTCCCCAAAAGAGACGGCAAAGCACAAGGGCATTTGCCCTGTGTGCAAAAAGCCATTGACAATCGGCGTCGGATATCGCGTTGAAGAGCTTGCTGACAGGCCTGTTGGGTTCATCAGAAAAGATGCTCCTCCATTCCACACCCTGCTTCCGCTCTCGGAAATCATAGCTCATCGCCTCGGCACAGCAATAGCCACAAAGAAAGTGTGGGCAGTCTATAACTCCCTGATTGAGAGGTTCGGCAATGAGTTTTCAGTCCTTCTCGATGCTCCTGCTGAAGCATTGGAAGCTGTTGTCAATCCGTCGCTTGCATCAGCAATCCTCACTAACAGGGCAGGCAAAGTAAAGGTAATCCCGGGCTATGACGGAGTGTATGGCAGGCCGGTGTTCCCTGATGATGCACAGGGCGCCGATGAGGGCGTGAGCGGGCCACAGGAAAGGAAAGCAGAGAGAAAAGCCTGTATAGGGCAGAAGGGGCTGGGAGACTTTATCTGATCTTCATGGAGTTACTGTCAAAAAAGCCAGCCAGAGCGGGGCTTTGAACCAAGCGTCTTTGAAGGGAAGTAATACTTCACCATCATGAAGCCAGCCTGCCTTGATTGCAGCGTGCTCTTGGCATCGCTCACGAAAAAATGCATTCCCTGAAAGCTCATTGCCTATGGCTTCTTTCTCATCCGAGCCCTTTATTTTTCCTCCCTCCCTTGTTTTGCAGCAAATGTTGATGATGGAAATTCCGTCGTGCACTGCATTGTCGCCTATCCTTCACACCCGACGGTGCAGCGCTCAATAATGAGGCGATGGCTGCTACAAATGCCCTACCGCCAGCGCAGCCCGAGCCTTTTTTGTTTTCACTTCTTTTCCTTCA
>DUKR01000080.1 GCA_013329175.1 Candidatus Woesearchaeota archaeon
CAGACTTTTGCAAAGTTCTCTAATGTTTTCTGCTAGTATTCATCCTAATCGTGATGCGTAGGATGAGGGTTATTAAACCTTCCTCAGCACATGGACGCTGACTGTCCCGCCAGCCCCGCCTATGTTCTGCGCAAGAGCAGTCTTTGGGTTAGCAACCTGCCTGTCGCCTGCTTCGCCCCTGAGCTGCTTGGTGAGCTCATATATCTGGGCAAGGCCCGTTGCTGAGATGGGATGGCCCTTAGCCTTGAGGCCGCCGGAGGGATTGATGGGCAGTTTTCCGTCAAGGCAAAACGCGCCATCGTCTATCGCATTGCAGGCATGGCCTTTCTTCGCAAAGCCTAAATCCTCGCTGGCAATCAGCTCGACAATGGTGAAGGCGTCATGAAGCTCAGCGACATCAACGTCGCAAGGCTCGATGCCTGCCATGGCATAAGCGTTTTTTGCTGCCTCAACGGTCGCGTCCCACGACGTGTTGCTGTCGCGCTCAAAGGGGGAGATGTAGTCGGTGCAGAGGTCTGAGCCTGCCACCCTGATGTCGGTCTTGTCTTTAGAGAGGACTGCCGCTGCTGCGCCGTCGACAGATACTGAGCAGTCAAACATCCGCAGGGGAGAGCAAACCATCGGAGAATCCCGTATCTGCTCAAGCGTTACTTTCTTCTGATAAAAGCGCGCCTTTGGGTTCAGAAATGCGTTATCGTGGTTCTTGAGAGCAATTTTGGCAAGGTGCTCCGTGGTTGATTGCGGGTATGCGCTCATGTACTCCTGGGCAATCAGCGCGTTTTGGGCGGGAAAATTAAGGCCTTCGTCCTGCTCCCATTTTGATTCCGCTGCCATCATGAACTCTTCAGTGATGCTTTCTGTCTTACAGGTCATGAGCTTCTCTGCTCCAATGACAAGGACGTGGTCAAACTCCTGCTGCTGAGCGAACCAGAACCCTGCGCCAGAGCTCCCGCAGGCAGCGGGCACCCTGATGATGGGCTTGTTGGTGCTGAAGACTGATGCGAGCATGCTTGCAAAGTGGCGCTGCTTCTCTATGGAGAAGAACCACTCGATTGAGGAACAAACTATGGCATCTATCTGTGCAAACTTCAGGTCTGCGTCCTGCAGCGCTTCAAGGGCTGCCTCGTGGGCAAGCTGGTGGGAGAGCTTATCAGAAACTCCAAACTTAGTCATGCCAACGCCTTTGATGTACATGATGGCCGCCTACTCCTGTATCAGTTTTGAGCCTATGGGCTGCTTGATGTCCCTTCGAATCGCGTCAAGCTCGTTTCCTACAAACGAGATGTTCTCAATCTCATACGTCCCGTAGCCAAGAGTGCCTGCAAGCTCAACATAAGGCAGCTTCTTTAGGCAGAGCGCCTCCTGTATCGCAGTATCATGGACTACGGGATTGCGGGCTGCAAAGATGAGGTTGAAAAACCCTGGCTCTCCGTTCATTGCCGGGCCGTTTCCCTGCATGCCGATGGATGCGTCGCCAACGGTAATGAATGGAGGGAACACATGGGGGAATGTTGCCAATGCCAATCCCGCTTTCAGGGGATTTTTGGCAAGCTCATCAAAGGCCTTCTTTGAGAGGAATCTGGTGAGATTCTCAAACGCCCCGTCAATCCCCAACACGGTGTCGGTCTTGATAACCGGGAGGTTGATGAGAAGGCCAGTTTCGTAGACAGCTTTTGCTATCTCGAAGGTGAACTCGCGCTCTTTCTTTACAATGAATCCGCCCTTCGCAAGGTCAGCATAGTTCACGCCAAATTCAGTGATGATTTCGGCGATGCCTGATTTCTCAACTGCCTTCTCCAGAGGCATGAAGAAGCTCTGCTCGGCAATGGTGATGTTCTTTGGCTCTGCCCCTTTTCGTACGAGATAGCTGATGACTGCCCTGATGACTTGGGGATTGGTGCATATGCCCAAATAGGGGTAGCCAGGGATGCTGAGGTTGGGCTTGAGGAGGATTTTTTGCTTTTTGCTGACTGCAAGACCGCCGATGAGTTCCAGCGCTTCATCAACAGCCTCGCCAACGTCATATTTTATCCTGACTGCCGCTATGGCATTGTCGCCTGCGTTGGGAATGTCTTCGTAAACGTCACCTAGGCAATAGTCTTTGATGGTCTTCTTGGGCATGCGGTGGCCGTGCTCATCTTCTAAGATGAGGACATTGTAGGGGACAATGGGGTGGAGGGGATTTGGGATGTGGACCTTTGTTATGCCGATGACTTTTGTCTTTGTCCCGATGACTTTCTTTATATTCCCGCCGTCATGGATGCATCTCTCAATGGGATGGATATACTTCTTTCCTGAACTCTCTCCTACCCAGCGTATGACTCGCACCATTACATTCACCTTTCCTTATCAGCCTGCCACTTTCCTGAAGATGTGGACGATTGAGGTTCCGCCTGCTCCGCCGACGTTATGGGCAAGGCCAAGCGCTGCACCCTTCACCTGGCGCTCGCCGCACCTGCCCCTGAGCTGGTCAACAATCTCGACTATCTGGGCAACGCCAGTTGGCGAGATGGGATGGCCTCTTGCCTTGAGGCCGCCAGAAGTATTGGTTGGCATCCTGCCGCCAAGGTTTATTACGCCGCTTCTGACAAAGTCTTTGCCTTCTCCTTTTTTGCAAAAACCTAAATCTTCATAGGCTATAAGCTCGACGATACTGAAGGCATCGTGAATCTCAGCGACGCTGATGTCACCTTGCTTCACTTTGGCCTGCGCAAAGGCTTCTTTTCCTGCCTCAATGGTTGAGCTCCAGACACACATATCCTCCCGCTCAAAGGGAGCGATGTGGTCTGTTGCAAGGCCGCTTCCAATGACTTCTACTTCCGAAGGTGCGGTTGATATGACTGCTGCTGCTGCTCCGTTGACAGTGAGGGAGCAGTCGTAGAGGGTGAATGGCTCGGCAATCATGGGGCCGTTCTTGATTTTTTCCATGGAGACTGGCTTTTTGTAGAAAGGAGCTTTGGGGTTCAATGCGCCGTTGCCATGGTTCTTGAATGCTATCAGCTCAAGGTCTTCATGGGTAGTGCCAAAGCGGGTGAAGTGCTGCTGGGCAACAAGGGCATTGGCCGCAGGAAATATCAATCCTTCGTCCTGCTCCCATGCATTCTCAGACGCGTTCATGATCTCCCTGGTCACCAGTGGCGTGGTTGATGAAGCAACCTTGTCAACGCCGACTATCAGCACAGTCTTGTACCTGAGGCGAAGGCCTGACCAGAAGGCCGCTCCGCCCCCGCCGCAGACCGCAGGGACGCGGATGATGGGCATCTTTCTCTTGAGCACTGATGACAGGACTGAAGGGAAGTGGCGCTGGCGGTCATCGTTCATTTTGGTGTCGGAATTGGAAACAACGATTGCGTCAATCTCATCCATGCTTTTCTTTGCGTCTTTCAGGGCAAGTGCGATTGCCTCATGGGCCATGACTGCCATGGGGATGGAGTCCAGGCTGAACTTAGTCATGCCTACGCCATGCACGAATCGTTTTGGACAGCCTGCCATTGCACATCACTGCTGATTTATTATCACTTCTGCTACTTAGCTTTTGAGAACTTTGACCTGAATTCCTGCCTATCCACAATTGCAAGCATGATGGTCGCTTCGGCAGCCCTGATGCCGCTATGGGAGGCTGATGCGTTGAGCATTGCTCCCTTCTCGTCCATCCCAACAAGCTCTATTTCGAAGGTGAGCTTTGCGCCAGGGAAAGTAGGAGCCTTGAACCTGGCATCTTTGATCTTGTGTGCAAGGACGTCTTTTGTCTCGTGGTTGTCGAGATTGTACCTGACAAGAAGGGTAGCTGCCTGGCCCATGCCTTCCACAATCAATGCCCCTGGCATGATGGGAAATCCCCTGAAGTGGCCTTTGAAGTATGACTCGTTGGGGCTTACCGTTTTTTCTGCCACCAGCTTTTTCTTGTCAAGCATGGTGACTCTGTCAATGAAGAGGAAAGGCTCATCGTAAGGGATTATCTTCCTAATCGCTTCCTTGTCAAGGCTTCCGTCACTTTTTTTGAGGTTGTCAATGGATTGCATAGTGCTGCCTCTGATGGGGGTTTTATCGTCGGTGCTTAACGATAGTTTCTTTTTAAATCATTCGGTTGGCGGTAATAGTTCACCTTTATGACGTTGCCTACCTCTTTCCTCCCGCAGGGCAGTTCAGGCTGGTGAACTATTACACAAAACCATAATAATTAAATAGAAAACGGGGAAATTCCACCAATATATGGTGGAGGTAGTCCATATGCCTAATGAAAAAGTAATCAAGATAAAGCCTGCATTCGAGGATGGAAGGGGAAAAATCTCCAACATCATTGAGGATAGCTCTATCTCTCACGTTGCGATAATTACTTCAAAGAAAGGAAGCATCAGGGCAAATCACTACCATCCTGAGCAGATCCAGTATGAGTTTCTCATCAGTGGAAGGTATGAGAGCAGCTCAAAGGACCTAAAGAAAGAGGGCGCAAAAATAGAGAAAATTGTTGTTGAGCCAGGGGATTTAGTTATTACCCCCCCTATGATAGCACATGCCATGAGGTTTACTGAGGACTCTGTGATGCTGAACATAACGACAGGCAGCAGGGACCCAGAAAAATTCAAAGAGCACACCATCAAATACGAACTCATAAAGTGAAGCCAATGGATGCAATATTCTACGATGACGTAGAGACGATAGCAAAGGCAATTGCTGAGGATGCGCTGGCTCTTGAGGCAAAGACGCTCCTCATCTCAGGCGGCGCAGGATTTCTTGGCAACTATTTCATTGGGGTAATTGAGTATCTCAACAGCCACGTCCTGAAAACTCCCTGCCATATTATCTCCATTGATAACTTCACAAGCGGCGTTTCCTACGCAACAGGAGAAAACAAAGATCTCACCACCATAAGGCACGACATCAAGAATCCACTCTCCATTGGCAGGGACGTCCACTTCATTATCCATGCGGCAGGGCTTGCATCCCCAAAATTCTATCGCCAGCACAAGATAGAGACTATTGACGTCGCAACCCTTGGGACAAAGAACCTTCTGGAGTTAGCAAGAAAACCCTACGTTGAAAGCATGCTCTATTTCAGCTCAAGTGAGGTGTATGGCGATCCTCATCCTGCATTTATTCCAACCCCTGAAACCTACTGGGGCAATGTCTCTTTCACCGGCCCACGCTCAAATTACGATGAGTCCAAGAGGCTCGGTGAAGCCATGTGTGTCGCATATTACCAGACTTATAACCTCCCCGTCAAGGCAGTGCGCCCATTCAACGTCTACGGCCCAGGCATGAGAATAGATGATTATCGCGTCATCCCCAACTTTGTCAGCAACCTCTTCAGAGGCAAGCCGCTCCCTGTCTACGGAGGCGGAAACAGGACAAGGACATTCTGCTACGTCACCGACGCGATGACGGGCTTTTTTAAGGTGCTCTTCTCAACGCACAACGGCGAGGCATTCAATGTGGGCAATGATGACGAGGAAATCAGCATCGTTGAGCTTGCCCACGTGATGAACAGCCTGTTTTCCCCTGAAAACGGGGTGCAAAAGACCAAAGGGATCAATGACGCCTATGCTGAAGGTGACCCCAGCAGGAGGCTGCCTGACCTTACGAAAATCAGAACGCTGCTGTCCTACAGCCCTGAGATTGGCCTTAAAACGGGATTGAAGCGGTTCTATGCGTGGGCTAAAGAGAAGTATGGCAACTCGGATTTGCCTGCAACAATCAACTGCCCGTAGTTCTTTTTCTGTAAACAAGGAATATCCCAATCCCATAGAGAGCAACAGACAGCACCGCAATCGAGAGATAGATATTGTGAAACAGCCTGTCAATAGTCCACAGCAATTGCGAATACACGACAAGACCTATGAACAGCGAAAAAAAGAGCGTTTCATCCCTTTCAATGGGCAAATGCGAGAAAAGCAGAAAAAAAGGGAGCAGGAAAAAAAGAAAAATGGCAATAAACGCCTTTGCCCCTGTCAAACCAAAGAAGAAAGAGGGAACAAGCAGGAAAAAAAAGATTCCAGCAATAATGCTGATTCGGTTCATCTTCAGCTGCGAGATAAGATTGTCAGCCATAGCGATACACCCTGATAAGTTGAGTCTGGTAAACAATGCTTGCATTCTGCGCCGCCTGGCTTTCCAACTGCTGCAATTGCTGTATCTGATCAGCCCTTCCCATTGCGGCTAAATCCGAATAGTCAAAAGCGACATGGGTAAAGGTTGAGTTGATAGGCTCCCACCCTTTAACCTCAGCAACCGTCTCATACCTGCCGATATGCTCGTACGACTGGGTTGCATAGTGCCTGCTCAATATCTGAATCCACCTCCACTTGGGATAGGATATGGTGCCAAGGATATTCACTCCCTCAGCGGCTGGAACGTTTGATTCTATCCATGAAGCAAGCTCCATCTGCGCAGGAGTGATTCTGCTGATGCCGTCATAGGACTGCTCAAGTGTAGCATATGCCTGCATGCCCTGGGTTGAGATCACGACTGCAAGGAAAGCTATGGCAAGGGCATATGAGGCAACCTGTTGGCCTCGCTTTGCAAGAGGGATGAATCTGGGAAGCGATGCAATGGCAACGCCCATGATGGCGTAAAAGAAGTACGGCTCTATCATCATGAACCGTGCAATCCTGTAATTGTCTGGAGTGGATAATCCAAAAAAAGGAAAGTGATACACAAGATACAGGGCAACCATTCCGCTCAACAGAAAATATTTCTTTGTTCCCTTGCTGAACAAAAGGAGGGCAATCCCCACCATAAGCAGTCCAATAGTCCAGTATCCAGGGTAACTCGTTGCATACTCGCTAAATGCCGGATTCAGGCCAAAGTTGTTTGCTGGCCTGTCAATCCAGGTGAACAGCGTAGCGACTGCCATAACCGATGGATTCTCTCCTGAGTCACCACCCAGGCCTGAAAAGTAGATGGGATACATCATCCATGTGAGGAAAAAAAAGACGCCAAGCATAGCAAGATACTGCTTCCACAGGCTTGGCAATGCCGGCAGCTTCCTGTATGCAATGAAGAAGAATGCGATTACGATAAGGGAGTAGATGACAAGAAAGGCGGTCGCTGAGAAATGGGCAAGTGAAGAAGATGCAAGCAGGAGCATATACAGCCAGAGATAGGCAAGGTGCTTTTTCTTCTCATCTCCATAGAATGCTGCCAGAGCCATGTACAGGGAATATGCAGTCAGGGGGATGAACACAAACGCAAAGGTGTTGTGCCTCTGCCCCCACAGGTAGGACATGATTTCCCTGAATGAGAACATAAGAGGGATAGCAGTAAGAATCGCTGGAAGAAACCCAAACAGCTTTCGCATGACAACATACATAGAAATGCAGCCAAGAATGGACGTGAATGCTATGAACAGGAATACAGGAACTATCCGCTCACCACCAAAAATCTGCATCAGAGAATAATCAATGTTGTACGCCGGAGGATACACAATCCCCCTCGGCCCAAGAAGTATGTTGTAGCCAGCATACCACCCTCCAAGCGATGGAGGGGTATCCCCTATGAGGTTCATGGTCCTGCCCAGGTAGGTGATGTGATCCCCATACGAGAATATGTAGGCACCGTCATGCTCTGAAAACGGCAGGTGATTGTCCTGCAGGGGGAGTGTCCAGAAAAAGAAGGAAACGGCAAACAAAATTCCAATGACAATCCAATCGCGATTATCCATTTTTCCTCAGGGAATAGACACGGTCAAGCCCGTAAAATCCCCAGTAAACAGCCGCAACCCGTAATCCTGCACCGTCTGCAGCCTTTTTAATGCTTTTCCTCCATGAATGGAAGTGCCAGAAAGCAGGAGCCATCTTAAGATGCAGCAACTCAAGCCAACGTATGATAGGATAAGCAAGCATGTTTGGCGTGCTGATGATGATACTGCCCTGTGGCCTGAGCACCGACGAGACATTGCGAAGCACAGCGCATGGATTGTCAAAATACTCCCAATTCCCGACAAAAAGGGCATAATCATAAGGGCCATTCAGCGTGACTCCCTTCTCAACGTCGCAGAGAGCAAACCCACACGCCGCATGAGCAGACTGCGCATTCTTTGCTGCTATCTCTATCATTTTCCTGCTGTAGTCAACGCCATCACATGGCCTTCCATGCTTCGCAAGCCCAATGGAGTATTGTCCTGTTCCGCATCCGACGTCAAGCACGCGTGAACCCTCAGGAATGAGTGAGAGAAAAAAGGAGAATGTCTTTTTGAAGTAGTGCTTCACCCGCTGCTTGTCATAGTTTGTACTCTGGCTTTCGATGATATCCTTGTATCCCTCATTGCCCATGTGCTTAGGAAGCAGCAAAAGCATTTAAATACATTGCCAATGGAAAGTGTGCTATGAATCATCTTAAAGGCATTAAGGGAGACAAAGAATTTGAGCATTCTGTAAAGGCAGCCTACAAGGAGTTTGCAGAAGAGCCTATGGATGAGAACTACAGGCATCCTGTTATAGGACTCATCTCAGGAGGGCGTGTGAGGCGGCTTCTGAGGGAAGCAGGTAACCTCAAAGGAAAAAGCCTGCTTGAAGTCGGCTGTGAAGCAGGATATGTATCCATCCAGTTCAAAAAAAAAGGCGCTACAGTCACTGCCTTTGACGTCTGCGAGCCCGCACTTGAGCGGTTCAGGCAGAAAAAAGAAAGCGCAGGGATTACTATTTTTGCTGCCGCTGCACAGAAGATTCCCCTGAAGGATAATTCCTTTGACGTTGTTGTCTGCACTGAGGTCATTGAGCACATGCCTAAGGTTGAGCAATGCATCGGGGAGATGGCAAGGGTGCTTAAGCAGGGGGGAAAGCTCTACATTACATTCCCGAATGAAAAGCTGAGAAAGCCATTTTATCCCCTTGCACAGGCAATGGGCATCAACACAAGCATTGAAGATGAAGTGACGCTGTATGACTATAAATTCTCTTATATTCTTAGCCTGTGCAGAAAGCACTTAAGGGTTGAAAAGAAGTTCTCCTGGCCGTTTTTTCTTCCGCTGACACGGTTTATTGTGGCAAAGAAAGAGGCCATGACAGTAATCACTGCGCCTTCTTGATCTCCCCTCTCCAGTACTCAAGGAGGTCCTTAAGCGTATCCTTAAAGGCGATGGCAGGCTTCCACCCAGTCAGATTCCTGAACTTTGAGTCATCTAGCTTTGGCCTTTCTGCATCAACGGGCCTAAACAGCTTAGGGTCAACTTCCACCTTGACTTTCACCTTGAGCGTTGAAAGCGAAAGCAGCGTGTCAAGCAGCTCATGGATACTCAGGGTTGCTTCGCCGCAGATGTTGTAGGCTTCTCCAGGCTCTCCTTTCTTTACAAGAAGACAGTAGGCCTTCACTGCATCCCTGATGTCAAGAAACGTCCGGATGGATGCAAGGTTTCCTACACGCATCACAGGCTCCTGAATGCCTGCTTCAATCTCAGCTATCTGCTTGGCAAAGGATGACTCCACAAAATGCTCATTGCGGCGAGGGCCTGTATGGGTGAGAATGCGCGTAGTTACGCTATGGATATGATAAGTATGGAAATACTGGCGGATAAGAGCCTCACCTGCAATTTTACTTGCTGCATACATGGTGAGCGGGTCAGGCAGGGTTTCCTCGGTTATGATTTCAGAGGTGGGATGGCCATAGACATCAGCTGACGACGCAAAATGGATTATTGGGTGAAGATTAGCAAGCCTGACTGACTCAAGCAGGTTCAGCGTTCCAAGGGCATTGACATTGAAGGTCTGCAATGGCTGCATAGTTCCTGCTGGAACAAAGGACTGCGCCGCAAGATGGAAGATGATATCAGGCTTTGCCTCTTCTATCGCCCTTCGGACTGAAAGAAAATCGCACAGCTCGCAGTCAACAAATGCAATTCCTTTCTTGATGTGCCTGATGTTATCCATAGGGCTGCGCCACCTTTTTGCCCCATAGATAGCAATATCCCTTTCCTTAAGGAGAAGCTCAACAAGATGGCTTGCGACAAAGCCAGTGACGCCGGTGATGAATATCCGTTGTCCCATTGGCTGCTACCCCTTAAACTGCCTGATGACTTTGATGACATGGTTGACTTCCTCTTCACTGCACCCTCCAAGGGGAAGCTCTATTGATTTGTTTCCAACCTCGTCTGCGCCAGGCAGCGAGACATCCCTGAACAGCGTGCGGTGATACGGCTGCCGGTGGGCAGGAAGCCAGCATATCCTGATGTCAATGTCATGCTTTATAAGAAATTTTGCAAGGCTGTCTCTATTTGTATCCTGTACCATAATGCCAAAGAACAGATAGGGGTGCATGGAGACATATGAGGGAACTTCCTGAAAGCCATAGTCGCCTCCAAGTGCTTCTTTGTAAAGGGCAACGAGCCTGTTGCGGTGGGCCACCTGAGAGTCTACTTTTTTCAGCTGCGCAAGACCAATTGCTGACTGGATGTCAGTGATGCGAAAGTTCAGCCCATAGCGGGCATAGTCGTAGTGCAGGTTCTCTTTTGAGTTATAAGGGGCACTCATTCCGTGGTTTCGGATTGATTTGCACCTTTTTGCAATCTCTGCTGAGGGGGTAAGCACGCATCCTCCTTCAATGGTTTGCAGTGATTTTGCAATGTGAAAGCTAAATGTGCTGGTATGGTCAAAGTAGCCCATAGGCTTTCCCTTATACGCTCCGCCTATGGCAGCAGCAGCATCCTCTATGAGCGCCAAGTCATGCTCCTGCGCAAAACGCTCAAAGGAGTCAACGTCAACAGGCATCCCTGCAACATCAACAGGCATGATTGCTTTTGTAGCATCACTCAGATGCTCTTGCATAAGTTCAGGTGTGGTGTTCCACATACCTGGATCAGAATCAACAAGTATGGGGGTAGCTCCGACAGAGAACACAGAGTTGATGGAGGCGATGAAGGTCAGGGACGGGACAAGAACCTCGTCTCCTGCCCCTATGCCATGCGCAAGAAGCGCAGTAGTTAATGCAGCAGTTCCTGTTGAGACACAGACAACGTGCTTTGCGCCGGTATACTCTGAAAGCCCTTTTTCAAACTCTTCGGTGACTTTTCCCTGCGTCACCCAGCCGCTTTTGATGACTTCGATTGCAGCCTGTTTTTCCGCATTTCCAAAATCAGGTCGTGCCCATGGAACTCTCATGAGGGTCATGCTCTCCCAGTAACTCTCAGGCGTAGTGCCCTTATCCCATAGGCAAAGGCAAGCCTGCGCATCGAAAGCGATTTTGAGTCGCCTTCAGTCCTGTAGATATAAACAAAAGGGACCTCCTTAAATGTGTACCCTTTTTTATGCACGTAATAGAGCAGGTCAAGGTCAAATGCGCCTCCTACCGAGTCGCTCTTTGGGAGAATGGAGAGGAGAACATCTTTCTTGATTGCATGAAAGACACCGGTGTAGTCTGTTGCAGGAACGCCCATGATAATCCTGATCACCCTGTTGAACAGGTTGGTGGAAAGATAATGAATAAGGGGCATCCTGCGTATGCCTCCGCCGCTTATGAATCTCGATGCAGAGACAAAATCATACATTGGAATATGAGCAAGCATGGAGGGGATAACCTTGGGAGGGTGAGAGAGGTCAGCGTCCATAAATACAATCGTTTTGCCCCTGCTGAAAATGATGCCATCGTATTGTGCTGACCAGATACCGCGCACTCCTTTGCGGAAAACCGCAACCAGACGGGAATCTGCCTTCGCACGCAGTGCCAAAAGCTCCTGCGTCCTGTCTTTTGAGGCATCATCAACCACGACAATCTCAAAATTCCTGCCTTTCAGAGCTGATGATATTGCGTCAATGAGCCTGATAATGTTCCCTTCCTCGTTGTAGCTGGGGATGACTACGCTGACTTCTGTTGTGCCTGGCAACCTGGATGGAGCCTCCATCACCTGCCTGCGTGTGTTTGCATAGATGATGTATTCCCTGACCATCACATATCCCTCATCAAACGAAAAGCCCCCTGAATTGGCCTAACTTATTCTTTCCCCCTTATGCCTTTCCATGTCAGCATCTACCATCATGGTAACAAGCGCATTAAACGGTACCTTTGGCTTCCAGCCAAGCATTTTGCGTGCTTTTCCTGCGTCTCCTATGAGAGCATCCACTTCGGCAGGCCTGAAGAATCTCCTGTCCGTAACAACGTATTTCCTGTAATCAAGGCCGACATGGGAAAAAGCAATCTCGCAGAATTCCCTTACTGAGTGAGCCTCACCCGTTGCAACTACAAAATCATCGGGTGCATCCCGTTGCATCATAAGCCACATTGCCTCAACGTAGTCGCCGGCAAATCCCCAGTCCCGCCTGGCATCAAGATTCCCAAGATGCAGAACCTCCTGCAGCCCTAGCTTGATTTTCGCCACTGAGTCAGTTATTTTCCTCGTGACAAACTGCTTACCCCTTCTGGGAGATTCATGATTGAAAAGAATGCCATTGGCGCAGAACATGCCGTAGCTTTCCCTGTAGTTCTTAGCTATCCAGTACGCATAGACCTTAGCAACTCCGTACGGGCTTCTGGGGTAAAACGGGGTCGTTTCCTTTTGCGGGACCTCTACCGCCTTTCCAAACATCTCACTTGACGATGCCTGATATACTTTGATACCCTTATCAACATGGCGTACGGCCTCAAGCACCTGCAATGCACCAAGAGCGGTAACGTCGCCGGTCAGGAATGGCTGCTCAAATGATGCAGGGACAAAACTCTGGGCTGCGAGGTTATACACTTCGTCGGGCCGTATGGAGCTAAGCGCCCGAAGCAGCGATGCCTCATCTGTGAGGTCAGCACAGACCAGATGCAACCTGTCCCTGATGTGTTCAATGCGCTCAAAGGTCTCAACGCTAGACCTGCGGTAGATTCCATGGACATCATATCCTTTAGAGAGAAGCAGTTCCGCAAGATACGAGCCATCCTGGCCCGTGATTCCTGTGATGAGTGCTTTCATGTTTTTGCAGGTTAGCGTGAACTTTATAAATATTCTCTGGCTCTTATAGCCAAATCATGCAAAAAGTAAATGTGAAAAAGGTGGCTATCCTCACTCCTACCTTCTTCAGGTTCTCAGGGATTGATAGGGTGGTAGAGCTTCAGGCAGAAGAGTACGCAAAAAAGGGGTGGGAGGTTACCATTTTCTGCCTGAAGGGTGACATAAGCACAAGATACGCTACCGTTGAGAAGATAGGGTGCCCGGAGTCGCCTTCTCTTGAGAGGCTCTATCGCCTGCTATTTTTTCTTGACATCGCTACAGTGAGGAAATATTCCAGACGGATGAAAGATTTCGACATGATCATCAGTCATCTCTATCCTATGAATGTCATCGCTCATCAGGCAAGAAAGCGCTACCCCTTAACTTATATCTACCACAACGCAGGAATTGCATACCCCCATCTCTTCCATGGGCTTGAGCGGCTCTACATGGAGGCGTTCAGATTGCTCACAAGGCTCACTATAAGGAATGCAGATGAGATAATCTCCATTTCTCATTTTCTAAAAAGAGAACTACAAAAAGAAGGGCTTGATTCCAGAGTTGAGCATTGCAAAATTGATGCAAAGCGGTTCACCATGGAAGCTGACCCGGAATCAGTACGCAGAAAGCATAGTATCAGCGACTCTCCCCTGTTCCTGTATGTAGGGAGGGTCTCCCCGCATAAGGGCATTCATCTCCTGCTGAAGGCTTTTGCTAAAGTCAGGGAAGAGCTGCCTGATGCAAAGCTGCTCATTGTCGGCAAAAAGACCTTTGATAGATATGGTAAGCAGCTTGACAGGATTGCCTGCAAAGGTGTTCTCTTCACGGGATTTGTTCCTGATGAAGAACTGCCTGCATACTATGCAGCTGCAGATGTCTATGTAACAGCCTCTCTATGGGAAGGGTATGATCTTCCTATCAAGGAGGCAGAAGCTGTAGGGACACCCTCGGTAGCATTCGCCATAGGCGCTCACCCTGAGGTACTCACCAAAGGCGCGATGGTCACTGAAAATGATATTGAGGGATTTGCAATTGCAATGGTTAGTGAGCACAGAAAGAGGGTGAAGGGAAAGTGAACATAGGGCTCCTTAGTCCCTTTCCTCCAGAAAAGGACGGAATTGCACTCTACTCGCAGGGACTGCTTTCTGCGTTACAGGAGCATGGGGTCAGAGTCACAAGCATAGGCAGGAAGCAAAGTGAGGCTGACTACCACCTTGACTTTAGGTCACTTCTCCTTGCAAAAAGTATTAAGGGTATTGCGAAGAAGGAAGGCATGGACATCCTTCACATTCAGTATAACCCGACTTACTTCTCCAAATTTCTGCTGAACAGTAACATGATTGCATGTCTTAGGGGAAAGGCAAAGGCAGTCGTTACTATGCACGAGGTCAGGTATGGAGTAAAAGGGATGAAGGAAAGGATTATTGATGGAATTGATAAAAGCATAATCCGGAATGCCAAAGCAGTCATTGTTCATACGCCAAGACAAAAGCAAATGCTGGAGAAGAGGCACGGGGCAGGCAATGTCCATGTGATATACCATGGTCTCTGCATAAAGAGACCCCCTAAACCCCAAGGAGGCAAAAATCTCCTGGTGTTTGGGATGATCAGCAGGGGTAAGGGGGTTCCCTATGCAATAAGGGCAATGGAGCACCTGTCAGGATTCTCCTTAACCGTTGCAGGACGGTTCATTGACAGGCGCGCTGAAGAAGAGGTGAAAGAAGCGCTCTCTACAGCAGAAGGCAACGTTAGGACGGACTTTGGCTGGATCAGCGAAGAGAAAAAGGAGCAGTACTACCTCAACGCAGACATCGTTATTCTCCCACACCTCTGGGCCCCATACCAGTCAGGCATACTCCATAATGCAGTATCTTATGGAATTCCGGTCGTGGCAACGAAGGCAGGAGCTCTTGCAGAGATGGCAGAGGCATTTGGATTTGGGGAGATTGTCAGGCAGGGTGACCCAAAGGCTATTGCAGATGGTGTGAGAAGAATCTGTGACGGGTACAGCACGTATGCGAAAGGCATCATTGGCTATCAGAAAGAGGCTGAATGGAGCCATGTTGCAAGGAAGCATATCAGTGTATTTGAAAATGTTGCCAAGGAATGAAGTTAGTATATTCCAGGCAACCAGTTACATGGTGCAAGTATTTCTTTAGCGTTTATCGGCTCAGAAAGATTGTAAAGTATCCTGTTCCCCTGAATGGTAGCAACGCCGTAAGAGATTGAATTGTTAGCCATAAATTTCTCCAGCCCGTCAGCTATATGCATAGTATAAGGGTCAAAGATGTATGCTGTATGCTCATCGTTAGTCATAAGGGATTCTATGGGCCCATACCAGTTAGGGCAGGGGCAAAGGTCACATGAAGCGATGACCTTTTTCTGGGTATAAAACAGTATTTTCCATTTAAGGGGATGGGAGGAGTACACTGAATGGATGGAATTATTTTCCAAAAAGTCGATAACGCCAGCAATGGACTCTTTGTCCTTTTCTGCGTAGGATTGTGCCAGTGGCGGGACTGTTCCAATCAACAGAAGTATAAGGATGCCCATCCCGAGAAAGACTCCCTGCCTGCTATGCTGCACAATAAGTGCGATGGCATAGGAGATAAGGAGAATAAAAAAAGGGAAGACTGGCGAAAAATGCTTCACGTCTGTCCATCCAGAAAGCATAAATATCATGGCCCAGAAGTATACAAACAGGACAAGGATGAGCTCTTTTCTTGCTGTAGGAAACGCAATGGCACTTTCTGAAAAAGGGTTAAGCGAGGAAATAAACGGGAGGAAGTACCTTAGGTTCAGGATAGAAATGAGCCCAAAAAGCAGGAGAGCCAGGAAATAATACGTCCACGAGTTAAATAGGAGATGGAGGGTGACGGTAAAAAAAGAGGTTATGCTAAACTGGTTTCGAAGGTTCTTCTCAAAGATGTGGCAGGGGTCAATAATCCGGTCCCCATAGGCCATCTGGCCAGGCAAAAGGTTGTGTTCGCATGCAAATCTATGGATGGCGTTTCCAGCCATAAAATGCTTAATGTTTGAAAAATTGTGGGTTGCATTGTAATATATCAAGGGGCTGATGGAGACAAGCAGCAGCAGGACAAACACCCTAAAGGTTTTCCTTGTATAAAACCGTTTGTCAGAAAGATACCAAATAAACACAAAAAACAGCAAATAAGCAAGAGCATACTCCAGATTCCACCATGCTATGCCTACGGTCAGCCCCATAAGGCCTGCTTTAAGCATTGTTCCTTTACTTTTGACAAAAATGTCGTAAGTAAAGATGCCCATCAGCAGAAAGAAAAAAAGGGTTTCAGGATAGCCTGAAAGGCCCATTACTGAAAGCCTGGTCATGAAGGGGGAGGAAAATGTAAAGAGGGTAAGGGCAAATACTGCAGTGAGCTTCCCGAAGTGTCTGCTTGCAAAATAATACAGCAAAAAAAAAGTGGCACATGATACCATTACACTTACTAATTTAAAAGATATATCTGATATGCCGAAGAGTAAAAAGGTAAGAACCGCAAGGTAAGATTCGATGGCTGCTCCGCCAATGTAAGGCTCTCCGTAGATGAAATAGTGAAGTTTTCCCTCTTTAAACGTATCCATGGCCATCACCGCAATGGATGCAGGGTCCCCTGCCAGATGCTGCTGTGATGTAAAGAGGAGAGCTAATCTTGTTACTAAAAAAATACCAAAGAGGAAAGCCACAGCAGCATGAAATCCCGTCGCCCGATGGCCTGGTCGCTTAGCGTGAGGCATGGTGAAGTCTCTTTTGAGATATACAAATGAGGCTTATCCCGAAAGGAAGGAAACATCCTTTGGCAAGAAGGGCATTCTCTATTGACATCAGGTATTTTAATAAGCCATTTGCAAACATTGGAGTGAAGGTTAGTGAGTTTTTATGGCCCCCGCCTGAAAAGCGAAGTAGTTTCTGCATAAGGAAGACAGCCATCGCAGGGATACTGAGAAACACATACCTGTAGCTTAGGAAGCGTATGCGAAAGGGGGAACTCAGCAGCGTTGTAAGCTGTTTTTTTGTATATCTCCTGAAATGATGGGCAAGGTCATCATCACTTGACCAAAGAAAAGGATGTGCCGGGACAGTGGCAAGGAAGATGCCCCCTGGCCTGAGGATACGATGCACCTCCCTTATGCAGTCAATGTCTTTTTCAAGATGCTCAAGCAGTTCTATTGCCACGACGGCATCAAAAGAGCAGTCTGAAAACCGGGATAGGTTTTGAGCATCTCCCTTATACAGTCTGGGGATTTCTTTTTTTTTGCAGGAGGCAAGAGCACGCTCATTGATGTCAACGCTCCATACTTTGCCTAATGGATGCAGCGCCAGATAGTTGAACCCAGTTCCACATCCAAGGTCGAGGATGCGAGCCGAGGTTATTGATTTGAGGTATGGCTTCAGGACTTTTGATAACATGCCCCTTCTTGAATGAATATACCAAAACCCCTCAGAAAATTCGTTATAGGTATCAAAATTGCTTGCTTCCATTGCAGCGGGATGTAGTTGGCTTGCGTTTAAAAAGCATTCTCATGTTTCTGCTTTGCAACCGAAATCGCTTCAATGCATGTGGAAAAGGAGTATCCCTCCGCTTTCAGATGCCTAAGAAGCAGGGAAAGGGTTGAAGCGGCAACACCTGCTTTGTGAGAGTACCATATCTTTTTGGCTATTCCAGCTTTATAGGGCTGCTTCCTTTGAAGCAGATCAAAAGGATGCAGGTACAAAACCAGAAAAGGCTGCAAAGGGAACAACGAAACTGCTGTTCTAAATAAGGGGATTCCCATAGCATTAATCCAGAGCAGCCCAAACGGTAGCTTGAAAGGTGTAAACGTTGAAACGGGAATCTCGCTGAAATTGTCATGGATGGCAAAAGGTTTTTTTGGAATGGATGGAGTGTGATACCTCCCAGGGAACAATCCTGAAATAAGCGAGGAATCGTACCTGAAACCCGCTTTTTTTATTACCGTGATGTACCCTTTTGGCAGAATGTACTGAGGGGCGCGAAAGCCCTGGGGCAACATGCCAAGGCAGGACAAGAAAAGTGAGCGTGCTTCCCTGAGGCTGTGGAGGAATTCCCGTGATGAAAGTTTGCTCACTGCGACATGGGTCAGGCCATGGCATCCAATTTCATGGCCACTGTCAATAATCTGCCTCATCTCATCCGAATACCTCGGAAGAAGATTGGCACACACAAAAAACGTTCCTTTAATGTCCTCCTGCGAGAGTAAAGAAAGAATAGCAGGCAATCCTGCGGTGATGCCTTTATTCTCGCCTTCGACTGATATTCTCCCTCCCCAGTCTGTCTCAACGTCAACAGTGATAATGGCAGTCTTCATGTCACTACCTCACTTTCTTACCAGAAGAGCAATCTGGTCAGCAACAAGGCCGAATAGAAATGTCAGCATGCCTGCGATGACAAGAAGAAGGGCACTCTCGCTGGTCTGCAGGGAACTGATGATCCTGTAAAGCAAAAGCGGTATCCCTATGGCAAAAAGGAGCATGCTGGCAGGAAGAAATACTTTGAGAGGGTTAAATAGCATGGTCATTCTGATCATCAGCATGACAAACCTAAATCCGTCCCTGAAAGGCCGTATGGAGCTTTTGCCGCTTTTTCTTTCCCTGATAGTGATGGGGACGTAAGTGACGGTATATCCTGCCTTAAAGAGGGCCATGGTAATGGTGGTAGTAAAGGAGAAAGTGTCGGGAAGCAAATGCATGTATTTGATGACCAGATTTCGTCGTATGAGCCTGAACCCTGAATTGAGGTCAGGGATGGGCCTCTCAAGAAGGTAATGCGCAAAATGATGAAGAAATACTTTTCCCAGCCCCCGTAGCGCTGAGGCCTGCCTGGAGCGCGCGCCGACAATCATGTCATAGGTACCAAGGGAAGAGAGAAAAAGGGCAATATCTGCAGGAGCATGCTGCCCATCGCCGTCCATGTACAGGAGGTACTCTCCCTTTGCGGCAATTGCACCAGTCTTCAGCGCAGCGCCATAGCCCTTGTTATAAGGGTGCCTCATGATATGTATTCCTGAATGCTGTGCTGCAAGGGAGAGAGGAGGGCTTGAACCGTCATCAACGACCATGATTTCGTATTTCAGGCCTGACGCCACCAAAATTTCACTGGCAGAAGAAACTACGCTGGGTATCTGTGCAATATCATTATAGCAAGGGATGACAAGCGATAGGTCCATGTTCTTGTTATAGGCTCAGATAAATGAACCCTTGTTTATTGGCTTCAACAGGCGAATACAAAGATTTGATGTCATACAGGATTGGGGGGGTTGTCTGGACCTTTTTAATTGCTTCCAATGGCGTGGATGAGAACTGCCTGTGCGGGCTGAAAATGACTATTGCATCAACCTTTTCTCTCGGGGGAAACGATGAGGGCGCTACCCCAAAATGGGCAGAAATGTGGGAATCAGAAACCAGGGGGTCATGGGCAGTAACCTCACAACCCATGTTTTGCAGCGCTTCAATCATGTCTTTTGCCTTGCTGTTGCGAAGGTCAGGGACATTCTCCTTGAACGTAATACCCATGAAAAGGACTTTTCTTCCAGAGGGGCTCTTTTTTGCTAACTCATGGTGCAGCCGTTTGGCTGCGTGGAGTGGCATGTAGTTATTGATGCCTCTTCCAGACAGGATTAATTTAGGGTCATAGCCAATCTTCTGCGCTTTATAGGTAAGGTAGTAAGGGTCAACGCCGATGCAATGCCCGCCTACCATTCCAGGAGAAAATCTGCAGAAGTTCCATTTTGTTCCTGCTGCTTCAAGCACATCTCTGGTTGATATCCCCATTCTTTCAAAAATCAGGGACAATTCGTTCATGAGCGCTATGTTCAGGTCCCGCTGGATATTCTCTATGACTTTTGCTGCTTCGGCAACCTTGATGCATGGTGCCTTATGAATGCCTGCCCTGATGGTTGTTCCATAGACTGCTTCCATTTCGCGAAGAGTAGCTTTGTGGTCTGAGGAAATAACTTTTGTGATTTTCTCCACGCTGTGCTCTTTATCTCCAGGATTTATTCTCTCTGGAGAATACCCCACAAAAAAGTCAGAGTTCGACATCATTCCTGAATGCTTTTCCAGCTCAGGGATGCAGATCTCTTCTGTGGCTCCTGGGTATACCGTGCTTTCATACACTATGATGCTGCCTTTCTGCAGTTTTTTCCCAATAAGCCCTGATGCGGAAATAAGGGCAGTGAAATCAGGCTCGTTATTGATGGTAATGGGGGTGGGGACGCAGACCACAATAAAGGTTGAGGATGAAATGACGCCTTCGTTATTGCTGTACCTCAGAGATGATGCTTTCAGCTCTTCTGAAGAAACTTCACCTGTTGAATCATGATACTCCTTAAGCTCGCTGATCCTCAGGGCATTAATGTCAAAACCAACGGTCTCAAAGTGCCTGGCAAAAGCCAAAGCAAGAGGGAGCCCTACATACCCCAGGCCAACAACGCAAAGCTTATGACGTGGCATTGTACCATTTCAGCGTGAGTTGTAACCCCTTCCTTACGTCAACTTTCGGGGAAAAACCGAGAAGATTTCTTGCTAATGATATGTCCGCAGGGTTCGCCGCAACTTCTCCTGGGAGGGGATCAAGATAAGATACTTTGGCTTTCCTGCCCATGGCCTCCTCAAGCATTCCAATGACATCGTTGATAGCCACGTCTTCTTCGCTGGACACGTTGAGCGTGAGGCCATTTGCGCTGTCAGCCAATGCTGCACGAATAGTGCAGTCCACTACGTCTGAAACGAAGGTAAAGTTGCGCCGCTGCGACCCATCACCGTAAACTTCAACTGGCTCTTCCCTGCTTATTCTGGACATAAACTTCGGAATCACTGCAGCATAAGGTATTACTCCAAGCTGGCGTGGGCCATAGACTGAAAAATACCTCAGAGAGACTGTAGGCAGCCCATAGAGCTCGTAGTAAATGCGGGCATATTGCTCACCACTCAGCTTTGCTGCACCATAGGGATGGGTTGGCCTGACAGGGTCGCTTTCCCTTCTCGGGAGCAGGCTGGATGAGCCATACACTGATGAGCTTGAGATATTGACTACTTTCTTTACGTTTGACTTTCTGGAAGCTTCCAGAACGTGGAGGGTGCCTGTTGAGGTTATGGCATGGGACAAAAGGGGATCATTGACAGACTTCATTGCCCTGTTCATTGCAGCGAGGTGGAATACGAGGTCTTTGGATTTGCAGGCAGCAAGAACAACTGGAAAATCGGTGACAGAGCCTTTTAGGATGTGGACTCCCTTCTTTTCCAGAGGTTTTGCATGGGCTGTTGTTATGCTAAAGTCATCAAGAACCGTAACGTCATTTCCCATTCCTGCAAGTGATTCGCTTAAATGGCTCCCGATAAATCCTGCCCCTCCGGTAACAAGGATTTTTTTATTGCAACATGAGGAAGTGCTCATAGCAATCTATCGTGCATGGAGTCCGTTTATATAGTTTTCCAGCCATTATTTGGCAAGCGATGCGCAAGGCAGCTACAGAAGGGAGATGTTCTTGTAGTCCTTTTTCTCAATAAAAATGGAGTGCCACAGCTCAAAAGTAAGCACATTCCAGAGCTGCCTGCTGTAAAATAGTGGGGCGTTAGCGTATCTCTCAAGCATGTGAGTTATTGCCTTATGGCTGATATAGCCTGACGTAAAATGTGCAGGATCAGAAAGATATGGCTGAAGATCCTTTTGCATCCAGTCATCCATGGGCACATAAAAGCGCTGCTTTTTTCTCTTTGCAGTGGCTGGAGGCACATAAGGCCTGAGGGCTTCCCGCAGCACATATTTTTCCTTCCTTCCCGCAAGCTTATAGTGGGCAGGCATCCTGAACGCAAGTTCTGCTATCCGGTGGTCAAGATACGGGACCCTTGCTTCTATGCCATGGGCCATAGTCATTTTATCAGTTTTTAGCAGGTATCCCTCAGGGAGGAGCGTCTCACACTCAAGGCGCTGTAACTGGTGAAGGTACGGCTCTTTTCGTGAAAAATAAGGCGCTATCTTTCCGGGGAGATCATGCCTGCCAGCAAGGTGCGGAGTAAGAATATTCTCTGCCTCCCCGTCGCTGACAAGGCTGGAAAAGAAAAGGTAGGATGAAGTCTTATCAGGCAGGGAGCTTAGGATGGAAGCGACGCGGTTCTTTCCCTCGCACCCTAAACCGGCAGCATACTTGAAAAAAGGAGTAAGCAGCGGGGATGGGACCGCTGAAAGCAGCCTTCCTGCAGCGTTTCTCACAGGTGAAGGAAAAAAAGACAGCCGATGGAGCATGGGGAGGAATGCATACTGCTCGTATCCAGCGAATAATTCATCTGCTCCATCACCGGTAAGGACAACTGCTACTTTCCCTGCTGCCTTCCCTGAAAGAAATTTTACGGGCAGCAATGCCGGATCGCCTAAAGGCTCATCAGCATGCCATACTGCAGAAGGGAGCGTATTGACGAGTGAGGTATCCATGGAAAAAGTGGCATGGTCTGCCTCAAAATGCGCTGCAACCTCTTCAGCAAGCAAAGATTCATTATCAGCATGGCTAAACCCCGCAGAATACGTACGGATGGGCCCGGAAAAAATCCCTTTTTCTCTCAGGCGGGATGCCATGCCTAATATCCCTCCTGAGTCTATCCCTCCTGATAAATAGATGCCAACGGGCCTGTCAGCAACCAGCCGCTTTGCTACAGAGTCCTCCAGAAGTTTCAGCAATTCCTCTTTTGCAGATGCAAATGTTCTCTTTTCGATAGAAGTCGGCAAAGAAAAGTATCTTTCCAATTCTGCTTTCTTTGTGGACAGGCTATAGGACAGGCAGTATCCTGCGGGAAGCTTGAGGATTCCATCAATTAGCGTCTGAGAGAAAGGAGTATAGCCTAAGCAGAAAAAGTGCCTGAATGCCTCATGGTGGACAGATGGTGAAAAGCCATCATCAGCAAGCAGGGCCTTCATCTCTGAGGAGAAAGAAAGCATCCCCGCATTCAGCCGGTAGTATAGGGGCTTAATCCCCAGCCTGTCTCTTGCCAGAATTACCTTCCTGTTTGTTTGGTCATAGATGGCAAACGAAAAGCATCCATTCAGATAAGATACTATCCCTGCTCCGTATTCTTCATACCCGTGCACAAGAACTTCAGTGTCGGTTTCGCTGGAAAACCTGTGGCCCTTTGTAATAAGGCCTGAACGTAATTCTCTGTAATTGTAGATTTCTCCGTTGAAAATGACGCAGACATCCCCTGTTTCATTAAACATTGGCTGCCTGCCTCTCTCAGACAGGTCAATGATGGAAAGCCTTCGGTGGCCAAGGGTCATGTGGCCATCACAGAATGTCCCAGACTGGTCAGGCCCCCGATGGGAAATAAGCCCTAGACCCTTCTTCAGGTAAGATGCATCATCCCATGAAAACCCAAAAATGCCGCACATGCCTGCAGTATGTTGTCTTTGCAGTTATAAATTTCACGATAGATTCGACCGAGGGCGAATCCCATGACTAAAAAAAAATTTAAACAGGGGCTTTTTTTCATACCGCACATGCACAAGGGCAAGAGCGTATCAGTTGTTTTCCCTGCATTTAACGAGCAGGAAGGGATTGGTGCAGCAGTCAGGGAGTTCTTTGCAACAGGCATTGTGGATGAGATTGTAGTCGTTGATAACAATTCAAAAGATAACACCTCCAACAAGGCAACAGAGGCAGGCGCAAGGGTTGTTCTTGAAAAGAGGCAGGGCTACGGATGGGCCAGCAGGAGAGCCCTGCACGAAGCAAAAGGAGACATCATCATTATCGCTGAGCCAGACGGCACATTTGCAGGGAAAGATATCTTCAAGCTTCTTGCCTACGCCCAAGACTTTGATATTATCTTTGGGACAAGGACATCAAAGGAAAGCATATGGGATGGAGCCAACATGAACCTGTTCCTCAGGTATGGCAACGTCTTTGTCGCAAAGCTTATGGAATACCTCTTCAACGGCCCCTGCCTCACTGACGTAGGATGCACTATGAAATTATTCAGGAGGGAAGCAATCGAAAGGATAAAGCCAAAATTTACTGTTGGGGGATCACACTTCTCCCCAGAGCTGATGATATTGGCGATAACAAGCAAAGCTAAGTGCATAGAGATTCCTCTGAATTATCGCAAAAGGGTTGGAGCCTCAAAGATAACAGGGGATCTCTCAAAAGCTATCAGGCTTGGGTTCGTCATGATTGGCCTTATCCTTGCATACAGGCTTGGATTCAAAAAGGCCGCTGGAAAATGAAAAGGCAAGCCTACCTTGCAATAAGCCTAATTCTTCTTGGGATTCTATTGCGTGTATCATCTCTGGATAATGTTCCCTATCTTGATGAAGCAGCCTGGGCATATACTGCAACTGACACCAGCATGCAGACTTATGCCTCAACTATCCCACACCCCCCCCTTGCAATTCTGTTGTTCAAGGCTCCCATGCTCATTGCTCCCTACAGCGATGTCATGCTGAGGATGGTGCCGCTTTTCCTTGGGTTAGCTACTCTTGCTGTAGTGTTCCTGATAGCAAATATACTGTATGGAAAAAGCGCTGCATACTGGTCACTGGTGATAATGAGCCTCTCGTTTTGGCACGTTCTTGCCTCAGTGCAGGTTGACGTTGACGGCGCTATTCTTGCTTTCCTGTTTTCCTGCGCGGTTTATTGCTATCTTCTCTTCGAAAAAACAACAAAAAAGCAATTCCTTTATGCCACTGGGGTATTTCTCGGTCTCTGCATCTTTGCTAAGCTGCCAGGGATTCTTGGCTCTGTGACTATCGGGCTGTATGTCATAGCAAAGAAAAGAAAGCTGCGAAGCATTATCATTGAGGGAGGGGTTCTGCTGTCAATTGTTGCTGCAATGTTTGCCCCCTATGTTCTCTACCTTAAGGCAACTAATCCAGAGGCATTCCAGTTCGTGTTTGCCCATAATGCCGGCTATTACACAGGGGGAGTATCTCTCCTTCCCCTTGCTTATCTGCTGTTGTGGGGTACGCCTCTTCTGGCAGGGTTATCCATGCTCGCTACACTAAGGCTTGCCAAGAATGACATGCTTCCTCTGCTCTGGATTTTCGTGTGTGTCGCATTTTACTTAGTGATGGGTGTTCCCGGACTTTCTCCGTTTGACAGGTACCTGATGGTTATCATCCCTCCCCTTGCAATGCTCTCCGGAAAGTTTCTTTCATCACTACAGCCAGCAAAGAGGCACCTGCCGCATATCATTACTTCATTTTTGATTGGATTGGCTATTCTTACCGCTTTCCAGTTTCAGTCAACTATCGTCAGGCATTCTCTGGAAGATTACGCCAAGCGGCTGCTTTCCCCTGACTGGATGTTCTACCTCCCGATTACAGGTTCAAGCGGCCCGACAATGCTTATTGGAATAGGGGGGATTATCGTTGTCAGCGCGCTTGCATACCTATTCATGCTTTTTTCCCTCTTCTCAAAAAAGAAGGGGTTGAAAACAGGCCTTATTGCAGTAAGCCTTGGAATGGCTCTTGCAATCAACTTGTTCCTTGCAGGAGAGCTTGCATTCCCGCTTTTATCGCCGGATATATCGGCAATGACCAATGACGCAATAAGCACAGTGAAAAGCAGCAGCCTGAGCCTTCCACTCTATACCAATGCCCTTGGCATCTCATGGCATGCAAGGCTTAATGACCCCTATTTTGCAAGGGGGGGCATCATAACAGTATTGCCTGACGCTCGCAGATACGAGACAGAAAGCAGCGATGAGAGCATCAGGTCAATAGCTGAAGGAATGCTGGCAGAAGGCGGGACATTAATTCACATAGATTACCCGCCGTCACATACAGCTATTGCCTTGTGGGATGCCCTTGCTGACTGCAATGTGATGAAGGAGTACACCTATAAGGAAAGGCGCATGGGGTATGTTATCACTTGCCCTGAGCAGGACAACATTTAAAAAACACCAGAAGCCCATAGAGTCACCATGAAGATTCTTGTTACAGGAGGAGCGGGGTTTGTTGGCTCATTCATTGTCGATGAGCTTCTCAAAAAAGGCCATCAGGTAACCATTCTTGACAACATTGAGCCTCAGGTTCATCCTGAGGGGAAAAAGCCAGGCTACCTGAATCCCCTCGCCACGCTTATAACTGGGGATGTCAATGACGCGAATCTGCTAAATCTGGCAGTGGCTGATGCGGATGTTATCTTCCATAAGGCCGCGATGGTAGGCGTTGGCCAGAGCATGTACCAGATAGCCCGCTATACAAAAGCCAATGTCATGGGAACAGCAACGCTTCTTGACCTCCTTGCTAATACAAAGCACTCAGTAAAAAAAGTGATTGTCGCAAGCTCCATGAGTACCTATGGTGAAGGGGCATACCTCAACACCTCAGGCGAGAGGGTAAGGCCAGCACTTAGGGGAGAAGGGCAGATGCAGCGCGGGGAATGGGAGCTTAGGGATGAAAAGACTGGCGGGGAGCTTACGCCTGTAGGCATGACAGAAGAAGATGTCCAGTACTGCAACTCAGTCTATGCCATCACCAAAAAAAGCCAGGAAGAGATGGTCATGAATGTTTGCGGGGCATATGGAATCAACGCTACAGCCTTTCGCTATTTTAACATCTACGGTCCAAGGCAGTCGTTGTCAAATCCATATACCGGAGTAGCTGCCATTTTCATGAGCAGGATAAAGAACGACGCTCCTCCACTGGTATTTGAGGATGGCCTGCAGAGCAGGGATTTTATTTCTGTGCATGACATTGTGCAGGCGAACATGCTTGCGATGGAAAGCAAGAGTGCTGAAGGAGAAATCTTCAATGTCGGGACGGGAAGGCAGACAACAATAAAAAAAGTAGCTGAAGTCCTTGCGGACCTTTATGGAAAGGACATACAGCCTGATATCGTCGGCAAGTTCAGGAAGGGCGACGTCAGGCACTGTTTTGCTGATATCTCCAAAATAAAGAGGAAGCTGGGGTTTGAGCCCCCCGTAAGGTTTGCAGATGGAATGAAGGAGCTCACTGCATGGGCTCAAGGAGAAACCGCAAAAGACGGAGTGGATGGGGCTGTAGAAGAGCTGAAGCAAAAAAAGCTTATCTGAAAGCCAGAAAAAAATGCCATGAAAAAAAAAGAAAGCGCCATGCCAAGAAAGCTTAATATCGGCTGCGGGTTTGACCTGCGAGCTGGCTTTGTGAATGCGGACATCAGAGAGCCATGCGATGTAAAATTGGACATGTCAAAAAAGCCATACCCATTTAAGGATAACAGCTTTGATTACATCCTTATGAACAATGTCCTTGAGCACATTGAAACGCCCCTCATGGTGATTGAAGAGATTCACAGGATTTGCTCGCCTGCAGGGACAATTGAGATTATTGTTCCATTTTATAACAGCCCCAATGCGTACAATGACATAACCCATGTCCGCTTCTTTCACAGGGACACGCTGAAAGATTTTGATATCAACACGAAAGGAAAGCGGTACGAGGCATCACCAGTGAAGTTCCGGATAAAGACTGTGCTGCATCCTTCACTCTTCGGAAGGCTCATTCCTAAGCCGCTGCTCAATGTATGCGCAGTTACCATCGGAAATCTTGTTGCTGCAGTAACCTACAAGCTTACCCCTGTCAAGGATGAAAATTCTCCTAATGAATGATTGTGAAGAGAAAGCAGGAGGTGCTGAAGTATACCTCTATCACCTTATTGAGCTTCTCAAAAGCAGAGGTCATGGTATAAGCACATACTTCTCCCAGAAAAAATCGGGGATAAGGCCGATAGAAAGCATCTTTAGCTTCAGGAATCTTTTCAGCATCCTGAAAAAGATAAAACAGGAGAATCCCGACATCATTCACATCCAGAAATACAACCTTTCATTGTCTCTCTCGCCGCTTGTTGCCGCAAAAATAGCAGGGAAAAAAACAGTAGTGACGCTGCAGGATTTTGGGCTAATCAGCGCTAACAGCTGGTGTGTTGATGATAAGGGTATAGCCTGCGAGAAGCCATCATCAATCAGGTGGGTATTCAAAAAAAGCAAAAGTGAAAAAAAGCTGCTCAATAAGCTCTATGACTATGGCAAGAACGTAATTCACCTGCGGATGCTTGGAATGTTTGCTGATGTATGCGTCGTACCAGGGACGCCCCTGCAGGAGTACCTTAAGGAGATATTACCCTATAAGGAGGTAACCACCATCCCCCATTTTATTCCTGAGACATATAGCTTTAAGAAAAAGGCAAAAAAAGGATTCAAGCTTGCGTTCATCGGGAGGCTTGAAAAGGAAAAAGGAGTGATGGAATTAGTAAAGGCGATGACCTTGTGCGATAAGAAGTGGAAGCTCTCAATAATTGGTGATGGGTCATTATATTCCTATGCTAGAGGTTACATTCTGAAAAATAAGTTGCAGGCTAGAGTATCGCTGAGGGGGAGGCTTAGGAAGGAGAAAATAGAAAAAGAATATCACGATGCCGACGCAGTGATTATGCCGTGTGCATGGCTTGAACTGCAGGGAATGGTTGGTGCAGAAGCATTCAGCACAGGAACACCTGTGGTTGCGCCGTACATGGGGGGGATTGCTGACTGGCTGAAGGATGGTTACAATGGCGCGGAAATCAAAAAGATAATCCCTGAAGAAATAAAAAAGGCGATTGAAAGGTTTGATGGCATGGATATCACCAGGCTGTCTGCAAATGCAAGAGCATCCTATCTGAAAATATTCACACCTGATGCACACTACAGAAAGCTGATGGGAGCATATAGCCTAGCTAGAGGTGCTAAAGGAGGAGCGGTATAGGGTGGCAACAATAGGACTCATACGGGGGAATTTCCTGAATCTGTGGGAATGGCAGCTTTTTGAGATGGCTAAAAAACATAATATCATACCCATCTGCACAATAGACAATAAGTTCTCGACTGCAGGGATCCCTCACATCAGGAGGACGGACAATGTCAGAAGGTTCAATAAGGTTCCCCTGCTCTCAACGCTTCTTCAGGGGGTGCTTCCTGTCAATGACTATATGTTCGGGTTAAAGGAAAAAGTGAAGGACTGCAGCATCCTCCATACCGCAGACCCTCATTATCCCTTTTCATATCAGGCAGCAGCGCTTGCAAAGCCCTGCGTGTTCACGGTATGGGAAAACCTATCGGGAAATAACGAGCGCTCGCTCTATCGGCTCTTTAAGCGCCAGTCCTATAAAAGGGGTGCTCTCTTCCTTCCTGTGACCAAAAAATCAAGAGACGCTCTCATTGCTGAGGGGGTGCCAGAAAACAAGATACGCGTATTCTCTCCAGGAATAGACACCATGAGGTTTGCTCCTTCGCCAAAAGATAAAGCCCTGTGCCAAAAGTACGAGATTAGCAGCAAAAGCAAATGCATCCTGTTCACCGCAAGGGTTTGCAGGGAGAAAGGGATAGAGTACCTTCTTGCTGCCTTGCGTGGTCTTATGCAAAAAGACAAAGACATTGTCCTTCTCATAGCAGGGTCAGGGCCGCTGAGGTCAAGAGTCGAAGATGCAAAGAGAGAGGGGCTCAACATCGTGTATCTTGATTTCTGCCCCTATGAGGATATGCCAAAGATATACGGTCTGGCTGACATTGTCTGCATACCAAGCATAAGGACAAGGCAATGGGAGGAGCAGTGGGGATACGCATTCGTTGAGGCAATGGCATGTGGCAAGCCCGTCATCTCAACCAAAACAGGGTCAATCGAAGAGGTTGTTGAAGATGGGAAAACAGGGATTCTTGTTGAGCAAAAAAGCGCACAGGAGCTGCAAAAGGCAATAACGTTGCTCCTTACTGACAAAAAGGCATATCGGGACATGGCTTACCATGCAAGGAAAAGGGCGATGGCCTGCTTTGATGCAGAGAAGCAGATGAAAAAGCTTGAGTCAATATATGACTCTGTGCTGAGGGGAAATAATGCCTGAAGACAGTACTTAATAGCGTGCCTATCAAACCATCTATCCTATCATGTGAGTAAAAAATCCCCCAATCTTAAAATATCTCCTGAAGGATGGACTTTACATTTTCTGTCACAATCTTTCTTGGATTATTTCTCACCCTTTCTTGGTCAAATCCCATTTCAGCGATGACAGGAACATTAGCTTCAGTTATCCCAAGCGCAGAAAGGCTAGTTGCAAGCCCTATCTCCCGCATAAGTGAGGAAAGGGTGTTTGCTGCTTCCTGCGGCGTCTTTGCGTGCAACATTCCTACAAGCTCCTGCACCCTCTGCTTTACAAATTCAACTCCTCTAGCATCCTGAATAGTTGAAGCATCAACATTTGCATTGAGGATAAAAAAATTTCCGATGCTCAAGCCGACAGCATGGCCGTGAGGAATGTTAAAGTAAGAAGTTAGCGGGTAAGACAGTGCATGCGCTGCAGTCGTTTTAGCGATATTAATCGCTCTTCCTGCAAAGTTGCTTCCCATCAGCATCTTTTCCCTGTTCTTCTTGTCTGGGTGCAGGACGCTTTCTGATAGGCTGGAAAAGACAAGTTCAATGGCTTTCCTGCTGTATCTGCGGGATTCTTCCGTAGATTTGACTGACCAGTAGGATTCTATCCCCTGACACAATGCGTCCATTCCGCAACAGGCAGAAATATACGGAGGGCAGGATAGGGCGAATGTTGGGTCAAGGATGACATAGTCAGGAAGCATGGAAGGGTGTGCAAGAGAGTATTTTGTCTTGGTTATGTAGACCACTGAGAAGTGGGTTGATTCTGAGCCTGTTCCTGCGGTTGTGGGGATGACCGCAAGAGGTATCCTTCGTTTGATTCTTATGCCGTTCTTTTCGATGATGTTTTTGGCTTCATCATCCTGCGAGTGAAGAATGGCAATGGCTTTTGCAATGTCAATGGCTGTTCCGCCGCCAACACCTATTACACAGTCACACCTCTCGTTTCTGAATATCCGCAATCCTCTCTCAATATCCTCAAGTTTAGGATTAACGTCAAAATCACAGAAACGGCAAAACTTGGAATTTTGAAACAATGGCTCAATGGCCCCCTTAGCACCGCAGGAAGCATAGGATGCTTTTCCTGTCACCAGAAATATTTTTTGAGGGTGATGTTCCGAGAGTACTGTTTTTAGTTCCTGTATGCTCCCATAGCCGCGATGAAATTGCTGATTCATTGTATGAACTTCATGAACGCTTGTTTATTCTGGATTGGTGTGGTTGTCGGCCTTCCAAGATCTTTGCGGGCTCCCTTGTTCACCCGTATTTCCAGAAGTACAGGCCCTTGCTCATCCCGCAAGGTTGCCATTGCCTGCTGTATCTCCTCTCTTGTCTTGGCAGCATGTGCATCCCTGTACCCGTTTGCTTTTGCAATTACTGGAAGGTCTATGCCAAACCCTGTAGTAGGCTGGCCGCCTACTGAATCGTGAGAGCCGTTGTTGAAGACGATATGCTTAAAATTTTTTGGAGCAAGCTGACCTGATATTGCAAGCGAGCCCATGTGCATGATGACTGCGCCGTCCCCATCAAAGCAGAACACCTGCCTATCTGGCTTCTGCAACGCTATGCCAAGGGCAATTGATGACGAGTGTCCCATGCTCCCTACTGTCAAAAAATCACGGGAATGATTTTGCCTGAGCTCTTCACGGTATTCAAAAAGCTCTCTGGACGTCTTGCCTGTCGTTGAGACGACGATATCGGTATCATTGAGTGCATCAACCACAAGCTTCAGTGCATCTTCCCTACTGAGTTCATAGCTAGTCTTTGCCTTACTCTGGAGCTTGTATTCGGCAAAGGTATTCTTTTTTACCACAAGGGCATAGGGAGCACTTCTTTTTTTCATCCCATCTACGGCCTTCTCAACGCTTACTTTTGCAGTATCACTGTCTTCAGGAAGTATTTCATAGGGTATTCCAAGGGTTTCCAGAAGTTCAAGGGTTATTTTCCCCTGCTTGACATGCTGTGGCTCATCCTTTACCCCTGGCTCCCCCCTCCATCCGATTATCAGCAACACGGGGATACTGTAGACGTCAGGGTCAACCAGAGACATCAGCGGGTTCACTGCATTGCCCTCTCCTGAATTCTGCATGTACACAACCCCTATCTTTCCTGTTGCAAGATAGTAGCCTGCGGCAAGGGCTATTGCGTTACCTTCATTTGCCGTGATGATGTTGTCCTTTTTGTCGGCATTGTCTGCTATGTAGGCGCAAAAATCCTTAAGCAATGAGTCAGGGACTCCAGCAAAGAAGGTGAGGTTGTGGCTTTTCAGAACAGCATAGAAAACATCGCAGGGTATCATCATTTCCCACCAGGAATCAGTTCAAGAATCTCCTTGATTGGCATGCACTGCGCATCAGCCTCATAGCTCCTTCCATGCTCAAGGATTGACCTTGCTGTCGTAACCATTGCCGGATACGCGCTCCTAAGCATGTGATTAGCATAGATGACAACAGAGACGCCTGCATCCGCAAGCTCCTTTTCTGTGATGATGTTGTAGGTGCTGGGGACAGCAACAAGCGGCACCTTCTGATCAAAAGAAGCATATGCCTTGCAGAATTCAAGGACTTCGTCAGGCGTTTTTTCCTTGCTGTGGATCATGACGCCATCGGCCCCAGCGGCAATGTAGGCCTTCGCACGCTTGAGCGCATCAGCAACACCTGCCTTTAGGATGAGGCTCTCTATCCTAGCTATGATCATGAACTGCTCGGTGACTTGAGCCTGCTTACCTGCATGTATCTTCTCGGAAAATCCTTCAATAGTATCCTGCTGCTGCGCTACATCAGTCCCAAAAAGAGAGTTCTTCTTCAGTCCCACTTTATCTTCTATGATGATAGCAGAAACGCCTATGCGCTCAAGTGTCCTTACCGTAAATGGGAAATGCTCAATAAGGCCGCCTGTATCTCCATCAACGATGATGGGCTTGGTGGTCACGTCAAGAATTTCATGGATAGTGTTCAGGCGAGAGGTGAGATCAACGTATTCTATGTCTGGCTTCCCTTTTGCCGTTGAATCTGTCAGGCTGCTTACCCACATGCCGTCAAATTCCTCGACGCTCCTTTCTTTGGTATTGGAAGTATGCTCAGCTATCAGGCCTGTCAGTCCATTGTGCACTTCAAGGACGCGGACAATCTGCTTTGCATCAAGCAGCCGTCGCAATCGCTTCATTCGTATATCCGGAGTTGTTCCCACTTCCTTCAGCGCCTTGTTTAGAATGGTAGAGGATATTCCGACAGTGTATTCCGTCTCAACGAGCTTTCCGCCCCATTCACTAAGGGCATCTATAACCCGTTGCCTGACTTCCCTTTGGACGCCTGCTTTCCAGTCATTGCCATGCACAACAAAATCAGGTTTTAATATTCTAAGATTCAGGACATAATCAAGAGTCTCTTGGGGGACTACCTTTGATACACCCTTTATGTTCTCCATGATGATCTTTCGCTGCTCATAAGTGAGTGCAGGAAGCCTCTTGTAAGATGCAATTGCCTTGTCAGTGAGGAGCCCTACAGTGACCTCTCCTAGTTTTCGTGCCTCATTGATGATGTTCAGGTGTCCAGGGTGAATGAGGTCAGCGCTCATTCCAACATAAACTTTCTTCATTTTAGCTGTTGATACCTCAGCGGTTTAAAATGTTTGCTGGTCGCATGGTAACTTTTCTAGGCTGAAGACGCTGCGTTTTTCCATCATCAGAAATCCGCATTAGAGCAAGCTCATCAACCTGACTTTCTGAACTGAGA
>DUKR01000008.1:0-2785 GCA_013329175.1 Candidatus Woesearchaeota archaeon
ATACTTTATATACCATAAAAAAGGCATTGGCCGTACCTCCCCTCGTTTCAGCGGGCAATGCGTAACTTCATCCTGTGAAGAGCTAAGCAGAATAATTGCCTTAGACCTGAGCGCGGCACCTGCGGGCATGGAGGATGGGCTCGGGCAGCAGTGCATGACGGAATTATTATCATCAATTTCACCGCAAAATAAAGGATGGACAATGACAAAGCGCCAGAAGGCAAAATAAGCCGTTGGCAATGAGCTTTTAGGGAATGCCTATTTTGGGGAGCGATGCCCTTCGTAATTACAGAGAGGCAGGCAAGCTTGATAATGGTAAAGAGTTACTTGCTATAAGAACATTTAATAAGGCACTCATCAAAATGAAAGATCTACCTGGGCATTATCCTCAGAAAACCCATGAAGACAATAAAGGAGTCCCTGCTGCAGATAGCAGAGCTAACCAGAAAGCGCAAAGGGACAATGCTTCTTCTTTTGCTCATCCAGACCATCTTCTTCGTCTTGTTCGTGGGTGTGGGATTCCATTATGGGCCTGCGATAGCAGCCGAGATGGCTGAAATCATAGCCTATGCCCAGAGCGAGGACTTCAATCCTGAGGTTGTTGCCTTCAACCTTGCTGAAGAGCGGCAGGTGATGGGTTCTGATCCAGAGCTTATCGGGCGTAATTTCAGCCTTATCAGGGTTCAGGCACAATCAATGCTGCTATTGCTTGCAGCCATCTATCTTGTGCTTGGTGGTTTGAACTGGTCTTTGGCCCAAAGCTTGATTTTTGAGCAGAAGAAAGCAGTGCATAGATACTTCATCCGGTTCGCTGTAGTGTGTGCGGTGTACGTTGGTATCATCTACGCCATTGGTGCAGGGATTTTCAGGAATATCTCCCTTACTAGCTTTGGACTTGTCCACCTTGTCGTCATTGCAGCCATTGCATTGCTGCTCCTCTACCTGATGGCAATATCCTTTGCCCATCTGAGAAAGACGCTGAAAGGCATTGCTTTGCTGACCATACCCTTCTCAGTGAGGAAGATTGGCACTATGCTGGTTGTCATCCTCATCAATACTCTTGTTGTCGTGTTGCTCGCGGGTCTTGTGGTGCTCGCAGCAGATCTTCACATTGCCATTAGCATCATGGGGTTGGTGCTCTTGAATGCTGGCATCCTGTATGCACGGCTGTTCTTCATTGAGTCTGTGAGAATGCTGTCGTGATTATTCCGAGGATGCCTCACTGCTAGCATTTTCAGTATCACCGCCGCCATCACTGTTGTTGTCAGGTTGAGATTCTTCATGGCCAGATTCCTTTGAGGACAGCAAAGCCTCAAGCCCCTCTGCAGAGAGCGATTCCATTTCCCCTATGCTTAGTCCACTCTCAGCAAGAATCGCTTCCAGTTCATGCCCGCTGATGCCTAGCTGTTTTGCCCAGTGCTCAGGGCCGTAATTCCCTTCAACCTGATAGTAACGGTGTGCGGCAATTCTTGCTTTGTCATGCTGGCCAGATTGTGCATAATACTCAGCAAGCGTTGCCTCAAGCTCTTTTTCTGACGAGATGCCAAGCATGTGAGTAAGCTCATGCTCAATCAGGTATTCCACAATGTGATTGGCATCTATGGGTATGCCTGCTTTTGCCAGATTCTTTGCATACTCATGGACCATCTGGCGGAAATTCCCGTTGAACGTAAAATAGCCCTTTTCTGGGATGACAGAAGCAAACGCGCTCTCTTTGGTATAGTCTGTAACGAAGAAATAAAGCTCAGACACAGGCTTGTGGCCCTGCTGTGCCATGTAGGAAAGGAACCTATGGCAAGCTTCTGAGTTCAGGTAGGTTGCAACCAGCATCTTCCCATCCAGCGCCTTGAAATATTCTCTTGCAACAGAGCCATTTGGGCCACCATAGGCATAAGGCTGCACCCATTTTGCTATGCCATTATTGACTACGGGGATTTCCCTTGACAAAGCGACAAATCCTTTCACTGGTATAGGGGCATTATACTCCTTTGCATCAAGCCTGCCGTTGCCCACGAACTCCTCATGGGGGATGCTGTCATGCGGGATGTCATGGGATAACTTCTGAGTGGGGATGTCCAACTCTTTACAACGATGGTAATTGTCAATAAAGCCAAGAGATTCAACACTTGGTCCCTTGTTGCCAGCTATCCTGACAGTATTGCGTTCAAAAAGGGCTAGGTTGAGACCCTCATTTATGTCTGTTATCCCACACAGCGCATTCTGGTAAGTATTTGTTTGAGTTACCGCTGGCAGAGTATAGCCTGGAATCACATTGTACCATCTTGTTACCACTAAATGATAGTATCTTAATATATAAATCTTTTGTAAAAGTGTACTCCTTCACTCTCCTGAAAAGCCCTGTCGGGGAGGAGGGAGGCAGGCTCGCTGGATAGCCATGAGTGGCAAGCTTTGAGGGATAAGAGTGGATATGCTCGTGGGGGCTGGCATTCCCTAAAAGCTCATTCTCTGAAAAGGCATTGGCCATGCCTCTCCTCGCTTCCATAGGCAATGCGCAGCCTCATTCCTTTCGTTTCAGGTCATCCTCTCATTGCACTTTCCGACGGGGAAAAGAAAAGTGAAGAAAGAAAAGAAGAAAAAAGTGCAGAAAAAAAAGATGAAAACAAAAACGGCTCGGGCTCCGCCTGCGCAGGGCATGTGTTGCTGGCATCGCCGCAGTGTATGGCGCTGCACAAGTGAGTATTAAGGGGGAGTGCGAGGAGTAATGCACGACGGAATTGTTGTCGTCAATTTCGCCGCAGGCAAGAGGAGAGAGAACAGTAGCGTC
>DUKR01000008.1:2880-7525 GCA_013329175.1 Candidatus Woesearchaeota archaeon
AGAGAACAGTAGCGTCGCTTTTGGTAAAGTAGCCATAGGCAATGCCCGTTTTAGGGAATGCATTTTGGGGGGGGAATGATGCCAAGAGCACGCTACAAAGGGGCAGGCAAATCCCATAATGGTGGAGTGTTACGATTTGCCGCAATTATTTAACATAGTACCCCATGCCTCGTACAAAGCCCGAGGCAATCGAAGGGTGTTGAATATGACAGCAGATGCAAACCATCGCTGAGTCACCTCCATCAGCGCAATTCTCAATATCTGAGAATCTGGAAGACACCCTCAGGTGACTTACTTCCCACTCAGGATGGTAATCCCTTTGTTGGTGATTTCATACCTATATAATCTATTGGGGTGCTGTGTCCCCCTCATCTTCAGGATTTCAATCATGCGCTCCCTGTGCAGGTCCTTCCTGAGGTGATACATCAGGGTGATGGAATCAGCCTCAAACTCAAGCTCTGCTGACATCGCTTTTGTCACGTCAATGTTAGGGCCCTGGGCAGTCAGCACAGCTGTGCAGCCCCATTTTGCAATCAGGTGGAACAACTGCAATGCAGCTTCCTTCCTTGAGAGGGGATCCTGGTAAAGCAGGGCAAATGCTGAGATGGAATCAATGACAAGGCGCTTGATCTTGTGCTTGATGATAAGGCTTTCAATGGTTCCTCCTCCCTCAACAAGCAGCTTCTTTACCTGCTCAGGCTGGTATTCCATGAAGAAAAACTTCCCCTTCTTCTCAAGCTCCGCTAGTTCGATGCCAAAAGGGAGCAGGTCATCATTGAGTTTTTCTCTTTTCTCCTCGAAAGTGATGTAAAGCCCTGGGTCATCATACTTGGTTATGCCGTTAGCAAGAAACTGGATAGCAAAGAGGGTCTTTCCTGTGCCTGTGCCTCCTGCTATCAGGTTGACGCTTTCCTTCTTAAAACCGCCTTCTACCAGTGCGTCATATTCCCTGATGCCGGTGGGGACCCTGCCCCCCTCCTTGCTTTTTGCTGCAGTGGCTTTCTTTTGAGGCATAACCCTTCACCTCGTTCAATGATTTAAATACTTTATGACCGAGAAAATTTCAAAAGAGGATATACGGCTAATAGCAGATGGAGTGGACCACTGCCTACAATTTGCCATGCAACAAACTTTATATACGCCCCTCGAAACACTTGCAGCAACGATGAAACGAACACATACCTGCGGTGCATTGACGGATAAGGACATTGATAATAATGCCACATTACAGGGATGGGTTCATGCAAGGCGCGACCATGGAGGAGTCATCTTCATTGATTTGAGGGACCGCTATGGCCTGACCCAGGTAGCATTCAATCCCAAGCACTCGGAAAGCACCTACAAGATTGCTGAAGAGTTGCGACGGGAATTTGTCATCGAAGTGGAAGGCACCGTCAGGCACAGGCCAGATGGCCTGGAGAACCCAAAGCTTGCAACAGGAAAGATTGAGGTCTTTGCTGAAAAGCTCATCATCCTCAACAGGGCGGATACCCCGCCGATGGAAGTTGATGACAGGATAGAGATAAACGAAGACCATCGCCTGGCCTATCGCTACATTGACCTTCGAAAGCCAGGGATGCAGGCAAACCTCATCATCAGGCACAGGGTGGCAAAGCTTGTCAGGGACTATTTTGACTCCAATAAATTCCTTGAGATAGAGACGCCGATTCTCTGCAAGTCCACTCCAGAAGGCGCAAGAGACTATCTTGTCCCCTCCCGCGTCCATGCGGGAAAATTCTTCGCCCTGCCCCAAAGCCCGCAGCTCTTCAAGCAGCTTCTCATGGTTGCGGGGTTTGACAGGTACTGCCAGATAGTCAGGTGCTTTCGCGATGAGGATTTGAGGGCAGACCGCCAGCCGGAATTCACCCAGATTGACATCGAGATGAGCTTCATCAATGAGGAAGACATCTACCACACCATGGAAGGCCTCATGCAGGCAATCTGGAAAGAGGTCAAAGGAGTGGACATCACAACGCCATTTCTCAGGGTACCCTATGATGAAGCGATGGATGCCTATGGCTCAGACAAGCCAGATACCAGGTTTGGCCTTAAGCTCATAGATGTCTTTGACATAGCAAGGGAATCAGACTTCAAGGTATTCACAGGCGTTTTGGAGTCAGGCGGCAGCGTCAAGTGCATCAACGCCAAGGGCTGCGCAAAGTTCTCAAGAAAAGAGATTGACGAGCTTATCGCCCTCTCCCAAACCTATGGCGCAAAAGGCCTTGCATGGATAAAGATACGCGAGACAGGGATGGAAAGCTCCATCGTCAAGTTCCTCAGTGAAGAACTGCAGAAAAGGCTCAGGGAGGCGACAGCGGCTCAGGAAGGAGACCTTCTCCTGTTCGTCGCTGACCGCAAGCGCCACTTGGTCAACACCGTTCTTGGCCAGCTCAGGCTGGAGCTTGCAAAGCGCCTGAAACTTATTGACGGGTCAAAGTGGAACTTCCTCTGGGTCACTGATTTCCCCCTTGTCGAGTATGACGAAAATGAGCAGAGGCACCTGGCAATCCACCATCCTTTCACCTCGCCAAAAGACGCTGACCTCCCTCTGCTTGACACCGACCCAGCGAAAGCAAGAGCCAAGGCATACGATATGGTATTGAATGGCGTTGAGCTTGGCGGAGGCTCCATAAGGATCCACAAAAGCGACGTCCAGCAGAAGATATTCTCGCTGCTGGGAATTGGAGAGGAAGAGGCAAGGGCCAAGTTCGGCTTTTTGCTTGAGGCCTTCAGGTACGGAGCTCCTCCTCACGGCGGCATTGCCTTTGGCTTTGACAGGCTCATGGCCCTTCTGACAGGGAATGAATCAATCAGAGAGGTCATAGCCTTTCCAAAGACCAAATCAGCTGAGTCGCTCATGGACAAGTCTCCCTCAACTGTTGATGACAGGCAATTGAAGGAATTGCACATAAAACTGGATGTTGTGAGGAAGAAGGAATAGCGGGATAAGGAGAATTTCAGAGATGCATGAGGAGATGAGGGTACCAGAACCAAAAAATAATGCCCACTCCCAATGCCATTATGCAACCACGCTATTGCTGTGCGTTACGCGCTCTTTCTTGTTCAGCGAGTATCTGATTGCTGAGGGAAGAATAGTAAAGTCGCCGATGATGGATAGGGTTGACCTTATGCGGTATTCTAAAACTCGCTCTTCACTGGGATCAAGATTGCCTATCTCCCATTGAATGATGCTGCCCCTTGCCTGGTGGCGCAGGATCTTAGTCGGCGGGAGAGTGCCCAGAGATACTTCGGCATCAACCTCAACCATGTTTGGCACCTGCTCATGCACTACAATCTTCTCGACTGCCTTGTTGCTCCTGTTCTTAAGGACAAGGATTACTTTCATGCGGGTCAGCCCTCCTCCCTTCTTCTCGACACTTCCTGCGCTTTTTACTGCTGAGATAGGGCTTCTGTAGACACTATAGAGAAGTGCTGCAAGGATGGCCAAGGCTATGATGAAGACAAGGGGCAGGTAATTTGTGGTTGTCCTGATGCGCATATTGCCGCTTTCCAGGCTTGGCGTGAATACAAGGTACTTGCTTTTTCCGTCAGTGGCAACCTTTGCCTTTGGCACAGCATTAGTGAAGAGATTTGCAAACCCCTCAATGGGTATTTTTATCTGCTCATCATACTGAGGGATGTTGGTTGCAAACTCATAGGTTTTGCTTTTGATGAAGGCTGACTCTTTCTTCTCGACAACTCTGATCTCAGCGTAAGGAAGGACCCTTAGTATTCCAGTCAGTGGCCCTGTGATAACCTTATTTCCAACAACAAGAGAGAGATCTATCCTCTCTTCACCAGGAGGGAGGAGAGGGTCAAGGCCAGTTTTGAGGCTAACCTCTTTCTGCTCATCAGGGTCAAGGGATGTTGTGATGCTGCGCTCAAACGCGTCACTCTTCAGGATTACCGTGATGTTTGGATAGTCAAGGATGTTCTGGTTTGAGAGATGGACGGTTATAGGCAACTCCGTTCTTGGGTCAATCTCCTCAGGCATATCAACATCCGCAATGACCGTGGGGACATACTGGCCGACAGTGCCCTCTTTTGACACAACAGAGATGTCCATATTCACGGTGATGCGCTCGTCTGTTGCCACGTCCCTCACATTGAGGTCTACAACGTAATGGCCTATCTGCTTGACATCCAGGCTTTTTACGTAGATGCGCCTGCTCACTTCAGTCCCTGGCTGCACAGAGAGAATGATGGGGTTTTCTAAAGGGTCTGTTGCAATATCCCAACTGGGATAGGAGAGAGTATAGAGCCGAAACTGCTTCTGCCCTTTTAAAGCAAGATTCGTGATAACAACATCAAAGACTGCTTCGCCTTTTGTGTCAATCTTGCTCTTCACAGGCTCAACCTGGACCGAGAACTCGCCCGCAGCGATTGCAATCGGCAGTACAAATAGGAGAGAAAGAACAACTATGCTTAACGTTTTAGCGTACTTCATAACCATTGCCACCTTCACTTTCTGATGCTCTTTTCTATTTAAATGTTGCCCTTGTGCAGGCTTCATCCAAAAAATAAAGAAGACGGTAGAACGAAGCAATCCATTCATGGCGCAGGTGGGGTGGGGACGCACCCTTCGGGCTGTTGCGAGAGCGCAGCTCGAACGCAACTCAAGAACGCAAGTTCTTGCTCCCCGTAG
>DUKR01000015.1 GCA_013329175.1 Candidatus Woesearchaeota archaeon
TTTTCCTGGAATGATGCCCTTCGCAGTTACAAAGAGGCAGGCAAGCTTCATAATGGTGAACTATTACGTGAAGTGTTACTCGCTAGCCAAGCGAAAGCTCGCATTTCATAAACCCCTCTTCCGCCTGAAAGCTAAATCTCCGCGAAGAGAGCATGTGCAGCATGACGTAGTTGTCAGGAAGAACGGTTGCAAATACCTTCTTAATGCCCCGCCTTCTGGCGATATCAAGCATGTAATCGGTAAACTTATTCCCTAAGCCAAGCCTCTGCCACGGGTCAGCAACTGCAACGGCAAACTCACCCGTGCCATTGTCGGCATCCGCTATCAGCCGTACAACCCCTGCCATCTTCCCCTCGACCTCTGCTATGATCGCTATCTCCCGGTCATAGTCTATCTGGGTGTACTTGATCAGGAACTCATGTGTGATAGCTTCTATAGTATGAAACAGCCTGAAGCGCTGCGTCTCTTTGGAGAAATGGGTAAGCATCTCAGCTTCAAGTGGCTCATCTTCTGGCCGTATGGGCCGAAGCATTGCGGTTCTTCCATCCTTGAGCACAATTGTCGTCTCAAGCCCTTTCGGATAGGGCATGATGACAAGATGGGAGTAGGGCGCAACCTCGACATCCCTCATCCTCTCATCAAGGATGACCTTCGCATCAACAATGACGCCTCCATGCTCATCAACCGCAAAGGGGTTCACGTCAATCTCCTTTACCTGCGGAAAATCAGCCAAAAGATATGCAAACTTATACAGCACAAATTTCAGGGCGTCAATGTCAATCCCTGGCATGTTGCGATACCCCTTCAGCAACTTGAAGATTGTGGTCTCCTCAATAAGCCTTTGGGCAAGCGCCATGTTCAATGGAGGAAGGCCAACGTTGACGTCCCTGAAAACCTCGACTGCCAAGCCGCCCATCCCAAACACAATCACCGGCCCAAACAGCGTATCCTTCTTGCACCCTATAAGGATTTCATACCTCTTTGCAACCATTCGCTCAATGAGCACCCCCTCAATCCTGGCGCCATGCGCCTTCTCAGAAACAGCCTTCATGATGGAATCATACGCCTGCTGCGCTTCCTCTGCTGACTGGATGGAAAGCACAACCCCTCCAACGTCGCTCTTATGGAGGATGTCAGGAGACAACACTTTCATCGCCAGCGGAAAGCCAACCTGCTCAGCGCTCTCCTTCACCTCCTCGCTGCGCCTGACAACGTGATAGCTAGCAACAGGCAGCGCATAATTGGAGAGGAACTGCCTTGCTTCAGCTTCATGCATCTGCGTCCTTCCCTGAGCATAGACCATCCTGACAAGCTCTTTGTTCTCCTCAGTTTTGGGGGTGAATGCATGAGGTATTGACCCTGGCGTCTGGTACAAGAGCTCAATGCCCTTGGTATAGCGCCACATCGCCATGAAGCATCTCACCGCGTTCTCAGGTGTCCGGTAGGCAGGAATGTTCCCCCTGACAAGTATGTTTCTTCCCTCAGCAACGGCATCCTCGCCCATCCATACACAAAGTAGTGTCTTTCCTTCAGGATTCTTCAGGGAGACCAACTCCTCTGCTACGCCTGTAGGGTCAGTCATGTCCTGCGGAGTCAGGATCACTATCACGCCGTCAACCTCGAGCTCATGCAGGCAGGCTCCAACTGCAGCCTTGTAGCGCTCAGGCGAAGCATCCCCTAAAATGTCCACAGGATTCCCATGGCTCCACGCTGGGGGAAGCGCAGCATCAAGTGCTAAACGGGTGGCATCGCTAAACCTTGCAAGCTCTCCGCCTCCTGCAATCAGGGCGTCAGTAGCAATCACACCAGGGCCGCCGGCATTCGTGACAATCGCTACTTTGTTTCCTTTCGGCCTGTCCTGCATTGATAATGATTTAGCAGTATCAAACAATTCGCCGATGCTTGCCACGCGGACAATCCCTGCCCGCTTGAAGGCTGCATCATACACTGCATCATCGCCTGTCAGGCTTCCTGTATGCGACTTTGCAGCTTTCGCTCCTGCCTCGCTTCGCCCAACCTTAAGGACAATAATTGGCTTTGTCTTTGAAAACGCTCTTGCAGCAGACAAAAACTTCCGCGCATCCTGCAGCGACTCCATGTAGAGGAGGATGCTCTGGGTATGCTGGTCTTTGCCAAAATAGTCAATGAGGTCATGGAACCCGACGTCAACCATTGTCCCAAGCGACACAAAGCCTGAGAACCCAACATTGTTCTTGCTCGCCCAGTCAAGGATTGCGGTGCCAAGCGCTCCGCTCTGTGAAATGAAAGCAATTTTTCCAGGCAGCAATGCCTGCCCTGCAAAGCTTGCATTCAACTTCAGGTGCGGCCTGACAAACCCAAGGCAATTTGGGCCAAGGATGCGCATCCCATACTCCTTTGCCTTGACGCCAACAAGCCCTGAAAGCGCTTTTCCTTCCTCGCCTGCCTCAGAGAATCCTGCAGAGATGACGACCGCAGCAGTGATTTTTGCTGCATGGCATTCATCAATGATGGCTGGAACTGTTGAGGCAGGAGTGGCAATGATAGCAAGCTCAACCTGCTCAGGAACACCAGCCACGCTAGGGTATGCCCTCATCTCAAAAACATGCTCATGCTTTGGATTGACGGGATAGACGACACCTGCATATCCGCTTCCTACAAGATTCTTCATCAGTGCGTGGCCTACAGTTCGTTCAGTTGAGCTTGCACCGATTACCGCAATGGATTTTGGGTTGAACAGCTTATCAAGAGAGTTAGTTGCCATTCGCCATACTCCCTACTTTCCAGAACTTGCAAAGTTTGCGCTCAAGCCTGTCAGCCCTTGCCTCATATTCATCAATCACCATGATAGCAGAATCCGTCTCCTCCTCTGAGAATAAATACGGCTTGCCCTCGATTCCTGCAACAAAGCTTGCCACGCACTTAGGCAGCATCTCAACGTTATAGCCCCCTTCAAGTGTAGCAAACAGCGGAACAGAGAATCTCTCCTTCAGAAGCTTTCCCATCCAGTGGAAGCTCTGCAGGCTTAAGCGCAGGTCAAGCAGGAGGTCATACTGGTGAGCATCAAACCCTGCCGAAACTGCTATCGCATCAGGCTTAAACTGCTCACACACAGGCAAAAACCGCTCAACTGCCAGCCTGAAGATGTCATCCCCTGCCTTTAGCGGCAAGGGAACATTCACGCTGTAGCCTTTGCCTTTTCCCTCACCTATTTGAGACTCATCCCCCCATCCTGGAAACGCAGGGTACTGGTGCAGTGAGAAATACATCACTGCATCAGTAGCATAGAAGAATTTTTCAGTCCCGTCTCCAAGATGGCCGTCAAAATCAAAGATAAGCACCCTCTTCCCCTCATTGACCAGTTTTTGTGCGGCGATCGCAACGTTATTGAACAGGCAGAATCCTGAAGCCCTGTCAGCATGGGCATGATGCCCAGGCGGCCTGCACAATGCTAATCCGCCCCGCTCAGACGCGGCAATGGTAGCGCCGACAGCCATGCATGCTGCTGCATAGCTTTTTTTCGAGGTCATGGTATCATGGTCAAGCGGCATTCCTGCGGCACACGCCTCCTTCACCTTCTGGATATACTCACTCGTATGCACCAGGGTAAGGAATCCCTCGCCGGAGGGAAAATCAGAAGCGTCTAGCTTTGGAAAGCAGTCAAACCGCTTCCTGCTCTCGGGGTGCATCCCCGTGTCATGCTCAAGGAAAATAGGGTGATAGATGATGTCCATGCCCTATCCCTCGCCTGCTGGCTATTAAAATGTTTAGAAAGCCGTAATACATCACTCTCCTGAAAAGACCCGTCGGGGGGGGGAAGGGGGTAGGATCGCGGGATAGCCATGAGTGGCAAGCCTTGAGGGATAAAAGTTGATAGGCTCGTGGGGTTGGCATCCCTCCAAAATCATCAGAAAAAAAAGGCATTAGCTATGCTTCCCATTGCCTCATCGGCCAACGGGTAACTACATCCTTTGTGTTGCAGAGCATAGCGCACTTGCTAATTCCGAGGGAGAACAAAAACAAAGAAAGAAAAGAAGAAAAAAGGTGAAGACAGAAAAGTGAAAATAAAAAAGGCTCTGGCTGCGCAGGGCATTTGTTGCAGCCATTGCCACGGGGTTGAGTGCTGGGCAGGCAATTGCCGCAGTGTAGCGCGCCGCTACCTGCGTGTATGAAGGATGGGC
>DUKR01000070.1 GCA_013329175.1 Candidatus Woesearchaeota archaeon
TTTCGGGAATGATGCCCGTCAAAACTGCAAAGAGGCAGGCAAGGTTAGGAAAAAGAGCAGTAATCCTGAAGAAGCACAGTCACTTATGTCCAGAAAGGAGTTCAAGCCCTATTGCCTATTCAATGCGCAACACCCAATTCCTTTCCCCAACCCTATATCCCCTCTCAAGCGCATGATGGACGTAGGACACTGCTTCCTTCACCGCATCTTCCATGGAATAGCCTCTTGCCAATAATGCGGCAATCGCTGACGAGAGGGTGCAGCCAGTGCCGTGGCCTTCCTTATTAATTCTGCTATGCTCAATCCCCATTGGCTCCTTTGCATCCTTTGCAAAGAAATAATCAGTGATTTTTTCACCTGCAAGATGCCCTCCCTTCATCAATACTGACTTGCAGCCTAATGCAAGGATATCCATTGCCGCTTTCTTTATCTCCGCCTCATTCCTGATGGGATACCCTACCATTACTTCTGCTTCAGGGACGTTGGGTGTCATGACTGTTGCGAGAGGAATTAACACCTTCTTCAATGTGGCAATCGCAGAATCCTCAAGAAGCCTGGCGCCCGATGCTGCAACCATGACAGGATCAAGGACAATCTTTGAAATGTGCCATTTCCGCAATCCCTCTGCCACGGTGCTAATAACCTTGGAATTTGCCAGCATCCCTATTTTTGCCGCATCACAGCCTATGTCGCTCATCACCGCATCAAGTTGGGCAGTGATGAAATCTGCAGGCACGGGATGGATTGCAGTGACTTCCTTCGTGTTCTGCGCTGTCAGCGCTACAATCACGCAGCTTCCATGCACGCCAAATGCCGCAAAGGCCTTTAGGTCAGCCTGAATCCCTGCCCCGCCGCCTGAGTCAGAGCCTGCGATGGTCAATGCCTTGCTTATGCCCCTACCCACTTCCCTTCTCCCTCCCCTAAAGATTCATCTGCCAAGATCCACAACATCCTTCTTCAGTTCAGAAAAGTCAAATTTTCCTGACAGCGGGGAAAGGATAAGGCAGAGCACGAGAGGCACCATGGCAGCTACGGCAAAAGAGAGCAGCAGGCTGCCGCTTCCTATCAGGCTTTCCGAGGGGATTGCACTTGAGCTCAGCACGCTGAGCAGGCTTTGCGAATAGGAGGGAGTCGGAAACAGCAAGCCGCCAAGCAGCACTCCTGCTCCTGTTGCAATGACCGCATAGGCATCAGAAAGCCTTCTTGCAAACATGCCGTAGAACGCAGGGAAAACGGCAGCGACGCACAGCAGGTCAGCGACAAGGAAGAGATACAGCACGCTATACCCCTGGGTTGCGAGAAGGATAGCAATTCCCGAAAGGATAACCATAAAGCTTCGCGCAACGGAGAGCATCTTCTTCTGGCTGGTTGATGGCCTGAGCCTGACTAGATCAACCGTGAACAGGGAGACTAGGCCGTTGAGCAGTGAATCCATGCTGCTCATCACCAAGGCTATGGCAAGCACCATCGCTGTAATGAGCACCCATTGGGGCGTCACCTGCATGAGGAAGGTGAACAGGGCGACTGAAGGGTGCTCTGCGGTGCCTGTGCCGACGGCAAAGAGCCCAAACAGCCCAGCGATGATGATGATAGGGAAGATGATGATGCTGGCTATGGAAAAACCTCTCTGCATTGTTTTGGTATCCTTTGCGGCATACACCCGCTGCCAGTTGGCCTGGTTGAACAGCTCTGCGCCGATGATTGCTATGATCAGGCTCAGCGCGTATGCTATCCCTTCCCACCCAGTGAGCGAGAACAAGGCAGGAGAAACTACCTGTGCCTTAGCAAAGATGCTTTCAAGCCCTCCGACAAACAGCAGGCTTGCAAGGAACACCAAAGCAAGCAGCGGAAGGATCACCCATGCCTGCACCACATCGGTGAAGACAGATGCTTTCAGCCCTCCTGCTGCGGTGTAGGCAAGCGTCCCTACACCTACAATTGCTGCAGTCACTATGAGGGGTGTTCCAAACACCATCTGCATGGCTAGAGCGATTCCCGTCATCTCGGCTGTGAGAAATACCCCCATGTACATCACGCTCAGGGCTAAGACAGCAAGATACATTCCCTTTCCATAGCGGTGCAGCACATATTCAGTCAGGCTGTGCCCATGCGGCATAAGCGCGCGGATGCGCTTTCCTACAATGACAAACACAAGCACCGCGCTTGCGCTTCCTATACCATAGCCGACAAGCGCCATTATCCCAACTGTCGCTCCGGTTTCAGCTGGTGAGAACAGTATCCACGCGCCCATGGCCGTAGCAATAATAGTAAGCCCCGTCGTTACAGCCGAGTAAGTGTTGCGTGAAGTTATATAGTCTTCTATGGAAAACCGCCTGGTGCTGGTGTACCAGATGCCAATCCCCGAAAACGCTATTGCCGTAGCAATAATGACTAAAACTCCTGCTATTTCCATTCTGCATCCCTCCTGATAATCATAATGAAGTCCTGCGCAGCCCTCTCAACGTCGTCTGCCTCAACAAGAGCGGAGATGACAGCTATCCGCGTTGCGCCTGCTTCAAGCACTTTTTCGGCGTTGTGGAGCTTGATGCCGCCGATGGCGACAAAAGGGATAGGCAGTTTCGGCGCCATCTCCCTGACCAACTGCAATCCAACGGGATTTGGCTTCTTTCTCGTGGGAAATACAGGGCCGATGCTGATGTAATCAGCGCCTTCCACAACTGCTGCAAGTGCCTGTTCTCTTGAGTGGGTGGATTTGCCGATGACTCCTGAATATATCCTGCGAGCTTGTGAGAGGGGCATATCTTCCTGGCCAAGATGCAGCCCGTCAGCCCCAACATCCCTTGCGATGTCAGGATAGTCATTGACGACAAAGAAGACGCTGTGCTCTTTGCATATGCCTGCAATGATTCTTGCTTCTTCTGCGTACTGCTCTTTTGTCCATTCTTTTTCCCTGAGCTGGACTATTGTCGCTCCGCCCTCTATTGCTTTGCTTACCATGTACGAGTTTGGCCTTCCTCTGGCAAGGTTTGATTCTGTCACCAGGTAGAGTGCATTGTTGGGCAATTGATTAGGCATTTTGTCCTGCTCTGCGAATCATTCAATATGATTTTCTTCCGGGCTGCTTGCTGTTGCGTAGCGCTGCTTTGGCATCCTGCCAGCTTCAAATGCAAGCCTGCCTGCTTCTGCTGCCAGCTTCATAGCCTTTGCCATCTTCACCGGAGATTTTGCCTTTGCTATCGCAGTATTGAGCAGCACTCCGTCAGCGCCAAGCTCAAATGCTATCGCTACGTCTGATGCAGTGCCGACTCCTGCATCAACAATGACAGGAACCTTTGCCTGCTCAAGGATGAGCCTGATGTTTGCAGGATTCAGTATGCCCTGACCAGAGCCAATGGGCGCAGCAAGCGGCATGACTGCAGCTGCCCCCGCCTCCTCCAGCCTTTTTGCCGCAACCACGTCATCATTGGTGTAGGCTAGCACCGTAAATCCTTCCCTGACAAGAATCCTCGTCGCTTCTATCGTTCCTGCGGTGTCAGGCATCAATGTCTTTTGGTCGCCAATGACTTCAAGCTTTATGATATCAGTAGCGCAGGCCTCCCGTGCAAGCCTTGCCACCCTGACAGCATCCTCAACCGTAAAGCATCCTGCAGTGTTTGGCAGGAGCTTGTACTTCTTCAGGTCAAGGAAATTGATGAGATTCTCTTTGGGATTCTCAAGGTTCACCCTTCTGATTGCGACAGTTACACAGTCAGTGCCTGATGCCACAAGCGCTTTCTGCATCAGTTCAAACGTCTCGTATTTTCCTGTTCCTACAAACAGCCTTGATGAAAATTCGTATCTTCCAATGCTCAATCCCATGTTATCCTCCCCCAATCATGCCAACAATCTCTATGCTGTCGCCATTGCGTAGTTGTGCATCGCCAAACGTTGTGCGAGGGACAATGGCTTTATTCTTCTCGACAACCACCCTATCGGGTGCAAGGGCATGCTCTTTGAGCAGGTCGAGCACGGTCGCTGCTTTGGTTTCTTTTTCCCTGCCATTCAGCCGTATCCTCATGCCATCACCTGCTCCAGATGCATAGGCGAGAAGGAAGGGTGCTGTTTTCCTGTAATGACCGCTTCAGCTATAATCTTAGCGGTAATGGGCGCAAGAAGGATGCCGTTTCGGTAGTGGCCTGCCGCAAGGTGCTCATGCTCCCTGATGGTGCCAATGTATGGTATGCCTGTTGCAGAGAGCGGGCGGAGCCCTGCCCAGCGCTCAACAACTGTGCACTCTGCTAATGCTGGTATAAGCGCTATTGCCTGCTCATAGAGATGCTGCATCGCTGTCTCTGTCACGCGGGCATCAAAGCCCACATCCTCAACTGTTGAGCCTGCAACAAGCGTTGCGTCCTTTCGCGGGATAAGATATATGGGATGGTGGCTGATGATGTGCTTGATGGCGATTCCCTTGATACTGAACCTTATCATCTGGCCCCGTATTGGCTTTACCGCAGCTCCTGCGTGCTCTGCTGCCCATGCACCCTCGCAGTGGATGAGGTGCTCGCAGGCAAAGGATCCCTGCTTGGCGACAAGCTCATGCCTCCCGCCTGAGCTTAGGATGGACGTCACGTGGCAATGCTCAATGATTGCAGCGCCATTCCTCTCTGCTGCTGCCTTCAAAGCCTTGAGGAGCAGCCTGTTGTTGACCTGGTTGTCGCTTGGCATGTAGAGCGCAATCCTTAATGGCATATTCAGTTCAGGCTCTTTTCTTCTGGCTTCTCCTTCTGAAAGGATCCTGGCGGCAATCCCATTGCTTTTGGCAAACTGGTATTTCTCAAGAAGCTGAAACTCTTCATCCTTGTTGCTGGCTACGAGGATGCTTCCTGTAGCGTCATATTCAACAGCTATCCCACTGTCACGCTCAACCTCTTTTACGAAGCCAGGATACATCCTTGCGCTCTCGCAACAGAGATCAAAAAATGCACGATTGCCTTCAAATTCCGTGACGGGCCGTATCATGCCGCCTGATGCCCACGATGCTCCTTCCCTGATGGTGCCTCGCTCAAGCACAACCACTTTTTTCCCATTCCTTGCAAGGCGATAGGCGCAGGACAGGCCAATCACCCCTCCCCCTATGACTGCAGCGTCATAGCTCATGGCTTCACCTGCGCGTCAACAGACTGCATCACAAGCACCATTCCTTTCCTGAGGGATATGCGGGCGGTCTCTCCGGCCATCCTGTTGGATATCCCTATCCAGCCAGAAGGGACGTCCTTGTTGCTGATGCACCATTTCAAGCCTGCATACGTCAGCCCCTTAACATCAGAGGCTGCAATCACTGAGAGCGTGCTGCCTGCTGCTCCCTTCACCTCAAGTGACGAGCTGACAAGCCAGACGGTATTGTGCTCATCCATCATCCTGCAGGGGAGGGATGGAGGGATGCGTGAGAGGGAAAGCGCATTTGCTAGGGTGTGATCAAGCCGTGTACCTATTGCGCCGATGATGATAATCTCAAAGGGAGCAAGTTTCAGTGCCTGTGCTATCGCCAGCTCAAGGTCAGTCTTGTCCTGATCAGGGTCTTCTATGACTTTCGTCCTCCCATTGCCCCTGAGTGAGGCATGGACTTTTGCAGTGATGGAATCAAGGTCGCCTATCACCATATCGGGAGTGAAGCCAAGCTCATGGATGCGGTTTGCCCCGCCGTCAGCGCAGATGATGACATCAGCCTCTGAAAGTATCCTTGAGTGAAATGCGGAATCATCCATGCTGCCGTTTGCTGCAATCACTACACGCTTTCTTTGCTCCATTACTAGTCATGCTCCGACGTATTTTGCTATTGCTGATTTTGCCTGTGCAAGGCTTGCTGCCCGCACGTTAATCCTGCCGTTGGCAAATGCTGAGATATTGTCAAAGATGAGATAGCCATGGCTCCCCCTCACCTCACCCAGGGCAGAGAGCTTCTCCTTGAGCGCTTCAAGCTCAATGCCATGCTGATAGAAATGGTAGAGCCCTGAGCACTGGCAGGTTATTGCTTTTGGCTCCTTTTTTCCTGAAAGATAGTCATATCTCCCCCTGCACGCAGGGCATTTTTGGTTATGTGCTGTGGTTACTGAGCGCAGAGTGTTGTCCTCAAGGCTGAGAGCATACAGCTTCTGGCCTTCAAACGTGCCGATCAGAATTTTCAGCGCCTCAGCTGCCTGAAGTGCAGCGGCTATCACCGATGCGCTGGCAACTATGCCGCCGGTATCGCAGGTTGGAAGGCCGGCTGGGTGGGCGAAGGTGCAGGCGAAGCACGGCGTTTCTGGCGTCACTGCCATGACATTGGCCTGCCTCTGAATTGCTCCTGCATGCACCCAGGGGATGCCATTTTTTCTTGCATAGTCATTGATCAGGAAGCGGGTGTAGAGATTATCAGTGCAGTCAAGGATGATGCTTGCGCCCTGCGCAATCTTTGCCATACTCCTGAAATTGACGTCATCTACGATGGTGAACAGGGAAATTCCTGAGTTCACTGCCCGCAGCCTTCTTGCGGCAGCCTCAGCCTTCAGCTCTCCAATATCAGCCTCAGTAAAGAGAGTCTGGCGCTGTAGGTTGCTCATCTCGACAACATCCCTGTCAACAAGCGTAAGCTTTCCGATGCCTGCTCTTGCAAGCAGGTCAGCTGCAACGGTTCCCAGTGCCCCGATGCCAATGATAGCAGCATGAGCATTCATTATCTTCTGCTGTGCTGCTTTACCAAGCACCAGCTCCTGGCGGGAATATCTCAGAGCAGCATCAGGCACCTGCTGATCACCTCACTCGCAGTATTACCCAAAAGGTAGGAGCAGGGCTCAATGCCAAATGCTCCCTTATGGAAGGCTATGTCAGGGCATTCCCTGCCGCCAGACAGGATGAACTTGTTGCTCATCACCTGGGCAATCAACTGATGCTGTCTTGCCTTTTTGGGGATGGCTGAATCATAGCGGACGTTCATCACGCTGCTGAGGTTTGGGAATTTCTTCCGCACCTCAAGAAGAACCATTGAGAGGTGGCTGCTTGCTCCAAACTCAGGCTCAAGGGACTGCTGCAGGTATCCCTTTGAGAATATGAGGCCGCTTGGGATGGCAGCTACGTCCTTTGCTGACTGTGGCCTGGCTACTGCCATTGCGATGTTGACCTTCACTTTCGGAAGCACGGAGGAACAGTCTTTTCCCCGCAGCTTATCTACAGCAAGCGATACTGCCTCAAGCACTGCCATGCGTTCATCATCCATACTGCTGCCTTTGGCGATGACGGCATATTCATTCCCGGAAGCAAAGGCTTCTGAGGAGAAAAGGGTATAGGAATGGAGCCTGCCTGCTCTGGCAAGCGATGCGAGCCTGCGCGCCCTGCGCTGCATGTCGCCTGATGATTTGGCTTCCGGTGCCTGCAGGCACTTGCTGACCATGGGCTGGCTGATGCCGAAGGCCATTGCAATTGCTGACTGGCTCATCCCCTGCTTCTTCAGCAACTGCATGGCAAGAACTCTGAGTGCAGAACTCTCTTTCTCTCCTGCAAGCATCACATAACCACCCATAACAATGTTATAGAATATTTACTGGTTAATAAAGTTATGGGAGGCGCCAACGCATAACATTTTTATAGCCACATTTATGCGCCTGATGTCATGGGGAAGGTTCTTGTAATCCTTGGAGGCCAGTGGGGCGACGAGGGCAAAGGAAAAATCGTTGATTTTCTGACGGAGAAAGCTGATGTAATCGCCAGGTCCACAGGCGGAAACAACGCAGGCCACACCGTGAAGGTAGGGGATGAAACCTTCAAATTCCATCTTCTGCCATCAGGCATCATATCAAAAGGCAAGCTCAATGTCATAGGCAACGGGACCGTGATTGACCCTAAAGTCCTCTTAAACGAGATCCAGGCGATGGAAAGCAGGGGTTATCCCATAACGCCTAATGAGTTGGCAATTTCAGCCAGCGCCCATATCATCCAGCAGAAGCATATTGATGAGGATATTGAGAGTGGCGGAAAAGTAGGGACGACGGGAAGGGGGATTGGCCCCTGCTATGCTGACAAGGTACGCAGGGTCGGCATCAGGATGGGGGAATATGCCACCAAGGACACCATCCCTTCAGAGCGCCTTCTGCCGTTTGTCAGGGAGACTTATAGGATCCTCAATGCTGCAATAGATGAGGGAAAAAATGTCCTCGTTGAAGGAGCGCAGGGCTCACTACTTGACATTGACCATGGCACCTATCCTTATGTCACCTCCTCAAATTCGACTGCAGGCGGCATCTGCACAGGGCTGGGGATTGCGCCAGGCAGGATAACAGCAGTGCATGGCGTCTTCAAGGCTTACGTCACCCGTGTAGGAGGAGGGCCGTTTGTGAGCGAGCTTGGGAGTGAGGCGCAGCTCAAGAAAGAGCCATCCATAGAGGAAGTGAAGAGAGACATGGGGCGGGATGGCGTAGCGCAGCTGCGTAGAAGAGTGCTGATAAAGGCAAACCATGACGATGCCTACAATGCCGGCCGCTACCTGCGCCTGCAGGGGATGGAATACGGCACTACGACTGGCAGGCCAAGAAGGACGGGCTGGTTTGATGCAGTTGCTGCAAAATATGCCATCACCATCAATGGGTTCTCCTCAGCGATTCTCACCAAGCTTGACGTGCTTTCAGGCTTAAGGGAGGTGAAGGTGTGCGTTGGGTATGAGTTGAACGGCAAGAGTATAGCAAGCTTTCCAACAAACATCAGGAACCTTGAGAAATGCACTCCCGCCTACAGGATAATGCCTGGCTGGGAAGAGGACATATCCAAAGTGAAGTCATTCAAAGACCTTCCCAAAAATGCAAAATCCTATGTCGAGGCGCTCCATGCTATCATGCAAATTCCTGTTTCGATTGTCTCCTTTGGCCCTGAGCGAAGCCAGACTGCGGTGCTTGACCCCAGAATGTTTTTCTGAGTATCTGATAAGCTGCAACCAGCCTCATACCGAGTCGAGGATGTCCTGAGCAGAATGGCTGTCCCTCTCAATCTGCCTGCTGCCGCAATAGGGGCATCTGAGCGCAACGCTTGTCCCTTTCTTCATGGTGAAGTGATAGCCGCAGCAAGAACATGCCCATTTTATCCTGTCTTCTCTTGTGTGCGATGACCATGCTGGCTGCGACGTCAGTGCCATGGCTTTCTCTATTTTGGTGTGGCAGTCAAGGCAGATGAGCCTCTTGCCATCCCTGCTGTATTTAAGCAGCTCAGAACTCACTTCCTTTTTGCATTGAGCGCACTGGTAGAGTGGTGTCTCGCTGTGCACCATAGTATCACCCAATCCCTGCATACTGGCCAGTTCCCTTAAAAAATATTGTGGTGATGAAGAGGATTTCGGAGGCTTTCAGCAACTGCGCCTGGTTATTGCTTAATGCTTTTGTTGGTTTTGTTTTCTGCCTGTTAAACGGGATGTCGCCATAGCTCTCTGAATTTTAAACCATGAAATCGTG
>DUKR01000141.1 GCA_013329175.1 Candidatus Woesearchaeota archaeon
TGCAACAGAGTTGCAGGCTTCATAATGGTGAAGGAGTACGCAAGGGCTTAGCCACGCTGGTATTTGAGCATATGGTCAAGCTGCGTCTTTGAGCCAACAGACTTGACAACGTCTTTATCGTCCCGGCGGTAATCCAGCTGGATTTCAACCTTTGGCACAACGACTTCCTCAGGGAATTGTGACCATTTGTAGTCTTCAGTGGAATGGCGCTCATACTTAACCGACTTAACCAATGTGCTTCCCTTGCCTGCATGGCTACTGACTGACCCTTCCAGGCTGTGCTCTGCAGCAAAAAGGCTTGCGATGTCAACCTGCGCTACTTCAGGGACCGAGAATTCTTTTGGGGGCGCTTTGAGCTCCTCCTCAGTTTTTTTTATGAGCTCATCAACAACCCTGAGTTCCTCTTCTTCCTTTTTCTTGAATTCCTTGAGCTTCCTGAGCCGCTCTTCAGGCGGAAGCTTCGCTAGCTCTTCTTTGTCAATTGGTGCCATCCCGTATGGAACATAGACGTTGGACGATATAAAACTTTCTGCGATGGGAGCTACGATGAAGCCTATCTATTTTTTTTTCACTCAGCCTATTCCATAGGCGTAGCTGACCAAAGGGTCCAGTCGTTTGACGGAGCGTAGCCTCCAAAGATGTACTGCGGAGGCTGGTTCTGGCCAAAGTAGGAGTAATGGATGCTGCTCCAGCTGTCTCTTACTGCCCCGCCGCCGCCGCCGCCGCCAAGCCCAAGGCCGTATACAGGGCTTCCGAAGAGCTGCCAAGTCTTCATGACGCCATGGAAATCAGAGAGGTCAGTCTGGGCGTCTGCTCCTGGCTCAATGGTTATCGCCTTGTCATAGCCATGCTTCTTGAGAATCGAGATGACTTCCTTAATGGGGACATTGCCCTGGCCAGGCGTCAAATGGTCGTCCTGGTAGCCGAAGTTATCAACAAGGTGGATGTTGCCAATAATGCCTGATTTTGCAAGGCTCTCTACCTGCTCAAGGTACCATTTCCTGTAGGCTGCCTCGTTCTGCTCAGGAGTAAGCCCCTGCTTTGGATCCCAGTATCTTCTCCAGAGGTTGAGGTGGCCAGTATCAAAGGTCATCTTGATATGGCGCTCTGCGAGCTCCTTTGCCTTTTCTATTGTCAAGTCTTGCCGGTAGTAGGGGTTTTGCGTTTCGGCTACACGGGAGATAGAGCCCTTGTCACCTTCGTCACGCTCAAGGAAATCCCCTTCCTTAAGGCTCTCTCCCAGCATAATCTTGGGCTTTGTGAGAAAATTAACCATCTTATTTCTCGCTTCGGCTATTAACCATTTTATCTCATCGGGGTGGCCGCCGAAGCGGTCAGGAAACAGGTTCTCGACAGACAGGAAGATAGGGTTGTTGGGATCCTTTGTCTTGTTCATGGCATGGATGCCAAGCTGGACATAATGGTCAAGCGCCCTGTTCTTGAGATATTTGATGGGCTCAACGATGTGCTTCTTGGTCTCAAAGATGTCATATGCCTGCAACTCCTGTGAGCTTGATGCCTGCTTTGCAAACTCGATACTCTTGAGCTGGTCCCTTATCTCGTCATCAATGAACTCAAGGGGCGACTTGTTTTTCAGCCTGATATACTCTCCAGCGCCTTCCATCCCGCCGGTATATCTTGCAAGCTTGGTGTCCCTCTTCAGGATTTTCCATTTTTCCTCTTCAGGCATGTTTTTTTCAAGCTGCTCATAGAATTTTCTTGCTTCACGAAGCGCCTTCACTGCTTCAATGTGCTCGCCAGCGTTCTGGCCATACTGGAGAGCCCATCCCCGCGAGTGGCCTTCATTGACTTCCAGCTGTGCACGCTGGAACATCTCCACTGGCGTTGCTTTCTGATACCATGGTACTTCCTTTCCTTTGAATTTAACTTCTGTAAGGTACTTGTTGTACCTCTCTGCTTCCTCCTTAAAATCATAAAAGTGCATGAAATGTGACTCGAAGCGGCCATTGTCCTTGTTGTATTCAGGCACTCTTCCAAATGCGGGGTCATAAGGGTCAACGATTTTGTTGCCTTCGTAATCTACATAATCGCCTTTTTTGATGTAGGTGTTTTTTCCCCTCAGCCCGCTTTGTCCTGTCTCCTGGAATTTTCCGTTCGGCTTGTCTTCTTTTGCGACAAGCCACTTCGGCTGCGCAATGACTCTGTCCATCTCGACGGTCTTCATGGCCTGGCCCGTCCTGTCATCAAGCAGGAGAAACTGGGCATCGAGTGGCTCAGTTATCCTCTTCCTGAAAAGAAGCCTTCCTGACTCGTCCCTTGCAAGGTTTCTTCCCTCACCGCTCTTTGCAAAGACTTCCAAATCGCGCAGGTGGGAGATAGGCCGCTCATATTCTCCGGTGTGGACGACAACGCTTCCGCCTCCTGCTACGTCAGCAGCAAAGTCTATTGCGCGCTCCACTTCCTTCATGCCCACACGCCCCTGTGTGAGTGATACATTGCCCTGCTGGTCGGTTCCTAACATGCCCATGATGTTGTAGGCTGCGTGCGTGGTGAACTTGACGTCGTTTGCTGCTGCTATCTCCCTTAGGGCCTGGCGCTGGTCCTTGCCATATACTCCTGGAGTATGTGCTCCTCGTTGCGACGAGATGGCTCCTGGAAATCCTAATTCCATGTTGCCAAGACCCATCCTGACTTTGGCATAGACTCCCTGGACATTGTTTGCTGCGATTCCCAGAGGTACGCTCATGCCTATCTCGTTGATGTTGAGGCGCACGTCATTTGCTACCTGATTAGGGTTTATGCTACTGCCTGCATCAGGTGATGGCTGGGCTGCCACGCCACCGCCGAAGTACCCTGAATCCTGCACAGGGGGCTGGCCGTGCATCTCAGCATCCATCGCCGAGTGATTATCCTGAAATGCCTCGTAGGCTCCTGCCATCGGGTGCCCCTGATTAAAGTAGAATTGCATGGTTATTACCAGTTGAGCATGCCGTGATGCTTCTTGAAGTGGTGGTAGATGCCCCACATGCTTTGCCTGACGCCGTCCTGTAGCTTGTTTTTAATAAGGAATAGCTCAAGCTGCTCATCCCTGCTGAGATTGCCACCTGGCTTCTTGGGAGGTTTTGCGCTTGCAGTAAAGACGTCCTTGAATCCCCTGAAGATAGCGGTATAGGGAGAGAATATGCCTTCTGGCTTCCTGCTCTTCAGCTCTTCTTCTCGCTGCTTGTCCTTCACGGTCTCATCGCCTGCCTCCTGAAGGTAGCGCATCAACTCGTCTCCAAGCGATTCCATTGCTGCCTTGACTGAGCCATCAATAACGCCGAGGAGGTTCATCTCCTCCCTGTCTTTCATGCGCTTGTAGTTCTCTACCTCCTTGTCGCTCCAGACGTAGGAGCGAAAGGTCATCATGATGCGGCCGACGTGCAACGGGCCGCGCTGGTAGCCTTCCTGGGTGTAATTCATCTCGGGCCGCGTCCTTAAGAGGAAGTGGAGCAGGATGACCTCATACATGGTCCTATCCTTAATCTTCTTTGCCGAGCGCTTGGAAATTATCTCAATCTCTATCATCGAGGTCTCAAACGCAACCAGAAGGTCAGCTGAGTCCATCTTGTTCTGGTCCATGTGGAGGCGCTCAATGTTTCTGAGGTACGGCTTGACCCAGGCGATGTACATCTTAATAATCTCGTAGTGCTGGCGAAGGTACTTGAGAGTAAATACCCTCCTGTTCTTGAGCTCCTCAAAGGTATGCTCTTTCCATGCAAGGAACGAGCGCAGCTTTCGCTTGAGAACTTCCCGAACCTTGCGGTTGAACTGGCCACGCTCGCGCTCAACAGTCTCATCAACATCCTCCTGCCTGAATGGATGAGTTGAGAAGAAAAGGTCAGGGAGGGTAGTGAACTGGACCTCTCGAGCCATGCCGTAGACGGATGCAGGGTTCTTTGCGCCCTGCTCGACCATGTCAACCCAGATGCCTTTCAGCGTTATTTCTGCAGATTCTGAGCTTTTGGATTTTGTGAAGGAGTCATGGTAGTAGCCCATGCGCTCGTCAAGCACCCGCAATTCGCGGACAAGCTGGAAGAGCTCCTTAACCATCTTGCCTATCGTTGCGAGATACTGGCTTGCCTTGTCCTGCTGAACGCCCAATCTCTGCTGGGAAGAGCCAAAGAACGCTGAGTTTTCTGCTGCTGAGAAGATGTCGGTTATTTTGTCTATGTCGGCATAGCCCCACATGTAGCGGAGGTAATCAAGGCACCAGAAGTAGGGCTCCTCAATAGAGATGTTGAAACCCTCGACAAAAAGGCGGTATTTGGTGATGGGCTTGGGATAGTCTGTCGGGACTGGAGACTGGCCTCTTCCTTCCTCTGAAAGCTCACGGTCAGAAAATCCGTGCTTCTTGAAGTCAGCATCTATCAGCATCTCTGCATCCTCTTTTTGCTCTTTGCCTTAGTTTCCTAATATACAAAAGGCTATACTTATATATATTCTTATTTTTTATCCTCTTCCCTTACTACGCTCCTCCTTGCAATGACGATGGTGAACCCTATCTGGTCAATCAGAACGGTGCCTGTCTTTTCGGCTACCTCTCTTGCTACGTCCTTCTTATCCTTCCCTGCCAAGGCGCCCTTGAGCAGCTTGACTTTGAACAGGGGGTTAGTCTTGAGGACTTTCTTTATCTCAGCGACAACGGCATCGCTCATTCCGCTTTTTCCTATGCGGACTTTAGGCTCAAGGATCTTGCTTTCGCTCTTCAACTCTTTTCTCGTCTTTGCCGGCATTCAATCCCACATCCCTGCTTTCTTCAATGCCTTTAGCAGTTTAACACTGGCATAGGGCAGGTCATCAACGACTGTATAGTCTGGAGAGGCTGCAATGGTAATGACTTTCGGAGAGAGCATCCTTTTTTGCAGCTCTTTGACAAGATTCTTTGTCTCAGCCTCTATCTCATTTGGGGTCGCTGCGTGATAGGGCTCTTCAACGCAACTGAAGTAGTCAAGGTCAATACTAAGGAGCACGTCTTTTCCTGCAAACCATTCCTTGCCAGGAAGCTCCCATGCTTTGGTTCCGAATTCCTCAAGCCAGAACGGCGTCACCCAGCATTTTTTGGCGATGCTCCGGTCCCTTATGAGGGGGTGGATGAAATTATCTATCCAGAGGGAGAGCGCCTGCTCTTTGGCCTGCGCCAGCGAAGTGCAGGGGGCAAGCTTTCCTGCGGGCATGTCATCAGGATGGGCGTCGACGTGGATGAGGGTGCATCCTTTGGCTATGGTTCCTCTGAGCTGCTCCTTTCTCCATGCAAAGTAGGAGAGGGTGTGGAAGGTCATGAGATAGTATTGTTGCTGGTTTTGCATGCGGTGGATGTCTTCAAGGTTGATAAGGTCGGTCACTTTCTTGTATCTTGCCTCGATTTCGTCTGCTATTCCCTTGATGCTTTTGAGCGCTGAGCTTTTGCTTTGTGAAGCTTCGCTGAGTTGTGCGACGATATCTTTTGCTTCGGAGTAGAGTGTCAGCTTTTCAGCGATGAATTTCATCCGCTCAATCCTTGTCTTGAGGTAGGCTTCGTCAAAATCTATGCTGATATCCTGCCCAGTCTCAAACAGCTCATGGCCAAGAAGCCTGAGGCTAAGGTATTCCTTCTCCATTGTCTGCCTTGTTGTCTGGCCTGATGGTTTTGGCATGTTCCAGCTTTCCTTTTTTCGCCCTAATCCTGATGCATCGAAAGCTCGTGTCCCAGGGTTCTCCTGTGCTTGAGTTCTGCTATGTGCGCCAGCTTTGCCTTGATTATGTTTGCTGCGTTCTTTTTCATCTGGCGTATCATGACTGAGACATACTCACCGCCGAGGAAGTGGGGAAGGATGACGTAATCAGCGCCCCTGTCATACATCTCAAGGGCATCGTCGACAGTGTTGGCAGTCACGAAGATGAGCATCTTCTCGTTGAACTCGCTGGCGTGCTCAATGACCGCAAGGTTGTCAGCTTTTGAAGGGACTGTCGAGATTATCATATTTGCCCTCCGGAGGTTGATCCTCTCCAGAACCTCAGGGTCGCCGACGTCGCCGTAGAGGCAGGGCTTGCCTACGCGGATGAGGTGCTTGATGACTTCAGGGTTGAAATCGAGGATAAGCAGCTTTTTTTTTGCAAATACCAGATTCTTCTCGATGCCGTAGCCTATCCTGTTGTAGCCGCAGAGGATGGCGTCATAACACTCTTCAGGAGGCATGAATCCCATGTCTTTCTCCCTGTCGGTGAGGCGGTCAAGAAATCCTTGTTTTGTGAAGAGCCTGTGGTAGATAGCCTCATCGAATTTGGAGTAGTACGTCGTTGCAGTGATAGTGATGATGCCGACCATCAGGACAAGGGTAAAGCCGTCAAGAGTGAGGATGCCTGCGGTGAGGGCAAGGGATGCTATGATGAGGGAGAACTCGCTGACCTGCGCTAAGATAATCGCTACTTCATATCCCGTTCGCTTCTGGTAGCCAAAAAAAGAGCAGATGAACTGGATGATGAAGGGCTTGACAAGCAGGACAAAGGCAAGAAAGATTATGAGCGGGTAGATTATGCTCCCCAATGCCTCAAGCTGGAGCCTCAATCCCAGGGCGACGAAAAAAATTGTTGCGAAGAAGTCCCTTAGGGGCTTGACACGAGCCATGATCTCGATGTGATAGGGAAGGTTTGCTATGGCAATGCCTGCAATGAAAGCACCGATTGCTATGGAGAGATTGAAGAATGCGGCAGTGGTTGCAAAAAGCAGGCAGAGGCTTATTGCGCAGAGGAAGAGCAGCTCTCGAGCCTTAGCAGCGAATTTGAAGAAGCCTGGCAGGATGAACTTGGAAAGGATCGCAGCAACAAGGAAGAATGCGCCTGTCTTTGCTATCGCCCCTATAATCGCTGAGACTCCACTATAGTCGGAGAACAGCGCCAATACCAAGATTGCGGCTATATCCTGCATGACGAGGATGCCTATTGCAATCCTTCCGTGGAGAGTGTCAATCTTCTTCTTGTCAGAGAGCAATTTGACAGCGACCATGGTTGAAGAGAGCGCCATCATAATGCCGATGTAGGTTGCTTCCAGCGCTCCAAACCCGACAAGTGCAGCAAGGATGAAGGCTAATGTTGCTGTTGCTACCATCTGGATGATGCCGCCAAAGCTTGAGACCATGCCTACGTCCCTGAGCTTCTTGATGTCTATCTCAAGCCCCACGATGAAGAGGAGGAAGGCTACGCCAATCTCAGAGAGAGTGAATATCAGCTCGGAATCGGTGATGACCTTAAAGACTGGGCCAAGAAGGATTCCAGCAAGGATGTAGGCAGGGATGAGGGGCTGGCGTAGGGCCTTGGCGATGATAGCACATACTGTAGCGACGATGATGATAAGGCTTAAGAGGAGGAAAACGTTGGCTTCTGTCATTGTTTGGCCCCCCTTTTCCTTTCCAGAAGAAATCCCTTGTCGTGCTTACGAAACTCTAGCTCAACTCCTTTCTGAAGGCCCTCGTATTCAGCAAGGCGCTTAGGGATGGTTATTACAAGCTGGCCTGAGGGAAGCTGCTGAATTTTTACCATGGGGAGCTATTAAATTAGCTAGTTTATTTAATAAGTTTGCTATTGGGTTTAAGATTAGTTTTTAGAATAGTTAAAATAATAGTTTTTTCTTTCCAGCGGTTAAATGATAATTTTTTCTTCGTGTCCTTAAATCGTTCTATCCCTTGTTTTTCTTGTTGAAGATAAAGAAAAAGCGTAATAGTTCACTCTCCTGAAGGCTTCATCTGGGAAGAACGGGGCAGGCTCGTGGGAAGCTGGCATTCCCAAAAATATCATTATGAAAAAGGCATTAGC
>DUKR01000032.1 GCA_013329175.1 Candidatus Woesearchaeota archaeon
TTTTGTTTTCACTTTTTTTCTTCACTTTTTTCTTCATTTTTCTTTTCTCCCTCGGAATTGGCAAGTGCACCATGCCCTGCAATACAAAGGAGGGGATTTCGCATTGTCCGTTGAGGCAAAGAAACGGCAGCTATTGCCTTTTTGCTATTTGATTTTTTGCTATTGCTCCTTCAACACGAGCCTGTCCAATAGATATCCCACAATTTCACACTAATGGCTAACCCGATTGCTTTTCAGAATTGTGGAGGAGTGCCTTATTTTCCTCGTGTCCTTAAATCGTTCTTGACCCACTATTCCCTTGAGGAGAATAGGATGCTCTGGGAACGATATTAGGACACTAAGCTTATTTTGCCACGCTGCTTTTTTATAGTCTAAGAAGTAAATGCCAGCCAAATATGCAAAAAAAGAGCCAGCTTGCTATATTTGCCATCCTTGCCCTGCTCCTGCTCATCATGCTTGGGGCAATGCTCCTCCTCACCAGAGAAGATGCTGCGCTGAACCGAGAGGCTGAACTTGCCGCTTCCCATGACGTCCCTGAAGAAATAGAGAGGGTAGAGCAGTTCATTCAGGCCTGCCTTGAGTTGGAGGCCCATAAGGGACTGCTGCTCCTCGGAGCAAACGCTGGCCACATCAGCCCCCCCGACATTCTCAAGGCTGCTCCCGCGGGGCGCGTTCTCTGGTTCCAGGACAACATTAATCTCCAGCCTGCGCTCACGGAATCAAGGCTCTGGCTGGAAGCCTATCTCAATGAGTCAGTAGAGCGCTGCGCGGATTTCGCCCATTTCAGGGGGGAGGGCTTTGCCATACAGGCGCAAAAGCCCAACGCCAGCGTCGCCTTCTCTGCTGATACGGTGGACGTAAGCCTCATCTATCCTCTCGACATCGCAAAGGGTGAAACGTCCGCCCATCTTGAGGCATTTGCTGCATCATTTTCCCTGCGCTACAGAAGAATCTATGAGGTGGCCTCCCAAATCATCAACCGCCAGCTTGATCCTGCATTTGATAGAGACGAGCCGCTTGCCCTTGTGGACAGCAAAGGATTTGATGTCGCCGCAACCCCTGATGCTAACGACCTTATCCTCTACACCATCAGCGACCCGACAACAAACATCCGTGGCTCGCACTACTCCTTCACCTTTGCCAGCAGGTTTTCCCCTCCCGCAACAGTAAGGACTACCCGCCTCCAGAGAAATGCGCAGGTCAACCCCACCGTGTTTCCCCTCATTGTCTATTCTCCTGACAGGCTTGCCCAGCTCACCATCGCGCCAGGTACAACCATGAGCGCTGCTCGCCCCCCTGACACCATCACCTCTCTGCAGCGGGAGGAGGCTGCCGTGGTGAGGGGTAGGGTGCCCATGCGCTCCTACACCGTCATGCGAAGCGGCATAACAGCGCCTGACCGCGTCACTTATGAAGAGATTGAATGGCCATTGCACACCCCTGTCTATCAGTTTGAGCCTTCAGGGCTGCGCTTCAATGTTCCTTCGCGCCTCGCCCTCTACTGGGGAGCAGACAATCCCGTATCCAGCCCAGCCATCCCATCAGGCAACGATTTACTGTCCTTTCCTAGGCCCCTACGCTACGGGCCATGGACCGGCATCCTCTACGGCCCTGGGATTGAAACAGACGATGACTGGGGATGGCGACCCATCCCTTCAAAGAACAGCCCTGATGGCAATTTTGTCTATACCGACATTCCTGGCTTTTCTGAATATGCGGGAGTTGACTGCAGCGATGTCCCCATAAAGGTGGTGTCAGCAGAATCAAAAACCCAGAAGCAGGGATGGCTTTGCTGGATAAAGCTGATTGTGGTTGCTCTCCTGCTTATCGTGCTTATTGTCGCAGGGGTTGCGTGGGCGCTTGGCACTACCATAGCTGTCCCGCTGGGCTTTGCGACCCTTGAGCTTGGAGCAGTCGGCCTGAGCTGGACTTCGGCCCTTATCACTGCCCTGCTCCTTGGAGGGATTGTTGGCGGCGCCTACAGCCAGTCAAGCGCAAACTACGATGCAGAGCCTGGCACAATCACCTTCACCCCTACCTGCGACCAGATAATCTACGTCGAAAAGCACGCTGAAGGGGGCAAGTCCTCCTGCATGCCCACCAGCGGAGAGATTGAGGCAGTCGGAGGCCAGCCTGTTGAAGTCGCAGCGCAGATTAAGAAGTGCAGCAGCCTCTTCTGCGGCAGGTGCTCCATCGAGTGTGCTGCAAGATACAGATAGTGAACCACAGGATTAACCATGGCAAGGCTCATCACCTATCTCGGTATGGTCATCGCTCTCGTTGCCGTCTGGCACGCTGTCAGCATGGCGCTCCCTGCGGAGAGCAGCCTGATAACGGGAATGACCGTCAGCGCTGGAGAGGGCTGCTGTTTGCTCACCTGCACGCAAGCAGCGCAGCAAGGCTGTCCTGCGGAGCATTTCAGGCCTGATGCATCGTGCAGCGCTCTTGAGTCCTGCAACATAGGCTGCTGCATCACAACCGAAGGCTACTGCCTCAGCAACTATCCCCGGTATCTTTGCGAGGGAAAGCCTGGCGCTCAGGGCAGGGCATTCATTGACGGAAGGGAATGCCCGCACTACTGGCAATGCACCAAAGAGCCAGAGCCTGACGAAATAAGGGAAAATACCGGCTATGAGAGCCTCTTCATGATGGGCCAGAAAGGAGTTACCTTTGCTGAGCATTTTGCACTCAAAAAAGGAGAAAGCCAGTCCTTCACCTTCTATGCATTCAGGCATCCTGGAGAAGAGCTAGCAAACGGCATGGGCGTAAAACTATATGATGCTGCTGGCGCCGAATCTCAGGAGTTCCCGCTCTTCAACGACGGCTACCACAACGAATGGGAAGGGGGGGACGAACTTCTTGGGACAGTGCAGATTCCGATGGTCCCTGAGGTTTTGCCCTCTCTCGCCCTGCTGGAGGGGCTCCAGAAGGTCCTCATCAACACCACTGTTGGCGGCAGCAAGAATCAAGAGCCCGAGCCATATTTTCTTGTTTCCGCTACTGACTGCATACCGATGCTCGGAACATGGAAGGAGCGCCCAGCAAAGAGCATCTTTTTTGTTGGAAATGGTCATGACCCAAAGGCCTCTTCGGCCATTATCATTGACCGCCTTGGCCAGTTCACCTACTTTCAGGGCGAATTCCAGCAGACAAATTTCTATATGCTTAGGCAGACTACGCAAGCGCCTGACCTGCAGGCAGCGCTACTGGAAATTGAGCACCAGTGCGGTTCCCTGTTTAATCCATCAACAGACTTCGTGTTTTTCATCAACAGCATGCAAAAGGGCTGCATGCAGCAGGGGAATGTAATCCATACCAATGCAACCTACGCCTTTGACGAAGGAATGCTGCGCGGAAAGGGCCCTGATAGCTTGCTTGCACACTACTGCGAAGCGTCGTACACTCTCGATGAGCTCTACAAGAGGGCAGAGAGCTTCCTCCTCCTGCCAACTATCAGCATCACCTCCCCTGCTGAAGGCGCTGTTCTGCTAAATCAGACCTTCAACGTGAGCCTGCTCATAGAGGACAGCCACGGGGCAGCGTACGATTACAACATCACCCTTGATTTCGCTGATTTCCCTGGCTCCTCGGCGCAAGGCAACGCTGTGATTCCTGCTGGCAGGCAAAGCGTTTCGATCAACCACACCATAGAGGGTATCTGCAACGGCAGGCACGAGCTCTGGGCAGAGCTGTCGGCATCAGACCAGGCAGAGGCAGTCTCTGAAGAGGTCAACATCACAGTAGCTGAGGAGGGATTCCTCATCAACATAATAGACTACACAAGAAGAGCATCCATAAACAATGGCCAGATAGGGTTTAGGTTCAGCCACAATAACGCTTCTGCATCGCTCCATTACCAGCTGGTTGTCTATGACGTCGCATCAGACAGCTTGGCAGCGTATTACACTGCGCCAGAGCGCAAGGCTGTGCAGGGAGAAACAAAAGCCGAATTTGTGAGCCTGCCGCCTCATGGCGAGTACATCATCCGCATCACTGCCTATGATAGCAACGGGCTTGCGGCCTGCGAAACTATCCACGCAAGGAGCTAACATGAAAGCAATGGCCATTTTCGTCCTCCTGCTCACGCCCCTTCTTGCCCTCTGCGTGTTTCCTGCTGCAACGGCTGCTGAGGCATTTCATCTCGAGCTTGCGCATATTGATGGCAGGCTCCTCTTTTCCGGCGTGTCAGCGCAAGAAGCAGCGGCATTTCATGAGCCAGCCGCGGCTGGCGCTCTGGTGAGGGTGATTGGGTTTGATGGAGCAATACTCTACGATGGGTTTTTCGCTCTCCCCCCATACGGCCCATTCACTATAGATATACCCTACTTCAAAAAAGCAAAGGCAATCCTCCTAAAGTTTGGCGAGCAGGTGCTGGAGGTCAATGTGGCTCATCTTGCCGATACCTGCGGCAACCTGCTTTGCGAGCAGCAGGAGTCAAGAATGGACTGCCCCGCCGACTGTGTCCAGAGTGGAAGGGATGATGTTTGCGAAATGCTTGCTGACGACGCCTGTGACCTAGATTGCAAAATCGGTGGCGACCCTGATTGCAGCAAGGCTAGCTATGCGCCTGCTGCCAAAACAGGGGAGGATGGAGGAAACAGGAAGGAAGCGCCGATGGCAACGCCTGACACAGCCGAGAAAACATCCCCTGAAAGCCAGCGTATTCCTCTCCTGATCATTGCCTGCATTGCGGCTGGCTGCCTCATCATTCTTGCCGTGCTGCTTCTGCGAAGGAACCAGAAATAGGAGAATGCTATTCACAAGGAAAGAAAAAATCTCTTGGTGTCTTCCTTCCTTCGCATCTGGCACGGTTCCCTTGCAAACGACCCAAAAAACATCCGCGCTCCGTACTTTGTGCACAGCCTGATGTTCTGGGCTATCCTGCCAATAAGCTGCGCGCGCCTCCTCCCTTCGCATGCGAGAACATCAGCAAAAGAGAATCCGATGATGACTCCTTTCTCTGCTGCTATCTTTGCAATGACCTGCTCCATGCCCGATGCCCTGTGATGCATGAAATCCTTGTGCTGTAGCGATTCAAACCCGTACGCTATGGTAGGCCGCTGGTGCTCAACGACGAATCTGGGATCCTCCGCCACCCGCACTATAGTCATCCCCTGCCTTCTGCCCTGCTCCTTTTCCCTCGCAACCGCAATCGTCGTTACTCCCTCCCTGCCTTTTGCCCCCTTCCCCCCCTCATAGGCAAAGAGCAACTGCTGGCATCCAAGCCTCCTGCCCGCGGCAAGCAGCTCGTCCTCATTCCCTTTTGGGAACACAATATCCGCCTGCTTGGGGAGGGAGATATTCATGCGTTCACCCCGCTCGCCCTCAAAAACTCGCTGACTTGGTCTGCAGATATTGGCGCTCCTGCTTCCTTCTTCATCGCTTCCATCAGCTTTGGCTTCACCCTCATGAACCATTCGACAATTCTCCTCTTTGCCCCTGCCTGAACGGCCTCGAGATCGTTGAGCGCATCCCTCACCTGCGCACGATAGGAATACCGCGCGTAGGGGCACTCGTCAAATGAAACGGGCAGGCCGATAAGTACGGCATACGCCATAACCTGCTTTTCTGTTACAAAGTACAGCGGCTTCACCCGCCTCACAAAGCCGGCTACTTCAGTTATCCCTGCTACTGGCCCTGTTGCTGAAAGCTTTGCTATCTGGTTGCGCAGCAGGTTCATCAGAATTCCCTGCGCCTCGTCATCAAGATTATGCCCGACAGCAACAGCATCAAACCCATGGCCAAGCCTGTTCAGCAGATGCCTTCGCATCTTGCCGCATCCTGTACATGCTGGCTTTTTCACGGCAGCGTGGGCGTCAAGCGTGATGCCTGATACCTCTGCAAACGACAATGTCTTTAAGGGTAGGCGGTTGGAAGCGCAGTACTCTTTGAGTGACGCAAGCGACGCGTCGCGATACCCCGCAATGCCCTCATCAACGGCAAGTGCCGTGACGTTATAGCCTAGCTTCATAAGCACCGAAAGTAGCACCGTGCTGTCTTTCCCCCCTGAGCACCCAACCCCTATCCTATCGTCCCTTGAAAAAAGGCAGCGCGAGGCGATGGTGTTATGGATGGTGTCCTCCACATAATCCATAAAGTGCTTCCGGCACAACTGCGGGGCGTCAGCAGCCGCTTCCTCTCTGCACTTGTTGCACCTGACCACCTAGCCTCCCGATATCACTGGAATGATGCGCACGGAGTCATTATCTGACAGCTTGCTTTTCAGCGGGACGACGCTGTCGCTGCGAATGATGAGCACGGTCTCGGGGTTGATGCACAGCTTTTTGAGTAATGCCGCGCCGGTCCCCGTATGCCTCACCATTACCCTTCTTTTCTCTCGCTCCAGATAAATATCCATGCGATGGAGAAATCCGTCGCCCTTTATTAAAATTCCTAGATGGAAAGGGATGAAAAGAGGACTTGCTTGCCGGTGCCTGAACCCTCGCGCCCTAGCTTTGAATATGTTCTTGTGGCCATCTCCCACCCACCCCTATTTCGATTGGAATCTTTCTTTCTTTTTTTCTTTCTCTTTTATTGTTCACTTCTTCTTTTCTTTCTTTCTTTCTTTCTATATAGAAAATAGAAAGAAAAGAAAGTAATAAAACCCATAAAACATAATCTCCACTAGAAATCAAGGGGTGTCACCCCCCCAAAGCAACTAACTAACAGTTGAACACTTTACCCTCGTAAAAATGAGTACGGCATCAAAATAACAACACATTTATACCCCAACTTCTTTTGCAGTTATCATGGGGGCAGATTCACTACACACCTTCTTCAGGGAATACCTGCAAAAAGAGCCGTTTTTTCTTGATAAGAAAGCGCTGCAGTCGCAATACATGCCCGAAACCATTGAGCATCGTGAAGAGCAGCAGCAGCAGCTAGCCCAAATTCTTGCGCCATGCCTTCGTGTGGAGCGGGGATCAAATATCTTTACCTACGGCAACACCGGAGCAGGAAAAACCCTCACTATCAAGTATATCCAGAATACCCTCCAACGCATCGCATCGCAAAGTGCAATTCCTCTCAGAATAGCCTACATCAACTGCAAGCTCAAGCGCGTCGCGGACACCGAATACCGGCTCATCGCCCAGGCAACAAAAGAGATTGAGGACGCAACGGGAAAGCCAATTCCGGCAACCGGCCTTCCGACAGACGAGGTATACAAGAAATTCTACGAGGCGGTTGACAGGAAAGAGCAGGCAGTCATACTCATTCTCGACGAGATTGACCAACTCATAAAAAAGGTAGGCGACGGTGTCCTCTACAACCTGATACGCATGAATGATGAGTTGGCAAGGGCGAAACTCACCCTTATTGGAATTTCCAACGACACCAAGCTTCTTGAGAACCTTGACCCAAGAGTCAAATCATCCCTGTTTTCAGAAGCGCTGCATTTTCCCCAGTACAACGCAATGCAGATACAGGACATCCTTAGAAAGCGCTCCAGCGTGGCGTTCAGGCAGGGAGCAGTAGGCACAGGAGTGATTGAGAAGTGCTCTGCCCTCGCGGCGAGGGACCAGGGCGATGCCCGAAGGGCTATAGATCTCCTGCGCGTCGCAGGAGAGCTTGTTGAGCGCGAAGGGGGGGAGCAGATAGCAATCAAGCACATTGACAGCGCAGAAGAAAAAATAGAGAAAGACTGCCTCGTTGACCTTGTCGCCGCACAGACAAGGCAGTTCCATGCCGTGCTCTATGCCCTTATCTCAAGCAGGAGAGACGGCCCGCTCAACACAGGGACAATTTATACCATCTACAAAGGCATCTGCGCGAAAGTCGCCTTGCCGCCCCTGACGCAGCGGAGGGTATCTGACATCATCAGCGAGTGCGACGGGCTTGGCATCATAACCCTCAACGTCATCTCAAAGGGAAGGTACGGCAGGACAAGCGAGATCTGCCTGACCATTTCTGAAAGCGCCATCTTTCGGATCAGCGAGCTGCTCAGAAAATCCCTTGACCTTGGCGAAGAGTGAGCAATGGCGCAGGAGCAGAAAACAAAACAGGAGCTTGTATCCTATTTTCTTGAGAGGGAGATTCTCCTGAGCGAAGACGCCCTTGCCGCTCTGCACGAGGGCGCAAAGAAAGCAGAGGTCGCGGCGCTTTTGAGGGAGCAGGCAGACAAGGGAATTCTCCATCTCAGCAGGGACGTTCTTCAGCTTCTTGGGAAAGGGACGGTAGGCAACGCCAACTGGCACGACCTTGAGACCTCAAGGGCCATGCTTGAAAACGGCCGCAACAAGACCCTTTACCATCGTTTCCTTGAGCATCTCACCGAGCCTGATAAGCATACCGCCCCCCTGAAAGTAGAGGATCTCCCAAAAGTTTCGTTCCCTCAGGTGCGCATTATCACAAGCCACGACGAAGCACCCGCCAAACGGAGCGTCGCGGACTTTGTTGGCTACTTCACCCAGCGTTACAAAAAGCTGGAGGCGATGCTTAGGGGCAGGCCCGAGGTGCAGAGCGCGATGTCCATCTCAAAAGTATTGCTGAGGAAAGACAAGGGAACGGTATCGGTGATAGGCATGGTCACCAGGAAAGAAGAAACAAAGAACGGCAACATCATCTTCACCCTAGAGGATACTACGGGCTCAGTCAAGGTGCACGTAAGCCAAACCAAAGAGGATATCTATACGCTGGCAAGGCAGATTGTCCCCGACGAGGTCATCGCAGTTGTCGGCACCAATCAGGGAAGCATCATTTTCTCAAACAAGATTATGCAGCCAGACCTCCCGGCATCCCACGAATTCAGGAAATCCCCCGACGAGACATACGCCCTCTTTCTCTCCGACCTCCATGTCGGCTCCAAAGAGTTTTTGGAGGACGACCTTCTCAGGTTCATTCAATGGATACAGGGAAAAACGGGCTCAGATGCCCAGCGCCAGCTCGCAAAAAAGGCCAAGTATCTTTTTATCGTAGGCGATCTCATTGACGGCGTCGGCATCTATCCTGGCCAGGAAAACGACCTTGCCATCCCCGACGTATGCGGTCAGTACGCCGCATGCGCCAGATTCATAGCGCAGATACCACAGCGCATAAAAATTATCATCTGCCCAGGCAACCACGACGCAGTGCGCCTGGCAGAGCCCCAGCCAGTCCTCGACAAGGGGTTTGCAAAGCCCCTCTACGAGCTCCCTAACGTCACCATGGTGTCAAATCCCAGCGTCGTCAACATCCATGCAAGCGAGGGATTCTCAGGATTTGACGTGCTGCTCTATCATGGCTATTCCTTTGATTACTACGTTGCAAACGTTGATGCCCTCAGGAATGCAGGAGGCTATGACCGGGCAGACCTGATAATGAAGTTCATGCTGAAGCGCAGGCATCTGGCGCCCACGCACGCCTCAACCCCCTACATCCCAGACTGCAGGCAGGATGCTCTGGTCATTGACCGAGTCCCTGATATCTTTGCCACAGGCCACATCCACAAGTCAATAGCCGCAAACTACTGCGCTACCACCATGATCTGCGGCTCCTGCTGGCAGGCAAAGACGGCATACCAGGAAAAAGTAGGCCATCACCCAGAGCCGTCAAGGGTCCCTATCATCAACCTCCAGACAAGGGAAGTGAAAATTTTGAGATTTGGAAAGGAATAATGGCCTGCCCACGCAAACCAGATTCAAACCTCACCAGGACCCAACCATGCCACCAACACAGGAATGCAGCCTTCTCATCGCAGCTTACTTTGCCGAGATAGACGCTAAAGTCGAGCAGGCATACGATGTAGCAGGAAGGGCAAGAGCCAAAGGGCTTGACCCCGAGGAGAGAGTAGACATCCCTCTTGCCAGGAACATGGCTGAGCGGGTCGAGGGCCTCATATCAGCAGTCGCCCCACAGATAAATGGATCAGGCATCTCACGGCGCATAGGCGAACTGGAGAAGGAATACGGCTCGCTTGACTGGCGCGTCGCTCTCGCCATAGCAAAGGAGATCGCGCGGGAGAAGTTCTGCACCTTCGCCTCCCAGAAAGAGGCGATGGAAATAGGCATCCGCGTCGGCTTTGCTTATCTCACCATGGGGACGGTTGCTTCCCCCCTTGAGGGGTTTGTTGAGATCCGCCTTCGCAAACGAAAGGACGGCAGGGAATATTTCGCCATCAATTTCGCAGGGCCGGTCAGAAGCGCAGGAGGGACCGCTGCCGCTGTTGCCGTCCTCATGATAGACTACATACGCAAGGAGTTCGGCTTTGCGGCCTACGACCCAACGGACCAGGAGATCCGAAGGTATGCGACAGAACTCTATGACTATCACGAGCGCGTCAACAACCTGCAATATCTTCCAAGCGAAGAGGAAATCCGATTTTTGGCTGAGCATCTCCCCCTCCAGCTAGACGGCGATCCATCAGAAGAGCTCGAGGTGTCAAACTACAAGGACCTGGCAAGAGTTGACACCAACCGCATCAGAAGCGGAGTCTGCCTGGTCATGGGAGAGGCAGTAGCTCAGAAGGCACAGAAGGTCTGGAGCAGGATGTCAAAATGGATGAAGGAGTTTGGCCTTGAGCACTGGGTGTTCCTTGAGGAGTTCATAAGGCTCCAGAAATCAATCAAGGCAAAGAAAACAGGAGTATCAGCAGGCAAAGAAGGCGCCAAGCAGAAGATAACCCCTGTCTACACCTACATAGCGGATCTTGTCGCCGGAAGGCCGGTACTCTCCCACCCGCTAGCTAACGGCGGCTTTAGGCTCAGGTACGGAAGATGCAGGGTATCAGGATATTCCTCAGCCGGCCTCAACCCCGCAGCCATGGTAGTTCTTAATGAGTACATTGGCATAGGGACGCAGCTCAAAGTTGAACGCCCAGGCAAAGCGGCAACCATTTCAGCCTGCGACACCATTGACGGCCCCATAGTCAGGCTTAAAGACGGAACGGTGTTGCAGCTGGATAGCGAAGAGGAGGCAAGAAAAGCAGCAAAAGAGGTAGCCGAGATACTCTACCTTGGCGACATCCTCTTCAATTACGGGGACTTCTATAATCGCGCGCATCCCCTTGTTCCCGCAGGATACTGCCCTGAATGGTGGGCGCTGGAGATGAAAAAAGAAGGGGACAGCGCAACCCTTGCCCTGCTTTCCAATTGCCCTGAAGAGGAGGTGAGAAAAGCGATGGAAGACCCCCTTCACACCAGGCCAAAGGCGGCGGCAGCGATTGCCCTGGCACGGGCGACAAAGACGCCGCTGCATCCAGCCTATACCTATTTCTGGAACACCCTGAAGAGAAGCGAGCTTGCAAGGCTTTTAGCATCGCTTCCTAAAGTCAAGATTATCAGCGAGGAGGGGAAGATCCTTCGCGCAACTCTTCCCAACGATAAGGACCTCAAGCGCATCCTTGAGCTCCTGGGCATCCCCCACACCGTTGTAGCAAACGAATATCTGGTGCTTGGAAAGAGCACCGCACGGGCATTTTGCGCAACGCTCGGGATAGACAGGCAGAGCACAGAAAGCATCCAGCAGCTCGCGCAACAGCATGAGAATGAGGACACTCTCTCGCTTCTCCAGGTGCTATCAGGCATGCTCATCAGGGATAAGGCGGGCACGTTCATCGGCGCAAGGATGGGCAGGCCCGAGAAGGCGAAGATGCGAAAGCTTACTGGCTCGCCGCACATGCTGTTTCCTGTTGGCAGCGAAGGAGGGAAGATGCGCTCCATGCAGTCAGCCCTTCAGAAAGGCAAGATAACCGCACAGTTCTCAAGGCAGTGGCTTGAGAAGCTCAAAGCAAGATACGGCGAGGTATTCACCCTGCAAGACGAATCAGCAGATGCTGCGTACGTTACTGCAGAGATTAATCTCACGCGCTATTTTCCTAAGGTTTTGGAGGGCCTTCATCTTTTGGCCTATCCGGACCTCATCAAGGGAGTGATAGGAACAAGCAACAGAGAGCACATACCAGAAGACCTCATGAAGGGCATCCTGCGCGCAAAGCACGACGTCTACGTCAACAAGGACGGAACAACTAGGTACGACATGACTCAGCTTGCCATAACCCACTTCACCCCCAAGGAGATTGGAACGCCGATACCAACACTTCGAAACATGGGATACACTACTGATGCCCACGGGAATCCTTTAGAGTCTTCTGACCAGATTCTTGAGCTTAAGCCTCAGGACATCATCCTTCCCGCGTGCGCCGAATCGCAAGACGAGGGGGCAGACAAGGCTCTATTCAAGACCGCCCAGTTCATTGACGACCTCCTGCTTAATTTTTATGGCCTGCCCCCCTATTTTAACGCCGCAGGGCCGCAGGATATCATAGGCCATCTCGTGCTTGCCCTTGCTCCTCACACTTCAGCAGGCATCATCGCAAGGATTATTGGCTTTTCAAAGACGCAGGGGTTCTATGCCCATCCGGTGGTGCATGCTGCTACCAGGCGCGACTGCGATGGCGACGAGGCCTCAGTGACCCTGCTGATAGATGCCCTGCTTAATTTCTCACGAAAGTTCCTTCCCAAGAACAGGGGCTCAACCCAGGACGCGCCGCTGGTCACAACATCAAGGCTCATCCCGGCAGAGGTTGATGACATGGTATTCGACCTTGACGTAGCGTGGGAATATCCTCTCAAGCTCTATGAGGCGGCGCTGGAGTACATGCCAGCGCACGAAGTTGAAATTGACCAGATTGGAAAGAGGCTCCATACCCCGAGGCAATACGAGGGCATGGGATACACCCATGAGACTGCTTCCATGAACGCTGGCGTTCGCATCTCAGCCTACAAGACGCTGCCTTCGATGCAGGAGAAGCTCATGGGCCAGATGGATTTGGCTGAAAAGATCCGCGCAGTGGATGAGGCAGACGTAGCCCGCCTAGTAATCGAGAAGCATTTTATCAGGGACATCAGGGGCAATTTGAGGAAATTTTCCCAGCAGCAGTTCCGCTGTGTTGCCTGCAACACTAAATTCAGGCGCCCTCCGCTTGTCGGGAAATGCCTCTCCTGCGGCGGGAAGATAGTATTCACCATATCCGAAGGCTCGATAGTCAAGTACCTTGAGCCCACCATAAGCCTTGCTACAAAATACCATCTCCCCGCCTATCTTCAGCAGAGCATAGATTTGACCAGAAGGCGCGTTGAAGCGGTGTTTGGCAGGGACAAGGAGAAGCAGGAGGGGTTAGGAAGGTGGTTTGGGTAGCTATTTAACCATGGAAAGACGAGGAGAATACGCAGAACAGTATATCCTATCCAATATGTCAAAATACTCATATAAACATGGCTCAGTAGTTAGCAACTCCCTAGCTGCCGCATCCAACGCTTTAAGCGCGCCAAGACAAAGCGGGAGACATACATATGACGACAGATCGGAAAATTTCTCTCTATCCTCAACCAACCAAGCAGTATACTCTTTTGGGGATAATGTTGACCCTTTTTCTCTAATGACCCTGCTATGCGTCTTTGCAGTATCCATTGCGCTAATGTAGTTAAACATCGCCACTTGTAAAAGCCCCATGCGCTCAATGGTAATCTCCTCCGCCGGAAGGATCCTTTCTTTTTGTTTGGTTAAGCACTTCGTCTCGCGGCCATACCCATCCACAAGTAATCTATAATGACGCGAGATGGCAAATATCTCTGCGCTAAAATATAATAAAGTTCCTACAGCGTATCTCATGTTTTCTAGCATAGTAGCATGGGGATTGTGCCCCGCCGAGCCGCCATGAGAAAGAGGCGCAGCGGTACTAGTATGGGAAGGGCGGGAGGCAAAGGGAACAAAAATCATAAAAATATTATCCCTCGTTAATTCTTCCATTCCTTTTGTTATGGCAGCATACTCCTGCAAGGTGATAGGTACAGCAGGAAAATGCTGTTGAAGGTCATTAACCGCCCGAGCCAGAACATCCTGCAAATTATCCTTACAATCATATGCGGCGATAATGTCCTGCGCCAGCGTTAAAGACGCCCGCATATAAGGCATGAACCCCTTTGTTTTCTTCTGTATATACACTGCCTCTGAAGGGACGATGGCGGAAGAGATCTCGTCCATGCTTATTGGCTGAAGTACCCGCCTGAAATCGCCCATATAGCAGGAGAAATGCCTAGAAATGAGGTCATGATAAAGCCCCTTAACTTCATTGGCCTCTGTAATAATATCATCAATGGCCTTTCTTGACAATAATTGGATAGTAGAATCTTTACTTGCATAGCAATCCTCCAGCCTACTCAAGACCACCAGCAGGGCGCCCTCCAAACTGCTAAATCGCTCTTTTTCTGGTAATGTGTTGGCATCTAAGCTATCGCAGAGGCTCTCCAGGTCACAGAGAAGGCACATGTGTTGAGCGGCAAACTGCTGAATTTTCAGATCATGAGGATCAAGCACTCCAAGTCCCATGCCGCTAAGGTAGTCCGCTTTGGGATTTAAACTCTGCGGCGAGGAGGCAACCGATGGAGCCAATAGTTACTAAAAAGTAGCAAATTTTATAAATGCGAGCCATCTCTAATCTTCGGATGAAGCCTGAACATATGTACCTGCTGGAAGCAGCAAGTAATAGAATTCGTTTCTTCGGCCAGCAGCAGAAGCAGGATATAGATGAAGGGGCCGTTACACAACTCGTGGAAGCCATACAAACACAACTCGGGGGAGGCACAATTGACAGCACAATTCAAAATCTACTTCGGGAAACCGCAGAAATGACGCAGGCTAATCTTCAAGCCTTAGGAAATGAAATGCATAATGTTAGGAAATTTAATAATGTTACCACTCATACTGATATAATAAAAAAAGTATTAGGGGGCGATTTCTATCGTTTTTTTTGCCATGACTCCACACATCTACTCGAAGGATTAATGATTCTTTCAGACAATTATCGTAGGGTTTCCCAAGGCAAATCAGCATCAAGAGAAGTATATGCGCGTTTTATACTGAACAGCCCAGATACACTTCATAGGCATATTTCAAAAGTAAGAAACTGCATTGGAAATTCATGGGAACTTGTAAGGCTTGAGATTGAAAAGTTAAATGACATTCAACCTGCCTTAAGTGAAGTTAACCTATATGAGGTACTAAAAGATGTTGCAGTTGTAACGGGTTTGAGGTTTGGCGCAGACTTTGTTGAGAACGCCGCCAGAAACCCACCTTCTCAAAGATGCATAATCTTTGAAGGAGACAAAGTGACAATACCTGGAAATGAATCATATTTCTGGAGTATCTTCTACAACAACATAAAAAACACATTTACCAAAATGATGAAGGAAATAAACAAGCCAGAAATAGAATGTAATACTTCACTATCCTGAA
>DUKR01000061.1:0-968 GCA_013329175.1 Candidatus Woesearchaeota archaeon
TTGCAGAAGAAGGAAAAACTCCCCTCGTTTACGTATTAATGCCTGATTATGTGCAAAGTACTTTAAGAAGTAATGATACACAATTCGTTGGGGGGGCTTCGTGGGTGTTTAAGTTCGACGCCGGTCCCGGTGTCAATGCCTGTGATCGTCTCGTAAACACTCATGGCGCCCTGCGTGGGGTACGTCGTGTCATCGCCAAAGGCGACGCGCCCGAAAATGAAGTTTCTCAACTTTGGCGACCGTTTTAATCACTACATTTTAAGAGCCTTCTGTCCACTGCATTCAATATCTCCTCCTGATTCCTGGTAAAGGCAACGGTCTTCGTAAACGTATTTTTAGTCTTGGTATTCTGCATGTGGATGCGGTATAGTGTTTCTAATTCCTCCAGCGCTTCAACAGCATTAAACGGCTGGTGCTTCTTCCTCAGCTTATGATTCATAATGGCAATAAGCAGATAAGCAAGAAAGCAAATGAAGACGTGTGCCCTGACTCTCTCTGCAATCCATTTCCTGACTGGCCTTATTTTCACTACTCCCTTCAGGCTTTGGAATGCCTTTTCCACCACATCCTTCTCAAAATATTTTCTCGTCACTTCCTCGGGAGAAAGTGGTTTCGTAGAAAAGAGCAGGGAAATGCCGTCATATTTCTCTGCCTCCTGCAGCTCATGCTCCCTAAGTTTTCCGGTCTGCGTAAGATATCTTTTCCTGTAATATTTCACTCACCTGAAGGCTTCATCTGGGAAGAACGGGGCAGGATCGCGGGGAGGGTTGGCATTCCCCCAAAACATCATTATGAAAAAAGGCATTAGCCGTGCATCCCATCGCTTCCACAGCCAACGCGTATCTTCCTCCCTTTTCGTTTCAGGCCATCACGTTCTTGCTAATTCCGAGGGGGGAAAGAAAAATGAAGAAAAAAAAGTGAAAAAAGAGTGAAGAAAGAAAAGCAAAAACAAAAACGGCTCGGGCTGC
>DUKR01000061.1:1167-1466 GCA_013329175.1 Candidatus Woesearchaeota archaeon
GCATGTGTTGCTGGCATTGCCGCAGCCATCGCCCTCAGTATTAAGAGCTGAGCAGGCTATTACCTTAGGCTTGAGCGCTGCTACCTGCGTATATGAAGGATGGGCGCGGATGCAGAGCACGACGGAATTATTGTCATCAATCTCAGCACAGGCAGAAGGAGAGAGAATAGCAGCGCCGCTTTTGGCAAAGTATAGAGAAATGCGTTGATAATATTAAAAATAGAACGCATTTCTGAGATGGTGAAATACGGAAAATTATTCAACTAACTAGCGCAATTCACCATAGCCGTAGGCAATGA